>JAEWNN010000027.1 GCA_023457035.1 Verrucomicrobiota bacterium
CGCCGAGCTGCAGCCAGCGATCCAGTTTCCGGTGATGCGTGAGCACCACCCGTTCGCGGGCCGGATCGACGACCCACGCCGAGCCCGTGAGATGCCCGGGCAGGCAGCTGCGCTCGAAACAGTCCGCGTGCTCCTCGACGAACGCGATGATCTGCGCCGCCATCGCCGCCTCGTTCGCATCGAGCGGCCGCGCCGCATGCGATCGCAACAGCCCAAGGACCGGCTCACGTCGCATCCGATTTCCTCCCGTTCGAAGGGCTCGTCCGGCGCATGGACTTCCGTGCTTCGTTCTCTTCGTTGCCTCCTGTGGAGTCCGACAGAACTCGGTGCCGTCATCGCGTCTCGAACCACTTCGTCTCCGCCGCCACCGGTGACCCGTCGACGAGGTCGAGCACCTCGTCGACCGTGCGCGCCACGCAGAACAGCTCGAGGTTGCTCGGCTTGTTGAAGCGCTCGGTGATCATGCGGTCGAAGAAGCGCAGCAGGTCGTCGTAGAACCCGTCCTGGTTGAGGAACACGCAGGGTTTCCGCAGCACGTCGAGCTGCCGCAGCGCGAGGATCTCCATCATCTCCTCCAGCGTGCCCCAGCCGCCCGGCAGCGCCACGAAGGCGTCGGCGCGGGACTCCATGAGCAGCTTGCGCTCGCGCATCGTGACGACCGTCACGAGCTCGTCGGCCTCGTCGTAGGCGAGTTCCTTCACCTTCATGAACTCCGGGATCACACCGACCACCCGGCCGCCGCCCTCCTTGACCGTGCGCGCCACCGTGCCCATGAGTCCGGTACGGCCCCCGCCGTAGACCAGCCCCCAGCCGCGCGCGACCATCGTGCGGCCCAGCGTCTCCGCCGCGGCGAAGTACTTCGGCTCGAGCCGGTCGCTTGAGGAGCAATACACGCAGAGGGTCTTCGGCATGCCCCGCAGTCAACCGCCCGCGCCCGCGGTGGGGCAAGCGGCTTTCCGCCCCGCCGATACCGGACGAGCCAGCCACGAGAAAGCCCGGGGCACTCGCACGCACCCCGGGCTCGGAGGGAAAGGTTGTCGGGTCTACTTCCTCTCGAGCGCGCTCAGTTCCGCCTCGGCCGCGGCGGCCTCGCGCTCGGCCTTCTCGAGGGCGGCCGCACGCCCGCGCGCCGCCTCGCGTTCCGCCTTCGCGGTGGCCAGTTTCTCCTTGGCCACGCGCGCGCGCTCCTGCGCGGCCGCAAGCTCCGCGTCCGAGGTCTGCTGACCGAGGGCGATCTGCTCCTGCGTGCGACGTTCGGCTTCCGTCTCGGCCTGGATGCGGGCCGCCTCGCGCTTCTCGGCGCGGACCTCGGCGTTGTGCGCGTCGGCGCTGTGTCCGATGATGCCGCCCACCACTGCGCCGATCAGCGCCCCGGCGGCAGTGTTCTTGGACTGGTGACCGATGATGCCGCCGGCCACGCCGCCCAGCACCACGCCGGTGGCCGTGCCGTCGTTGGCGGAGGCGTAGGACGACTCGCACCAACCGCCCTCGACATACTCGACGCCGCCGTCGATCGCGACATACCGCGGGGCGACATAGACGACACCCGCACGCGGCGGGAGCGCCCAGTAACCGTCGACCCACACCCACTCGGCGAAGGGCGAACGCCACTGCCAGTAGCCCGAGACCCAGATATGCCGGTAGCTCGGGCGATGCGGCATCCACTGGTGGCGCAGCGGCGGCGGCATGTGGTGGGCGCGAAAATGGGGACGGGGCCGATGGTGCGACCACACATGGATGTCGCGGCCGCGCGGACCGTCGTGGCGGGAGACATGGTGCCCGCGGCGGTCATGGTCGTGGCGGGAATCGTGGCGACGGTCGCGGTCGCCCGCCATCGCGGCCGAGCAAAGGGAAAGAGCCACCACACCGGCGAGGAGGAAGGCAGATTTCGTGCGCATAGGTTGGGAGGAACGATGGTTGACGTTCGCAGAGCTATGACGGCGCGCGGAGAAAAAAGTTTCCACCCCGAGTCAAGCGGTCGTCCCCCGCGATTTGCGGTTCGGCGGGCGGCTGGACGGCGTGTCCGCATCCCGCCCCCCCTCGATCAGCCGAGAAACCCAAGCCTCGGGCCGCCCCGGGTACGGGATGGTGGGCGATACAGGACTCGAACCTGTGACCCCCTGCGTGTGATGCAGGTGCTCTAACCAACTGAGCTAATCGCCCGAACGGGATGCAGGAAAACGCATATTCCCCGGGCGAAATCCACCAAAATCTTTCGAGGGATTACGAACCGTGCGGTGTACAGCTCGTACAACGGGACCCGTGTCCCGGCTACCAACCCAACAACCTCCGTTCCCATCATGAAGAAGATCCTCCTCCCCTTGCTCGTCCTCGGCCTCGCCACCACCGCCTTCGCCGGCACCGCTTGCGGCTCCGGCTGCGACAAGCCCCAGGCTCCCGCGTGTCAATGCGGCGACGGCTGCAAGACCAAGTGCGGCGACAAATGCGACTGCGCCAAGAAGCAGTGCGACGCCCCCAAGGCCGAGACCAAGAAATAACCATCCTCCGCTGCCCCCACCGCCCGCCCTTCCTCACGAGGGCGGGCTTTTCTTTGCCCTCGTCGCCCCGGCGCACGACGCCGCACCGCTATTTGCGCGTCGGCACGGTTTTCCGCCGCCCCGGGAACAGCTCGCGGCACAACGGGCAGACCGTGCCGTCGCACCCGCGGGCCGTGCAGTGTTCGCGCCCGTAGTAGATGATTCGCAGGTGGAGCACGTTCCACTGCTCCCGCGGGAATAACACCTTCAGGTCGCGTTCCGTCTGCTCGACGCTACGTCCGTCGCTCAAACCCCAGCGCTGCGCCAGCCGATGGATGTGCGTGTCGACGGGAAACGCGGGCACGCCGAAGGCCTGCGCCATCACCACCGACGCCGTCTTGTGCCCCACCCCGGGCAACGCCTCCAGCGCATCCCAGTCGCGCGGCACCGCGCCGCCATGCCGGGCCGCGAGAATCTCGCTCAAGCCGCGGATCGCCCGCGCCTTCTGCGGCGCCAGACCGCACGGCCGCACGATCGCCTGGATCTCGGATACCGGCACGCTCGCCATCGCCGCCGCGTCGCCCGCCCGAGCGAACAGCGCCGGCGTGACTTCGTTGACCCGCTTGTCGGTGCACTGGGCCGAGAGCAGCACGGCGACGAGCAGCGTGTACGGATCGTGGTGGGCGAGCGGGATCGCCGGTGCGGGATACAGCTCCGCCAGACGCCTCGCCACGAGATCGGCACGCTGTTGTCGGGTCATTCCGCAAGGAAAGAGCCCGTGGGGCACGCGGCAAGCGCGCGACGGCCCCCGGGAGTTCGCCTCATTCGCGGCCGCATCGATTGCGCGGCACCGGCTTCCGCCCAGCCTGAATCCAGCGTCCCCACGACCATGAACGTATCCACCGCCAGCTCCGCCTACCGCGCCGCGCCGCAAGTCCGGCAACCCGACGCCGCGAGGATCCAGAAGGACAACGCCGCAATCGCGACAGCGCAGCGAGCCCGCGACAACACGGCCGCCCAGCGGGCCGTCGCGGAGCTCCGCCGCGATGATCGCCCGGCCGCCGCCGACAACCGCACCGAGGCGCCCCGGCGCGAGCGCGTCGGCTCCTCGCTCAATGTGAAGGCGTAGCGCCACCGCCCCCCGCCCCGCGCGCCTGCTCCCACTCCGCGGCGAACTGCCGGGCTAGGCGCCCGAGCGCCGCCTCCACGTTCTCCGCCTTCGCGGTCACCCCACCGGTCTGCTCCGCCCAGGTGACCGCCGGCAGCGTCGCCAAGACCTCGTGTTTGCGGAGCGGCTTCACCGCCTCGCGCAGCTGCACGTCGAGGATGTAGAAATAGCTCGTGCGCCCGGCGAGGCTCACATTGGCCGAGATCTCGAGCACGGGCGCCCCGGGGGTGCGCTCCAGCACCGGCGGCGGGATCACCTCCACCCCGACCTCCTCGACCGCCGCGCGCACCACCGCGACCAGACCGGACTCGGTGAGCCCGAGCTTCGCGCCGTCGGGCGAAAGGCCGCGCACCGCGATGCCCACGGCAGGCAGGTTCCGCAACACGCTCATGTCGGCCGACTGGGCGGCCAGGCTCAGGGCGCCGCACAGGCACCAGAGAAGGATCGGTCGGAGGGTCTTCATGGAGGGAAAGATTGTCCGGTTCGGGCGCGGGCCTCCGCGCTCGTTCCTCGAACGCGCCGCCCGCCGGGGTACTCGGTTCAGGGGGCCTCGGGCACGAGCCAGTCGAACCGCACATCGGCCTCGCCATCGAGCGCGAGCAGCGGCACGAGCTGCTCGAGCACCGGCCGCAGCGCGGTGTCGAACTGCCAGGGCGGGTTGAGGATCGCCAGCCCGCAGCCGCCCATCCCGACGCCGGCCTCCTCCGCCTGCACGCGCAGCTCGATCGCCAAGGTGGGCGCCAGCCGGCGTTCGCGCAGCGGGAGGAACAACGGCGCCGTGGACGCGCGCCCGGTCAGCGGATACCAGACGGCGAAGACCGCGGCCGGGCTGCGCCGCAGGCCCTCCTCGACCGCGGCGGCCACGTGCCGCATCTCGTCGGCGGACTCGAACGGCGGATCGATCAGCACCAGCGCTCGCTTCTCCAGCGGCGGCAGCATCGCGCGCGGCGCGCCGTAGCCGTCGATCCGATGCACCCGCGCCTTGCGCAGGCCGGCGCACTCGCGTTCGAGCGCCTCCGCCTCCTCGGGCTGGAGCTCGCAGAAGGCGCAGCGGTCGGAGGGCCGTGCGAGCTGGAGCGCGAGCACCGGCGAGCCGGGATAGAAGCGAAGCGCGTCCTCACCGGCGCCGCAGGCCCGGTTGTAGTCGCGCACCGCCGCCACATAGTCGGCGACCGGCCCGGGCAGCGCGCCCGCGGCCGCGAGCCGGCCGATGCCCTCCGGCCACTCCGGCGCCCGGCCCCCCTCGGCGGCCCGCGCCAGATCATAGCGCCCCCGGCCCGCGTGCGTGTCGAGAAAGAGAAACGGCTTCGGTTTGCGCTGCATCGCGCGGATCAGCTCGCGCAGCAGCACATGCTTGAAGACGTCGGCGAAGTTCCCGGCGTGGAACGCGTGCCGGTAGTTCATCGCAACGCGAACCCGGCCGGCACCGGCACCTTCACCACGGTCTTGCGCACGAGCACCGGGGACGCTTCCGCCAGCCGCAGGCAGGGCATGTGACCGTCGGGAGGGAAGAGGATCACCAGGTCGCCCGGCACCAGCCGCAGCCGGGAGGCGAAGTCGGAGTCCGCGTACTTCACCAGATCCTTGTCGGGCACGTAGTCGACCGCCACCCGCAGCCGGTCGATGCCGGTCACCTCGACCGCCTCCTCGCCCTCGACGAGGGCCTGCACGTCGATGTAGCGCCGGTGCGACTCGAAGAAACAGTCGCCGCGGATGCGGGTGCGATAGACCGACTCCATGGCGTGAACCCCGTTGCGCAGCTCCTGGCGCCGGGTCTCGCCCTCGGCCAGGGCGAGCAGTCCCGCGTTCTCCGGCGTGCCCTTGGCAAAGCAGTGGCGCAGATACTCGAACGCCTCCGCAAAAAGCGGGAGTTCGCGGAACAGTTCGGAGAGATCGCCGTAGGAGCCAAAGACCGCCATGGTGGCTGGAGACGTTCGGGCCCGCTCCGTAGGGCTCAAGCAAATTCCGGGCGGCGCGGCCGGCGGGGCCGGCAAACTTTCGCTCGCCGGCCGGCCCCCGGCCCGCTGAGAGTGCGCGCATGAACGTCGAGATCGGTTTCTGGAAACGCACGGAGGACGGCCGCAAATTCCAAGTACGCCTGCGCGTCTTCGGCGGCAACATCCGCTGGGAGTGCCAGCCGGCGCGTTTCCAGGACTGGGAGCCCTACCCCGCGCCGGACGACGACGACTGGGACACCGTCATCGCCGAGGCCAACAAGCGCGAACCGCGCCGGGTGATCCACGACAAGATCCTCGCGCTCATCCGCCGGCGCGGCCGGCCGCAGGGCTCCGCCGAAGCATAGGAGTCTCGCGCGCCGCGTGCCACGCAGCCGGCCGGATGCGGTGGGAGACCGCGACGCCCCTACTCGCTCCAGCCGCCCCGCCGCTCCGACTTGCGGCGCGCACGCTGTTTCTTGCCGGCCAGCATTCGCGCCTTCTGCGCCCGGGAGCGCTGCCGGTTGCGCCGCCGCGCCAGTTCGCGCTCGTCGCGCGCCGCCGCCGCCGCCGCGCGTTTCCGCTCCTCCAGGCGTGCCGCCAGCTCCATCCAGGCCAGCGCGCGGTTGCGCGGCTGGGAGCGCTCCCGCTGCATCCGCACTTCCACTCCGGTCGGGCCGTGGCGCAGTTGCACGGTGGACGAAGTCTTGTTCACCTTCTGGCCCCCCGGCCCGCTGCCGAGAATGAACCGTTCCTCGCAATCCGCCGCGCGCACCCCCAGCGCCACCAGCCGGGCTGCGAGCGTCTCGTCGTGCAGAAAATCGAAGTCGTTGGGGGTGGCCATGGCGTGCGCACAGAGCCAATGCACAGAAACGGGCCGTGGGAATCACGAAACAGCGCGCCCGTCGCCCCCCGCTCCGGCCTCGAGTGGGGATGGGCTCCCACGGTTCCGTCCCTTGACTCGTCCGCGACTCCCGCCCAGTTTCCGCGCGTCTATCAACCGTCCAACCCTCGACCGACCTCCCATGTCCGAGAACATCGCCCAACTCACCACCGCCACCTTCCAGGATACCATCACCAAATCGTCGACCCCGGTGCTCGTCGATTTCTGGGCCCCGTGGTGCGGCCCCTGCAAGGCGATCGCCCCGATCCTCGAGGAACTCGCCAAGGACCTCGCCGGCAAATTGAGCATCGCCAAGGTCAACGTCGATGAAGCCGGCGAGATCGCCGCGCAGTTCGGCATCCGCGCGATCCCGACGATGATCCTCTTCAAGGGCGGCCAGCCGGTCGACACCTTCGTCGGCCTCGTCGACAAGGCCACCCTGCGCGCAAAGATTGCCGTGAAGCTCTGAGCCCTCTCGGCCCGCCCACTCTCGCCGGCCCGCACGGGCCGGCTTTTTCGTGTCCGGCGCCCGCCGACTCGCTTGCCACCCGTCTGCCACACCGCGACCATCGCGCCTCGTCAAGATGTCGCCCGACCCGCTCGCCACCCATCACTGGGTCCACCACCTGAGCCCGTTCCTCTGGGAATTCTCCCCGGGGCTGGGCATCCGCTACTACGGGCTGGCCTACGTGCTCGGCTTCGTCGCCGGTTACTGGTTGCTCAACCGGTACTCGCGCGCGGGCCGCTCGCCGCTCGCCCCGGAGCGCAACGGCGACCTGCTCTTCGCCCTCGTGCTCGGCGTGCTGCTCGGCGGCCGGCTCGGGTATTTTCTGCTCTACAAACCGGCGGAGCTCCTCGACCGGCCGCTCGAGTTCTTCCGCGTCTGGGACGGCGGGATGGCGAGCCATGGCGGTTTCGTCGGTGTGTTGGTCGCGCTCCTGTGGTTCGCGCGGCAGAGCCGGACCAGCGCCTGGACGCTCGCCGATCTCATCGCCACCATCACGCCGCCCGGCCTGCTGCTCGGCCGCATCGCCAATTTCATCAACGGGGAACTCTGGGGCAACGTGAGCCAAGTGCCGTGGGCGGTGGTCTTCCCGCTCAGCGCCGAACCCGGCACTCCCGTCGCCGCGATCCCCCCACGCCACCCCTCCCAGCTCTACGAGGCGGGGCTCGAGGGGCTCATCCCCTTGGTCTACCTGCAACTGCGTTTCTGGCGCAGCCGCACCGTGCAGGAGCGCCCCGGCCAGCTCGCGGGCGAGTTCCTCGTCCTCTACGCCCTGGGGCGAATCGTCTGCGAACAGTTCCGCGAACCCGACGCGGCCCTGATTGCCGGCGTGAGCCGCGGTACGTTCTACTCCGTGTTCCTGCTGATCGCCGGCATCGCCACGATCTTCTTCGCGCGGTGGCGAGCCACCCGGCGCGCCCGGCCCGCAGACGGCCCGCGGCCGTAGTCACCCCCGCGACGCCCGCTGCAAGCCGCGGGCGTCGCGGCCCGCGCTGCGCCGCGGGCGACCGGCCCATGTTTGTTTTTGCCAGACCGGCCGAAACGACTAGACACAGACCTCTGTGATTCGACCTGGAACGATGGGAGGCAGGTGAGGTCGGATCGGCTGTCCGCCCATGGTCTCCGCCGTCGAACGACAATCCGTCTTCATCATCACCCACGAGTTCTATCCTCGGCGGGGTGGCATTGCGACGTTCACCGAGGAGATCGCCAAGGCGTCGGCCGGGCTCGGTTACCCCACAGAGGTCTGGGCCCCCCAGTTCCCGGGCGAGAACGAGAAGAACTGGCCCTTCCCGATCCGCCGCCTGCCGCTCAAGGGCAGCCACGACCTCTCCTGCCAGATGCGCTTGGCCCGCCAGCTGGTGGTCAACCGCCGCACCCTGCGCCGCGCCACCGTCTATCTGACCGAGCCAGGGCCGATGCTGGCGATGATGCCGCTCCAGTTCTTCAAGGCCCTGCGCCCGCGCCGCCTCCTGCTCACCTTCCATGGCTCCGAGATCCTGCGCTTCGCCGAGAGCAGCACCCGCCGTTGCCTCGCCCGCGCCCTCATCAAACGCGCCGACCGCATCAGCACCCTCACCAACTACACCCGGCGCCTGCTCTGCACCCATTTCCCCGAAGCCGAGGCGAAGACCGTGATCACCCCCGGGGCGCTCCGCTCCGATTTCGCCACGGCCCAGCCACGCCGCTCCGCCTGCGGCGACAAGGTCGTCATCCTCACCGTCGGCCGCCTCCATCCGCGCAAAGGCCAGATGTTCATCCTCGAGGCGCTCAAGGCCCTCCCGCCCCATCTGCGTCAACGGATCGAATACTGGATGGTCGGCACCGGCCGGCACTCGGACTACGAGATGCTGCTGCGCACCGGCGCCGAAGGCAGCGGCGTCACCGCCCGCTTCTTCGGCGATGTCGGCGACGACCAGCTCGACGATATCTACGACCAGGCCGACATCTTCGCGATGACGAGCATCAACCACCAGACAAGCGTCGAGGGCTTCGGGCTGGTCTATCTCGAGGCCTCCGCCCACGGCCTCCCGGTGATCGCCCACGCCGTCGGCGGCGTGCCCGAGGCGGTGGTCGACGGCGTCACCGGCCTGCTCGTCCCCCCCGTCAATCTGCCCGCCCTCACCGCCGCGTTCCAACGCCTGGTGACCGACACCGATCTCCGGCGCACCCTCGGGACCAACGGACAGGACTGGGCCCGCCGCAACTGCTGGACCCGTTCGGCCGGCGTGCTGCTCGGCAGCTGACCGGATCCCGCCGAGGCCGACGGGTGCAGGCGAGCCGCGCGCCCTCCGCCGACACGCGCCAGACTTGGCCTGCGCGCGGTTTTCTGGCCAACTGCCCGCATGATCGAAGGTCGCACCGAGCTCCGCGTCCGCTACGCGGAAACCGACATGATGGGCATCGTTTACCACGCGCACTACCTGGCGTGGTTCGAGGTCGGCCGCACCGAGCTGCTCCGCGCCCATGGCATCGCCTACCGCTCGCTCGAGGACCTCGGCTACCGGCTTCCCGTGATCGAGGTACAGGCCCGCTACCACCGGCCGGCGCTCTACGACGACATCGTCACCATCGTCTCGCGCATGGAGGAGCAACCCGTCGTGCGCCTGCGGATCGACTACGAGGTGCACGCGCGCGGGCACAAGCTCGTCACCGGTCACACCCTGCACGCCTTCATCAACCGCGAGGGCGCCCCCGTCCGCCCGCCGGCCGTCTTCGCCGAGAAGATGCAGGAACTCTTCGGTCGCCCGCCAGCCTAGCCCGCCGGCGGCTCCGCCGGGGCCCCGGGGCCCGCGTCGTATTCGTCGATCACCGCCGGGTCGGACTCGCCGGTCCGGCTTGCGGCTAGGGCGGCCGCGCCGGCCGCGGCGCCCAGCACCCGCCACACCGCCCACACGGCATGCCCGCGCACGACCGGCGACTCGTGCCGCACCAGCCGCAGCAACTCCGCCGAGACTTCGGCCCGCTCCCGCGCGGGTCCGGCTCCGCCGGGTCCCCACACGTTGCCGGCGGCGATGCAGGCGTTGCGCAGCAGCCCCGTGAGTTTGGTCCGCTTCATCGCCGTGCCCTTGAACAACTCGCGGTAGCGCTCCGGCGTGAGCCGCAACAGCTCGAGCAGCCCCAGGGCGGCGAGGTCGTGCCGCCGGGCCAAGAGCGCACTGCGGCCCGCCTGCGCGAAACGGTTCCAGGGGCACACCGCCAGGCACTCGTCGCAGCCGAAGACCCGGGCACCGAAGGCCGCGCGCAGTTCCCGCGGCACGAAGCCGCGGTTCTCGATGGTGTGGTAGCTGATGCAGCGCCGCGCATCGACCACGCCCGGGGCCGGGAACGCCGCCGTCGGGCAGGCATCCAGGCAGCGGCGACACTTGCCGCAATGGAGCCCCGTGCGCCCGGTCGCCTGCGCCGCCAGCGGGGCATCCGCCGGCACCGCGGCGCGCACTAGGATCGCCGCCAGCAACATCCAATTGCCGAATTCGCGCGAGATCAGGTTGCCGTTCTTGCCCCGGAAACCGACGCCCGCCGCCGCGGCCCAGCCGCGCTCCTGCACCGGCCCGGCGTCGACATAGTAGCGGTAGTCCGTGGCGCCCAGCCCGCCCAGTTCCTCCAGCACGCGCCCGGCGGCCACCAGGCCGGGCTTGATCGTGTCGTGGTAGTCGGAATGCAAGGCGTAGCGGGCGAAGGGTTCGCCGCCGATCGTCGCCCCGGGCCAGTAGTTCACGCCCAGCACGATCACCGTCTGCACGCCGGGGAGCACCAGTTGCGGATCCAGCCGCAGGTCGGCCGTGCGCACCAGCCAGTCCATGTCGGCGTGGTGCGCGGCCGCGAGCCAGTCGCGCAACCCGGGATCGCCCGGGGCCGCGGCGGAGGCGAACCGGACCACGTCGAAACCGAGGGCGTGCAAACGCCCGCGCAACACCTCGCGGGGCAACCCGCTCACGGGACCGCCACCGTTTGCGGCCGGAAATCCCGCGCCTCGCGATGGTACACCCGCAAAACGTGGTTCACGATCTCCGCGATCGGCCGGCCCTCGGTGAGGATCATCGTGCCGGAGCGCTGGTAGATCGGCTCGCGTTGGGCGAACAGCGTGCGGATGCGTTCCGCCGGGTCCTCCACCTCGAGCAGCGGCCGCGCCCGGCTCTGCGCGGTGCGCCGCAGGATCGTCTCCACCGAGGCATGCAGGCAGACGAGGATGCCCTTGGTCCGGACCAGTTCGAGCATGCCCTCCTGCACGATCAGCCCGCCGCCGCACGCCACGATCTGGCTGGTGGCCGGGTGTCCATGCTCGATGAACTCGCGCTCGTAGCGGCGAAAGGCCGGTTCCCCTTCGCCGGCGAAGATCTCGCTGACGGTCTTGCCGCGCAGGCGCTCGATCTCGTGGTCCGAATCGAGAAACTCGAAACCGAGACGCGCCGCCACCCCGCGGCCGACCGTTGTCTTCCCCGTCCCCATAAAGCCGACGAGATAAAGATTGGCGCACTCGCTGGACATCGTGGGCCCAGCATGGCCACCTGCGTGCCCGGGGCAAGTGCGGGTTGCGGCGACGCCGGCCTCACGCCCGCCCGAACCGGCCGGCGACCACCTGCTGCAATGTGTCCTCAAAAGCCGCGAACACCCGCTCCCACGTGATGCCCTCGGCCGTGGTGCGCGCCGCGGCGCGCACCCCCGCCCACTCGGCGTGCCGTCGCACCAGCTCCTCGGCGGCGGCCACGAACGCACCATCGTCTCCAAAAGGCGCGAGCACGCCGTTGCTCCAGGAGCGGATGTGCTGCCGCCCCGCCGCATAGTCGTAGCAGAGCACCACAAGACCGCTCGCCAGGGCCTCGGTGACGACGTTGCCGAAGGTCTCGGTCGTGCTGGGGAAGAGAAAGGCGTCGCCCGAGGCGTAGTGCGCAGCGAGCGCCTCGCCGCGCCGCATCCCGGCGAAATGGAATTGGGGGTACCGTTTCTCCAGGGCGCCGCGCGCCGGGCCGTCGCCCACCAGGACGAACTGCGCGCGCGGCTCCACCGCCTGCGCCCGCAGGAACGCCCGCACCGCCAGATCGATGTTCTTCTCCACCGCCAACCGCCCGACGTAGAGGAACACCGGGACCTCCGGAGCCGCCCCCCACGCGCGGCGGAGCGCCTCGCTGCGCCGCGCCGGGTTGAACAAGCTTCCGTCGACCCCGCGCGACATGACACCGACCCGCCGAAACCCCTGGGCGACGAGCTCCCCCCTCGCCTGATCGGTGGGCACCAGCGTGCAAGCCGCGCGGTTGTGGAAGGCGCGCAAATAGCCGAGCGCGATGTCGTGCATCGCCCGGAACATGTACTGCTGGGTGTACTGCTGGAAATTCGTGTGGAAGCTCGAGCTGACCGGCACCCCGAGCCGCCGCGCCGCGCAGAGGGCGGCCCAGCCGAGCGGCCCCTCGGTCGCGATGTGCACCACGTCGGGTCGCGCGCGGCTCCAGCGCTTCCGCAACCGCAGGTACAACGGCAGCCCAATCCGCAACTCGCGGTAGAACGGCAGGGGCAGACTCGGCACCAGGCAATGCCGCACCCCGGCCGGGTCGGCCGGGTCGCGTTCACTCGCACCCGGCAGCCGCGGCCGCACGATCTCAATCGCATGCCCGGCGGCGGCCAGCCCGCGCATCAGGCGCTGCAGGGTCATCGCCACACCGTTGACTTCCGGCGGGTAGGTTTCGGTAACGAGGGCGAGTTTCACAGGAGCGACACGGGCCGGAAATGGTTGGAGGGCGAGCGAAGAGCAGCGCGCCCGCGCTGGCCAGAAAAACAAAACGCCCCCCGGAATAATCCCGGGGGGCGTCGCGAAAAAACGGGGTTACTTCTTCTCCTCGGGCTGCTTGGTCGGCTCCTTCACCTCGAGCAGCTCGATCTCGAAGACCGTGAGCGCGCCGGGGAACATGCCCTTGTCGCCGTAGCCGAGCTCGGCCGGGACGTAGAGCTTGAGCTTCCCGCCCACGCCGGTGAGCTGCAGGCCTTCCTTCAACCCGGCGATCGCCGGCTCGAGCGCCATCTCGATCGCGACCGGCTTGCCATCCTTGTCCTTGGGGTCCACGAGCACGTCGCCGTTGACGAACGTGGTCTTGACGTAGCCGCGCACCGCCTGGGTCGGCTTCGCCTTCGCGCCCTTGCCCTCGGCGAGGATCTCGTAACGCAGGCCGCTGGCGGTCTTCTTGACACCGGGCTTCGCGTCGAGGGTGGCCAGAAACTCCTTGGCCTCCTTCTGATTCCGCTCGTTGGTCTCCGTGCGGGCCTTCTCCAGCGCGTTCGCGACTTCCTCACCACGCGCCTTGAGCAGTGTCTGCGCCTGCGGGACGAGCACGCTCATGTCGTAGGGGAGTTCGGAACCGGCCATCGCCGCCCCGAGACCGCGCAGGAACCCGACCAACTCCTCGTCGCTGCGGATGAGCGGCGACAGGTCGCGGGCCATGTTCAGCCGCTGGGCGATCATGTAGCCGTAGAACTCCATCTTCTGCACCTCCGAGTACTTGCCGTCGACCGGCGCGATGATCTCGGGCTGGGCCGCCGCCGCCGTGGCGGGCTGCGCCGCGGGCTTGGCGGCCGCCGGCGCCGCAGGAGTCGCCGGCTGGGCGGGTTTGCTCGGATCGATGTCGATCTTGATGTTCTGGGCACCGAGCGGCGCGGCAAGAGCCAGAAGCCCGGCAAGGAGGGGAAGGGTGCGTTTCATCTGAGGTTCGAAGGGTTTTGGGCGGCGCGGGCGCAAGCTTGCGTGCGTCGGAAAGGCGCGGAAGATGAAGACCGGTTTTTCAAAAAGCAATCCTTCCCCCGCGCCCGCGTTTCCACCTCCCGGCGGACCGCCGCCGCGCCACCGGGGGCTCCTTCTCCCCATGACTTCCGCACAATTCTGGCATAGCCAGGACGGGCTCATCCACGCCCTCCGCAAGAAGAACGACTCACTTGCCCTCACCCTCGCCTTCCGGCCGCGCTCGACCGCCGAGCTGGCCTTCATGCGCGAGCACCTCGGCGCCCTCCACTTCACCGAGCGCAGCTCGCTGGCCCGCATCGGCATCGAGATGGCCACCGTCGGCGCCCCCACCATCGAGAACAACAAGGTGCTCATCGAGGCCGAGGCCTTCGTCTTCGACCGCGGGTTCCCCAACGCCACCTACTTCCAGAAGCTCCTGCGCCCCGGCACCCCCGTCGGCCGGCTCTTCTTCGCCCCCGAGTCCGCCAAGCTCTCCTCCGACGAGATCTGGCGCGCCGTGAAGGACAACCGCATCAAGCTTCCCAACACCGTCTCGATCGACCGCTTCGGCCGCGTCTTCATCGTCCCCCACTCCGTCCGCTACACGATCAATCCCGCCGTCACCCGCCTCCAGTTCGAGCGCGTGGTCAGCGGCGAGCAGACCCGCGGTTTCCTCGACAAGGTCCAGCAGCGCGAGGACGTCGCCCCGCTGCTCATCCCGCCGCGCTCCGGCATCCTCACCAGCTGCTCGATGTACCTGAAGGAACACTTCGTGGTGCTCAACCGCGGCGAGGACAACTTCGGCCTCCACTGCTCCGCCGTGCTGCTCGATCCCATCAAGACCTTCGGCACGAACATCATGTTGGAGATCTACAACCAGGGCGACCAGCCGGTCGTGAACCCCATGGTCTCCGTCGAGGTCTTCCGCGCCCCCGCGCCCGACGACACCGAAGCGCAGGCGCGCCTCGGCCAGCGCAAGCGCATGCTCACCTTCGCCGGCCGCGCCTTCAAACACCTCGACTCGCGCCACCCACAGGAGCTCGGCACGCCGAAACCGCGCACCAAGATCACCGTCAAGGGCCAGAACGCCCTGATGGAGAACCGCAGCCTCTTCCTCGCCTGCGGCGCCGACTTCCGCGAGCTTGCCGCCGCCGCCGCGCTGCCTGCGCCCCACCGCACCATCGTCGAGGCCCTCGACAACGCGCCGGCCGGCGCCGACACCCTCGTCTGCGACTGTTTCCCGAATCTGCTCGAGCACATCGAGCTCCTCACCCGCCTGCCCACCCTCGGGCTCAAGCGCCTCGTCTTCCGCCGGCCCTCCCGCACCCACGGCTTCTTCTTCTCGACCAACGCCCACACCCGCATCGACCACTACGACTCGATCGGCCTCGGCGTCTATTTCTACCACGAGGACACCAAGGACGTGTACCGCCACGTCTACAAGAAGGGCTGCGGCTTCTTCGTGCGCGAGGAGCTCATCGGCAAGTTCATGGAGTCGACCATCCTCGCCTTCTACGGCTCCGCCCTCGACCTCAGCGCCGAGACCGGCCGCAGCATCCAGGAACTCCTCACCAAGCTCACCGATTTCTTCGGTCCCACCGTCGGCGTGCTCACCGGCGGCGGCGGCGGCGTGATGGGCCTCGCCACCGAGCAGGCGCGTCTCAAGGGCGCGCTCACCGGCTCCTGCTTCCTCGAACTCGAGGCCCAGCCGCCGAAGCTCGGTGTCGACTTCTTCAACACCTTCCAGGAGACCGCGCGCCACAACCGCCAGAAATGGTTCGAGGTCGCCGATTTCTGCATCTTCAACGTCGGCGGCGTCGGCACGCTCGAGGAGGTCGGCATCGAGATGTGCAACCTCAAGCTCGGCATCCGCCCGCGCGTGCCCTACGTCTTCTACAGCACCGAGTACTGGCGCGACCTCAAGAAGCAGATCAAGACCATGATCGCCGAGAAGCGCGCCCCGCGCTGGATGGAGGACTACATCCTGTTCTCGGACCGGCCCGACGAGGTCGTCGCCTTCTACCGCAAGACGCTGCAGGTGCTCTGACTCCCCGCCTTGCTGCGGGCACCGAGGCGGCGCTCCCGCGCCCGGCCGTTCGAGCGAGCCTTCACGACCCGGCGTCCCGGAGACTCCGGCGCAGTTCCTGCGCCGGCCCGTGGGTCGGGTCGGCCTCGAGCGCAGCGTCCACCGCGGCCGCCGCCTCCCCCGCGCGGCCGAGATCGAGCAGGGCTAGGGCGCGCGAACAAAGCAGCGCCGCGCTCTCGCCGTCGCTCCGCGCCGCGGCCTCGAACTCCGCCAACGCCTCGGCCGAGCGCCCGAGCGCCAGCAGCGCGTTGCCGAGCGCGAAATGCCCCCCGGGGAGATCCGCGTGGTCGCGCAACAAGTCCCGCCCGGCCGCTGCCGCCTCCTCGAAACGCTCCAGCGCGAACAGCAGGTTCGCCCGCGCAAGCAGCGCCGCAGCCGACGCCGGATTGGCACGCTCCACCTCCTCGATCTGTGCCCAAGCCTCCTCCTCTCGCCCGAGTCGCGCCAGCCCGTCGGCCAAAGCGAGCCCGGCCTGGTCCCAGCCCGGCCGCAAACGCAGCGCCTCGGCGTATTCACCAACCGCGGCCACCGGATCGCCGAGACGCGAGAGCACCTCTCCGAGCTGAAGGCGGGCTTCGGGCCACGCCGGCCGCCGTTTCAGCGCCTCCTGCCAGGCCGTCCTCGCACTCTCCAGCCTTCCCGCTCCCTGCTGCGCCGTGGCGACCACCCCCCACCCCGCCGCCGAATCGAGATCGAGCCGTTGGGCCTCCTCCGCCCGCGCCACGGCCTCGTCGCTGCGACCGGCCAACAACTCGGCCCGGCTCAGGTTGCGCAACGCGTCGACGTACCGCGGATCGAGCCGCAGCGCCTCCTTGAGCGCGGCCACGCCTTCCACCGCCTCGCCGCGGGCGAGCAGGATCGAGGCGAGGTTGTTGTGCGCGCGGGCGTTGTCCGGCCACTTCCGCAGGCTGTCGCGCAGCAGCCGCTCCTCGGTCGCGTAGTCGGCGTTGCGCACCGCGGTCGCGACGCCCCCCGCCACGGCGAGCACCGCCGCCGGAACCAGCAGGTGGCGACCAAACCGGGACCACAGGCCCGCTACCACCACCGTCACCACGACACCGAGCGGCAGATACATCCGATGCTCCCCCATGGTCTGCGTCGCCACCGGCACGAAGCTCGAGGTCGGCGCCAGCACGGCGAAGAACACCAGCCCAGCGAAGCCCGCCGCCGGCCGGCGGCGCAGCGCCACAAGCGTCGCCGCGCACAGCCCGCCGACGACCGCCAGACCGGGCGCGATCGCCCGCACGCCCTGCGCGAGATGCATCCCGTAGTCGAACACGAGATCGCCCGGCCAGAACACCAGCCCGAGGTAGCGCGTGATCGCCGGCCCCTGGGTGAGCGCGTAGCTGAGCGGCGTCATCTCGAGCCCGAAGCCGGCCGTGCCGCCGCGCCCGCGCGTGCTCCACACGAGGTAGCCGAGCAGCAGCCAACTCGCCGCCAACCCGACGTGGAGCCGCCATCGCGCCCGCCAGGCCGCCGCGAAACTCCCCGCAAAGAACGTGCGGTCGTAGAACAAGGCCACCAGCGGCGCCGAAACCATGACCTCCTTGCTCGCCATTCCCGCCGTGCAGACCAGGACCGCCGCCGCGCTCCACCACCCGCTCCGCCGCCCGCCTTCCGCCGCCCGCCCCACCGCCAGCAACGTCAGCAGATAACAGAGCGAGACCATGAGTTCCGTGCGCTGTGACACATAGGTGACCGCCGCCGTCGCGAGCGGGTGCAGCGCCCACAGCGCCGCCACGGCGAACGCGATCGGCGCCGCATCTCCACGGATCCGCTCGGGCAGGACCGGCCGCGCCAGCGTGCGCCGCAGGAGCGAGCACAGCATCAGCGCCGTGAGGAGATGGAGCGCGATGTTGCCGAGGTGATAGCTCCAGACCTCCGTGCCGCTGATCGCGTAGTTGAGGGCGAAACTGAGATTCGGGAGCGGCCGTCCGCTCACCGGAACGCCCCCCGGCGGCGGCGAGAGCGCAACGCTCGGCGGCCACAGCGACCGGATCGTCGGGTTGTCGGTGACCGAACCATGGTCGTCGAACACGAACGGGGCACGCACGGCGCTCCAGTACGCCCCCACGACCGCGGCGAGGAGCAGCAGCGTTGCGATGGCGCGGCCGCGCGCAGACCAGAACGGGCGCGCGGAACATGGAGTGGCGGATTCGTGCGGCGTCACGGTCGGGCGAGATTCGTCAGGACGCCCCCGCCGAATCAACCCACAAACCGGCCGTTCCCCGGGCCCGCCGGGATCCCGTTGCTCCGGATACTGCCCGCGTGGGGCCATCCGGGGCGGAGCGCCGTGGCATGGCGAACCGCGCCGGCGCCCGAACCGGCCGTGCACACAACAAGAAGGCCGCGGGCGTGACGCCCGCGGCCGTTGTTCGGAAAACCAGACTTTGGTGACGCTCAGAGCGCCTGGGCGGCGGCGACCACGGCGTCGGCGGTGATGCCGAGCTCCTTGAACACCGTGCCACCGGGGGCGCTCATGCCGAAGCGGTCGATGCCGATCACCTTGCCGTCGAGACCGACGTACTGGTGCCAGAGACCGGTCACGCCCGCCTCGATGGCGACGCGCTTGCGGCAGGAGGCGGGGAGCAGCTCGGCCTTGTACTCGGCCGACTGGCGGTTGAACCGCTCGAAGCTGGGCACGGACACCACGCGGGCACCGGCGCCGAGCTGCTTGGCGGCGGCGATGGCCAGCTGCACCTCGGAACCGGCGGCGAGCAGGATGTGCGTGAGCTCGGCGGTCTCCTTCACGGCGATGTACGCGCCGCGGAGCACGCCCTCGCGGCGGGTCTGCACCGGGATGTCGTTGAGCATCGGCACGGCCTGGCGGGTAAGCGCGAGCAGCGTCGGGCCGTCGGCACGGGTGGCGGCGGCGGCGAAGGCACCGGCGGTCTCCTCCGGATCGGCCGGACGGATGACGTCGAGGTTCGGGATCACGCGCAGGCCGGACACCGTCTCCACCGGCTGGTGCGTCGGGCCGTCCTCGCCCACGCCGATCGAGTCGTGCGTGTAGATGTAGGTGACGGGCAGCTTGGCCAGCGCCGCGATGCGCATCGAGGGACGCGAGTAGTCGGCGAAGACGAGGAACGTCGCGCACGAGGTGCGGAAGATGCCGTCGTAGGCGATGCCGTTGTTGATCGCGGCCATCGCGTGCTCGCGGATGCCGAAGCGGATGTTGCGGCCGGCGCGGTTGGTCGGCTCGAAATCCTTGTCGCTGGCGATGTAGTTGAGGGTCGAACCGTAGAGGTCGGCGCTGCCGGAGACGAAGAGCGGGAGCGCGGCGGCGACGGGCTGGAGCACGTCCTTGCCGGCGGCGCGGGTCGCCAGCTTGGCGTCGAGCGGGAAGGCCGGGATCTTGGCCATGAGCTCCTCGGCGGAGCCGGCCTGGCCGGCGCTGGCGAGCAGGGCGGCCTTCTCGGGGTTGGCGGCCTGCCAGGCGGCGAAGGTCTTGTTCCACTTCTTGTAGGCGCGCACGAGGCGGGCCTTGTGGGCGGCGAAGTAGGCCTTCACCTCGTCACTGACGTAGAAGTGCTGGTCGGCCGGGAGGCCGAGGCCGGCGCGGGCGGCGTCGGCGAACTTGGCGCCGCCTTCGCCGTGGCCCTTCGAGGTGCCCTGCACCTCGGCGATGCCCTTGCCGATGATCGTCTTGGCGACGATGAGCTGCGGCTTGCCGCTCTTGGTCTTCTTGGCCTTGTTGACGGCCTTGACGATCGCGACGAGGTCGTGGCCGTCGATGGTCTGCACGTCCCAGCCGATGGCCTTGAAGCGGGCGACGACGTTCTCGCTCTGCGACTTGTCCGCGGCGGCGTCGAGGGTGACGTCGTTGGAGTCGTAGATGAGGATCAGGTTGTCCAACTTCTGGTGACCGGCGATGGCGACGGCCTCCATGGCGACGCCTTCCTGCATGCAGCCGTCGCCGGCGAGCACGATCACGTGGCTGTCGAAGATCGGGTGTTCGGCGGTGTTGAAGCGGGCGGCGGCCATCTGGCCGGAGATCGCGAAGCCGACGGCGTTGGCGATGCCCTGGCCGAGCGGGCCGCTGGTGGTCTCGACGCCGGGCGTCTCATGGAACTCGGGATGGCCCGGGGTCTTGGAGTGGAGCTGGCGGAAGTTCTTCACCTCCTCGAGCGGGAGGTCGTAGCCGCTGAGGTGCAGCCACGAGTAGAGGAACATGGAGCCGTGACCGGCCGAGAGGATGAAACGGTCGCGGTTGAGCCAGCGCGGCTCGGCGGGATTATGCACCAGCGCATGGCCGTAGAGGGCGGCGCCGATCTCGGCGGCACCGAGCGGCAGGCCGAGATGGCCGGAGCTGCACTTGTGGATCGCATCGAGAGCGAGACCGCGGGCGATGTTGCTGGCTTTGGCGAGGACTTCGACGTTGAGAGGCATGGGAGTAAGAAAAGGCGGAGGTTAGGTGTTGGTATAGCGAGGGCGAAAGGAAAAACCGGGAAGCGCCGCGACGACGGTTGTGCTAACTGTCGGATTTGCCCGTCGGCCCCGACGCCGGATCGAGCCCCGGCGACCGCGCGCCCGGCCCGGGCATGAAAAAGGCGGGCCGATGAAGCCCGCCTCGGAAAAACGGTATCCGGATCCTTGCGATTCGGAACTCAGGACTGGGCCGGCGTCTCCGCCGGGGTGGCCGCGGCCTCGGTGCCGCCCATCAGGCCGATCCAGCGCTTCTCCTTGACCTGGACGGCCTTCTTGCCGACGCGGTCGCGCAGGTAGTAGAGACGCGCACGCATGTTCTGCGACTCGCGCTCGATCTCGATCTTCTCGATCATCGGCGAGTTCACCGGGAACACGCGCTCGACGCCCTCGCCATAGGAAATACGGCGGACCGTGAAGGCCTCGTGGATGCCGTGCCCCTTGCGGGCGATAACGATACCGGAGAACACCTGGATGCGCTCCTTGTCACCTTCACGGACCTTGGTGTGGACACGGACACCGTCGCCGACCTTGAAGGCCGGGAGATCAGTCTTCAGCTGCGGGGCCGTGATTTCCTTGATGATGGGATTCATGACTTGTTCCTGAGTAAATCGGGTCTGACTTTGGTGGTTTTCGCGAGCCTCATCTCGTGTCGCCACCGCTCGATTGCCGCATGATTGCCGGAGAGAAGGACGTCCGGAACGACCATGCCGCGAAACTCCGCGGGACGTGTGAACTGAGGAAAATCGAGCAAGTTGTTGTTGAAGGATTCGTGCGTCAATGAGTTTTCATCCCCGAGCACCCCCGGGATGTTGCGCACGATGGCATCGACCAGAACCGCCGCCGCGATCGTGCCGTTGGTGAGCACATAATCGCCGATACTGATCTCCTGATCGATCACCCCGTCGCGCGCCCGCTGGTCCACCCCTTCATAGTGACCGCTGAGCAGGATCAGGTGCGGCACCTGCGCCAACTCGACGACGAGCTTCTGCGTGAGCGGCACCCCGTCGGGTGTGAGGTAGATGCGGCGACAGCCGGGCGAGCCCAGCTCCTCCATCGCGGCGTAGATCGGCTCGGGCTTGAGCACCATCCCCGCCCCGCCGCCGAACGGCCGATCGTCGGTCGTCCGGTGCTTGTCCGTCGTCCAGTCGCGCAGGTTGCGCACGTTGATCTCCGCCAGCTTCGCCTCCAGCGCGCGCCCGATGATGCTCTCCGACAGGAAGCCGTCGAGCATGGCGGGGAAGAGCGTGAGGATGTCGATGCGCACAGTGCGGGAGTGGAGAAGGTCGGGCGCCGGTCGCGGAGCGCGAACGCGCGGGCGGTGTCGCCCCGTAGAAACACGAAATCGCCGGCCCGTCCGGGGCACGGCGATCTCGGAAGACTTCGGCGCGGAACCGCGATCAGGCCGTGGCGGCCGCGGCGCGCTTCGCCCGCTTGTAGAGGCCGTTGACGGTGTCGGACGGCTTGGCGCCCTGACTCAGCCAATACTCGTAGCGAGCGACATCCAGCGTGAGCTGGTTGCCCTTGGCGCGGGGATTGTAGTTGCCGATCTGCTCGACGGCGGCGCCATCGCGGCGGGAACGCGCTTCGGCCACGGCCACGCGATAGATCGGGTTGTGCGTCGAGCCGACGCGGGTCATACGGATTTTCAGTGCCATGCTAGTGGAAAGGGGGCGGACGATACGAACGATGTTTCGGAAAAATGAAGGGGCGAGTTCGCAGTCGAAGAATCCTCTTGTCAAGCCACATCCCCGCCGGTGCAGTCCGCCCTCTTATGAAAGCCGGCATCGTCGGTCTGCCCAACGTGGGCAAGTCCACCCTCTTCAACGCCCTCACTCGTTCCCGCAAGGCCGAGGCGGCCAACTACCCCTTCTGCACGATCGACCCCAACGTCGGCGTCGTCCTCGTCCCCGACGAGCGCATGTACGTCCTCCAGAAGATCGCCAAGACCCAGGTCGTCATCCCGGCCGCCATCGAGTTCGTCGACATCGCCGGCCTCGTCGCCGGCGCCAGCAAGGGCGAGGGCCTCGGCAACCAGTTCCTCGCCAACATCCGCGAGGTCGACGCCATCGTCGAGGTCGTACGCTGCTTCGAGGATCCCGATGTCGTCCACACCATGGGCAGCGTCGACCCAGTCCGCGACATCGAGGTCATCACCACCGAGCTCGTGCTCGCCGATCTCGACGCCGTCCAGAAGCGTATCGACAAATCGCAGAAGAAGGCGAAATCCGGCGACAAGGAGGCCCAGGCCGAGATCGCCCTTCTGGAGAAACTCATCCCCCACCTCAACGCCGGCAAGACCGCCAACGTCCTCGAGGTGAACGACGACGAGCGCAAGCTGATGCGCCTCTTCCAGCTGCTCACCGCCAAGCCCGTGCTCTTCGCCTGCAACGTCGCCGAGGGCGACCTCGCCACCGCCGAGCAGAACCCCTTCGTGCGCAAGGTCGCCGACTACGTCGCCCACCACCACGACGCCGCCTACGTGCCCATCTCCGCCCGCATCGAGGCCGAGCTCATCGACCTCCAACCCGAGGAGGCCAAGGAGTTCCTCAAGGACCTCGGCGTCGACGACTCCGGCGTCTCCGCCCTCATCCGCGCCAGCTACAAGCTCCTCGGCCTCGAGACCTACTTCACCGCCGGCGAGAAGGAGGTCCGCGCCTGGACGATCCACGTCGGCACCAAGGCCCCGCAGGCCGCCGGCGTCATCCACACCGATTTCGAGAAGGGCTTCATCAAGGCCGAGGTCGTCTCCTACGAGGACCTCGCCAAGCTCGGCTCCATCGCCGCCGCCCGCGAAGCCGGCAAGTACCGCCTCGAGGGCAAGGAGTACGTCTTCCAGGACGGCGACGTCGCCCTCTTCCGCTTCGCGAACTGAGCCGCGCCCCCGCGCATCCAGTTTCTCCGGCCGGAACGCCTCGCGCGCTCCGGCCTTTTTCTTGTCCCACGACAAGCCCCGGCCGCTTGCCGGTTGAAAAGCCGCCGCTCCCTCGCTTACTCGGGGCCCACTCATGACCCTACTGCGAGCCCCCCGGAGCATCGGCGCTACCATCGCCGCGCTCACCCTCCTGCTCACCGGCTGCCGCGAGGAACCGGTGCGCACCTACCGCACCGGCAAGGAGCCCACACCCGCCGCAGTCGAGGCCTCCGACCCGCATGCCGGCCACGACCACGCGGCGATCCCACCCGCCGGCGAACTCCCGCCCGGCCACCCGCCCATCGGTGGCGAGCCGGCTTCGACACCAGCATCCGGTGACGCCGCCGCCCTGCCCGCCGGCCATCCGCCGATCGGCTCAGGCCCGCTGAGCATGCCGACCGCCACCGGTCCCGCCACCGACTCCATCACCTGGGCCGCGCCCGACCACTGGGCTGCGAAACCGCTCGGTGCGATGCGCCGCGGCAGTTTCACCGCCCGCAACGAGCACGGCACCGCCGACTGCTCGATCATCGTCCTGGCCGCCGCCCAGAATCCGCTGCTCGAGAACATCAACCGCTGGCGCGGCCAGATCGGCCTCGCACCGATCACCGACGCCCAACTTCCGGCCGTGTCCGCCACGCTCGACAGCGCCGGGCTCACCTTCACCACCGTCGACCTCGTCGGCCCGGCGCCCGCCGGCGGCGCGGCCACGCGCATCCTCGGCGCGATTCTCTACCGCGGCGAGGAGGCCTGGTTCTTCAAGCTCACCGGGCCCGATGCCGCCGTCGCCGCCGAGCAGCCCGCGTTCCTCGATTTCCTGCGCACCGTCCGCCCCGCCACTCCCTGAAACCATGCGCGCCCTCCTTCGCTCCCTCGTCGAGCACCTCGCATCGTTGCGGCTGACCATTGTCCTGCTCGTCCTGGCCATCGTGCTCGTCGTCCTCGCGACGCTCGACCAGGTCCACCTCGGCATCTGGGCCGTGCAGGCGAAGTACTTCCGCTCGTTCGTGGTCGTCCAGCAGCTCCCCGGCACCGGAGTTTCGATTCCGTTTTTCCCCGGCGGCTACCTCGTCGGAGGCCTGCTGCTCGCCAACCTCCTCTGTGCCCAGTTCCTCCGCTTCCGGCTCAGTTGGCGCAACGTCGGCCTCCATCTCACCCACTTCGGCATCGCCCTGCTGCTCGTCGGCGAACTCGTCACCGGCCTGCTCTCCGTCGAGAGCCACCTCACGCTGGATACCGGTGAGACCCGCAACTACGCCGAGGCCGCCTTCCAGCGCGAACTGGCCATCGTCGACATCACCGATCCCGCCTACGACCAGGTCTGGTCCGTACCGCTCTCGCGCCTCGAGCGCCGCGAGCCGATCGCGCTGCCCGGCTGCCCGCTCACGATCCTGCCGATCCAGTTCTTCCCGAACGCCAATTTCTTCATGCGCAGCGACGCGCCCAACGCCCCCGCGTCGCCCGCCACCCTCGGCTTCGGTCAGCAGGTGGTGGTCCAACCCGCCGCGCCAACCTATCGCCCCAACGAGGAGAACGCGCCCACCGCCTTCGTCGAAGTCCGCGGACCCGACGGCCCGGTCGGCGTGATGCTCGCCACCCTCGCCATCGCGCAACCGCAGACCTTCACCGCCGCCGGCCGCACCTACAGCGTCACGCTGCGCCGCACGCGCATCTACTTCGACTTCTCGCTCTCGCTCCTCGAGTTCCGCCACGACAAGTACCCGGGCACCGAGATCCCGCGCAACTTCTCCAGCCGCGTGCGTCTCCGCTCCTCCGATGCGAGCGAGGACCGCGAGGTCCGCATCTTCATGAACAACCCGCTGCGCCACGGCGGCTACACGTTCTACCAGTCCGGCTTCAAGAACGACGACCGCACCACGATCCTCCAGGTCGTGCGCAACCCCGGCTGGCTAATTCCGTACCTCGCCTGCGTCCTGTCCGGCCTCGGCCTGCTCTATCATTTCGCGCTCTCACTCTTCGCCTTCATCAAACGCGACCGCGCCGCTGTCGCCGGGGGCACAGTCCCCGGCAGTCCGACCTCACCGCGGCCGGCTACTGGAGGTGCCCGATGAAACGTTCTCTCCCGATCCCCTTCATCGCCGGCCTGCTCGTGCTCACCGCCGTCGCGTACACGCTGCGCCTGCCGAACAACCCCGACGCCTTCGACACCGAGGGCTTCGGCCGCCTGCCCGTCCTCGTCGGTGGCCGGCTCAAGCCGCTCGACACCGTCGCCCGCACCTCGCTGCTGCTCATCCAGAACCGCCAGCGCGTGAAGACGCCCGCCGGCCACTCGCTCACCCCGAGCCAGTGGCTGCTCGACGCGCTCTTCCGGCCCGAGCGCGCCGACACCTACAAGGTCTTCCGCATCGACAACAACGAGGTCCTCGCCCTGCTCCGCCTGTCGCCGGAGGACGGCGACGGCGGCGTGCGTTTCTCCTTCGCCCAGCTCGCGCCGCATCTCGCCGATCTCGACCAGCAGGTCCAGCGCATCGCCCGGCTCGAGGCCGCCGAGCAAAACCCCTACGAGCGCGAGGTCCTCAAGCTCCGCAACCGCCTCCAGACCTACCTCGGCCTGCGCTACAGCCTGCAACTCCCCGAAAGCGACGACTTCGCCGCCGAGCTCATCCGCTTCGAGCAGATGCTGCCCGATGCCCTCGCCGCCACCGAAGCCGCGATGGCCGGCAAACCCGCCGACGAGCCCTTGGTCAAGGAGCTCGCCGGCTACCTGAAGAAGTTCCAGCTCCTCCGCAGCCAGGCCTCGATGCTCGCCATCCCGCCGCCACCCGTGCTCGACGATCCCAACGCGTGGTCGAACCTCGGCGACGCCCTGCTCGCCGCCTTCGCCACCAGCCGCGTCGCCCAGCCCGTGCGCGACTACGCCGCGCTCGGCAGCGCCTGGCGCACCGGCGACCCGGAGACCTTCAACCGCGCCGTCGCCGCCCTCCGCACCGACCTCGTCGCCGCCAACGATCCGCGGCTCGGTCGCACCGCGCTCGAGTTCCTCTTCAACCACGCCCAGCCGTTCTACACGGCTGCCGCGCTCTACGTGCTCGTCGCCCTCCTCGGCTTCGTCTCGTGGCTCGTGTGGCCCGCGGTGCTCGCGCGCAGCGCGCTCTCCGTCGGGTTCGTCGCGTGGCTGCTGACCACCGCCGGCATCGCGGCGCGCATGTACATCGAGAGCCGCCCGCCTGTCACCAACCTCTACTCCTCCGCCCTCTTCGTCGGCTGGGTCGGCGCGGGCCTCGCGCTGCTCCTCGAACGTCTCTTCCGCAACTCCATCGGCAACGTCGTCGCCGGCGCGATCGGGTTCCTCACGTTGATCGTCGCGATCTATCTCCCGTTCACCGGCGACACCATGGAGATGATGCGCGCCGTGCTCGACTCCAACTTCTGGTTGGCGACGCACGTCGTCACCATCACCATGGGCTACGGCGCCTGCTTCGTCGCCGGTCTGCTCGGGCTGGTCTTCGTGCTGCGAGGCACGCTCTCGCGCTCGCTCGACGCCGCCACCGCCCAGTCGCTCCTGCGCATGACCTACGGCGCCGTCTGCTTCGCCACGCTCTTCAGCCTCGTCGGCACCGTGCTCGGCGGCATCTGGGCCGACCAGTCGTGGGGCCGTTTCTGGGGCTGGGATCCGAAGGAGAACGGCGCGCTCGTGATCGTGCTCTGGAACGCCGTCATCCTCCACGCGCGCTGGGGCAAGCTCGTCGGCCCGCGCGGCTTCATGAACCTCGCGATCTTCGGCAACAACATCACGGCCGCCTCGTGGTTCGGCGTGAACATGCTCGGCGTCGGCCTGCACAGCTACGGCTTCATGGACTCGGCGCTCCTGGCTCTCTGCGCGTGGTGGGGATTCAACCTCGTCGCGATCGCCCTCGGCTGCCTTCCTCCTGCCCTCTGGCGCAGCCGCACCGCGGTGGAGGGCTGATGTCCGTGGCCCGGCGCTTCAGCCCGGGCCGGCGGATACAATTCGGGACCCGGACATCATGCGACACACCGGGCACTGCGAACCGGCCCGCTTGGTCTAGCCGCGTCCCTCGGCGGGGGCGGAAGCGCCCCGCCACGCCAAGCATTGAGCAGTTCCTCGGCGCGCGCCCACGGGGCCCGGCGCCACCGCAGCCAGCGCCCGATCGGAACACGGGCATGGACCGTTCGGTGAGTAGCTGGAGCTCGGCAACCGCCGGCCCCGGCGGGTGGTTCGCGGCCGGTCACGCGATGCCGATCAGGTCGAGCACATGGCGCTCGACCTGCCGGTTCTTCCCTGTCTCCGGGTAATCATGGATGTGCAGGGCCGGGTTGAAGTTCAGCTCGATGATCGCGTAGTCCGCCTCGTCGCGCTCATCGCCCGGGTCGGGCACGATCATGTCCACCCCGGAGATCTGCGCGCCCAGCGCGGCCGTGGCCCGTTCGGCGATCCGGTGGTAGACCGCGGGCATCGCGTCCGTCCAGTCGATGCTGTCGCCGCCGGTGGAGATATTGGAGTTCTTCCGTAGAAACACGGTCCGTCCCGTGGCGGGCACGGCGTCGGGAGTCATCCCGGCGGCGGCAAGAAACGCGACCTCGGTCTCGCCGAGCACGATGCGCTCGAGCGGTTTCACATATCCCTCGCCGCGGAACGGGTGCCGGTTCTTCTCCGTCACCAGATCCCGGATCGTACGCCGCCCGTCCCCCACCACGTTCGCCGGCACGCGGTGCAGCACCGCGCGCGTGCGCCCGCCGATCACGAGGAACCGGAACTCGCGCCCGCCCACGAAGTCCTCGACCAGCACCGCCGCATCGAGAGCGAACGCCGCCCGCACCGCGGCGGCGAACTCCGCCTCGCCCGCCGACGCGCCGAGAATCGCCACACCTTCGCCAAAGTTCGTGCTGCGCGGTTTCACGACGGTCGCCCGTCCCCGCACCCGCGGCCAGTCCGCCAGCGCCGCCGTCACCGAGTCGTGGAGCCGCCCCGCCGGCACGCGCAGCCCGGCGCGCTCCAGCTCGGCCTTGGTCACCTGCTTGTTCTCCATCGCCAGCGCCGCGATGTAGGAGTCGGCGGAGGTGCGCGTCGCCTGCTTGACGAGCTGCACGTTGGCGCCCCGCGCCAGCCGGACGAAGTTGTCCGACCGGTCGAGCACCTCGACGGTCGCACCGCGGCGCAACGCCTCCGCGATGAGCAGCCGGGTCGACAGCTCCATGCCGTCGGAGCGGGAATCGAGTTCAATCATGGTCGAGGTCCTCCCGGTGTTGTTTCGCCAAGCGCAGTCCGAACTCCCGAAGCGAAAGCCGAGCCTCCGCGGCACCGGCGAAGAACCGCTCGACCAACCGTGGCCTCCGTCCGGCGAAGATCTCGGCGAACTCCGCCACCGCCGCGACGTGCTCCGGCCCCAACAGCTCGGCCGCTTCGTGCAACACAGTCCACAACGGCTCCGCCTGCACCGCCAAACCGGCACGCACCCGCTCGGGCTCCGGGCACGAACACATCGTCGCCCAGGTGTTGAACCGCATCTCCGCCGCCAACGCCTCCGCCGTCAGCGGCCGGTCCGGCAGCAGCGTCGCCGCCGCCACGAAGGCTTCGAGGAAATGCAACGTCGTGAGCGCCACCCCCGTGTCCGCGAACGGATCCAGGTCGAGCACGCGGATCTCGAGGTACTCCACGCCGCGGCGCTGCAACGCGCCGAGCCCACCACCCTCGCTCGTCTTCGGGCGCACCGGCGCATAGAACTCGCGCTCGCCCGCCAGGGCGCCGCTCGTGATGGCCCCGCGGATGCCGCCGGCATACGCCGGCAGCCCGGCCCAGACGCCCGCCAGATCCGCCGCCACGCGATCGGACAACTGGTAGCCGAGCGGACCGGAGCGCAGGCTCGACGAGTGTCGTCCGCACGCCGCGAACAACGAGCGGCCCGGCGCATCGAGGCGCTCCGCCAGCTCGTCCCCCCAGCGGGCGTCGACCAACGGACTCGCCCCGAGCAGATAGGTCAGGACAAAACGGTACCGCAGCAGATTCCGCATGATCGCGAAATACACCGCCGAGCGGTCCGCCGGTTCGCCGTCGCCGCTCTCCCGCGCCGACCAGAACGCCTCGGGAAACGATACGTTGAAATGCACGCCGCTGATCGCCTGCCGCGCCGCGCCGTATTTGTCCGCCAAGTAGTCGCGGTACTGCCGCGCCGGCTCTTGATCCACCGCGCCACCGAAGGTTGCGGGCTGCACGCGGCCGTTCCAGCAGCCCGGCGTGCTCAGCGGCCAAAGCAGTTCCCCCGGCACCGCGCGGTACAGCCGCGCGTGGAGCCGGCGCAGTTGCGCGAGCGCCCCGGCCGAGCCGGCCATCGGTACCGTGATGAGCTCGGCCTGGTTCTCGGCGAAATCGACCGTGATCCGCCCCTCCGCAAACCCGTCGCGCTCCGCGGCGAAGGGATGGAGCCGCCCCGAGGGACAGCCACGCGCGTCGATCCGCCACGCCTCCCGTTCCAGCCCGATCCGCAACGGTTCGGTCCGCAGCGTGGCCAGCGCCGAGGCCAGCGTTTCGCGGTCTGATTGTTCGACAACCGTCGGACCTTGAGGGCAAAAAAGGGTCATTCGAGAAACCCTTTCAACAGCGCCACGGCCTTCTCGTTCACCCGGCAGCAGACACTCTGGCCGTGTTTGGTGCACTCGATCAGCCCGGCCTGCTCCAGTTCCTTGATATGGTGCGAAACCGTGGAGCGGGAAACGTCGAGTTCCTCGCAGGCGCAGGAGAACGCCCGCATCAGCCCGGCGCACTCCCCGTCCGCGGCCTGCCCGGCCCGGATGATCTCGAAGACCTTGAGCCGCTGCTCGCAGGACAGCGCCTTGAAGTATCGCGCCAGGTTTGATTGTTTCACGCCTGTAGAACTATGCGGTCTGCGCGATCCGTCAAGCGTTCCGGCAGGCATCCGGACCGTTTCACACCAAAGAGAAATGACCCGAAACCACAGATTTCACGGATGAACTCGGATCATCCAGAGACCATCCGTGCCAATCCGTGTGATCCGTGGTCAATCTTCGTCTGGATCGCTCCGTTCCTGATTTCCTGAGTTCCAGATTTTCTGTCCCCGTCGCTGCCACCTTCTCAGCTCAGGCTCATCGGGTCGACGTCGAGCGTCTGGCTCACGCCCTCCGGCCAGGGGAAATCGCGCTGCTCCTTGGCGAGCACGCCCACGGTCTTCACCACCGCACCGGTGAAGTACCAGAGCTGGAAACGGTATTCGTTTTGCACCCGTTCGATGGGCGACGGCGACGGGCCGCGCAGCTCCGCCGCGCCGGCCAGCAGCGGCTCCACGCGTTTCTTCCACTGCTCGGCCACCCAGAGCACCTTCTCGGCGTTGTCGCCGCGGAAGACATGGTGCACCAGATGCCGGAACGGCGGATACCGGAACTGCTCGCGCGTCTTGATCTCGCCCTCGATGAACCCGTCGAAGTCGCTCTGCTTGGCGAACTGGATCGCATCCGCCTGCGGCGTGAACGTCTGCACCACCACCTCGCCCGCGCGGTCGCCGCGGCCGGCACGGCCCGCCACCTGCACGAGCAGCTGGAACGTGCGCTCGTTGGCCCGAAAATCCGGCACGTGCATCGAGATGTCGGCGTCGACCAGCCCGACGAGGGTCACGTTCGGGAAGTCGAGCCCCTTGGCGATCATCTGCGTGCCCACTAGGATATCGATCTTGCCGGTGCGGAACTCGCCGAGGATCTCCCGGAAACGGTTCTTCTTCCCCATCGTGTCGGTGTCGATGCGCACCACCTTCGCCCGCGGCAGAATGCGGGCCACGTGCTCTTCGACCTTCTGCGTGCCCAGCCCGCGCATGCGGATCTTCGGCGAGCGGCACTGCGGGCAGACCAGCGGCGCCGGCTTCACCTCGCCGCACAGGTGGCACTTCAGCGTCTCGTCGGCCCGGTGGTACGTGAGCGACACGCTGCAATGCGGGCACTCCGCCACGTAGCCGCACTCCTGGCACAACAGGCTGCTGGAGTAGCCGCGGCGGTTGATGAAGAGGATCGACTGCTCCCGCTTCTCGAAGCGGTCGTGCAGCTTGTCGATGAGCAGGCGCGAGAGCACGGAGGTCGCGCGCTTGGCCACGATCTCGTGTCGCATGTCCACGATGTGCACGAGCGGCATCTTCCGGTCGTCGATGCGCGTCGGCAGCACGTCGTGCCGGTAGCGGCCGCGGCGCACGTTGTTGACCGACTCGACCGACGGCGTGGCCGAGCCGAGCACGCACACCGCGCCGGCGAGCTTCGCGCGGTACACGGCCACGTCGCGCCCGTGGTAGCGCGGCGTCTCGTCCTGTTTGTAGGCGGGCTCGTGCTCCTCGTCGACGATCACCAACCGCAGGTCGCGCACCGGGGCGAACACCGCCGAGCGCGCGCCCACCACGATCCGCGCCTCGCCCGAGGCGAGCGCCAGCCAGCCGTCGAGCCGCTCACCCTCGCTGAGCGAACTGTGCCACACGACCACGCGCTGCCCGAGCTGCTGTTCCAGCCGGCCGCGCAACCGCGCCACCGTCTGCGGCGTGAGCGCGACTTCGGGAACCAAGTACACCGCGCCGCCGCCGCCCTGGAGCATGTCGGCGATCGCATGGAGATAGACCTCGGTCTTGCCCGAGCCGGTCACGCCCTGGAGCAGGTGCACCGCGAAGCCGCCCTTCGCGCCGCTGGCGCGGATCGAGTCGACGGCGGCCTTCTGCGCGAGGTTGAGCTCGGGCGGGATCACCGCCACCGGCTCCACGCCGCCGAGGTCGTCGCCGTAGCCCACGCGCTCGATGCGGTGGTCGATCTCGCGCAGCACGCCGTGCTGCACCAGCGCCGCCGCACTCGACGGGCCAACCTTGAGCCGCTCCAGCACGAGCGACTTCGCCACGGGGTGGAGCTGGAGTTTGAGGAAGGCGTAGAGCTTCGCCTGCTGCGGCGCGCGGCGGTTCAGCGTTTCCAGTTCCTCGACGGAAAGTTCCCGCGCCACCGCGAGCCGTTTCTCGATCTTCAGCGCGAGGCCCTTGCGCACCGACACCGGGATCATCGCCTCGATCACCGTGTCGAGCGGCGCGGCGTAGTAGGCGGCGATCCAGCGCGCCAGCGAGAGCAACTCCGGCGTGAGCGCGGGAAACGGGTACACCAGCTCCGCCACGTTCTTGAGCTTCTCCACCGGGCAGTCCGGCGTGGGATCGAGCTGCGAGACGACCGCCAGCGTGAAGCGGTTGACCACCGGCACGCGCACCAGCGAACCCACCGCGATGCCCGCGCAGAGTTTCTCCGGTGCGCGGTAGTGCAGCACCTTGTCGAACCCCGCGAGCGGATGGACGGCGACGATCATCGTGTGGCGGTCCCGAATAACCCCCATGCGCCCGGCCGGTGCGAGACTGTTTTCCGTGCGCTCCGCGCCCACCGCTCGCACCTCGCTGCGGCCGGTTTCGCCTCGACTCCGTCCCGCGGCCTGCGTCCATTTCTGTCGTGTCTCGCCCCACCGAGCTATCCGCCCCCAACCCCAGCGACGAGGCGCGTTTCCAGGCGTTCGCCGACTTCTCGCCCGACATCCTGAGCATTCTCGATCGCGAGGGTCGGCTCGTCTTCAACTCGGCCGCCGCGTGGAAGACCCACGGCTATCGCCCCGAGGATCTTCTGGGCCGTTCTACCTTCGAGTTGATCCATCCCGAGGACCGCGCCGACTTCGAGGCGACGTTTGTCCGGCTCCTCCACTCCCCCAATGAGGAAGATCGGGTGCGCTACCGCTACCGCAACGCCGACGGCTCCTACAGCTGGATGGAGGCCACAGGACGCAACGAAACCACCAACCCACTTCTGGGCGGCATCATCGCGATCTCGCGCGACATCTCCGCTCGGGTCGTCGTCGAGAACGCCTTGCGCGAGAGCGAGCAGCGCTTCCGCATGCTCTTCGCGACCAATCCCCAGCCGATGACGATCTTCGATCTCGAGAGCCTCCAGTTTCTGGAGGCCAACGAGGCCGCCCTCGCGCTCTACGGCCACCCGCGTGAGGAGTTTCTCCGTCTGCGCAGCCGCGAGATCCGCCCGGCCGAGGATCTGGCGCGCTTCGACCGCGTCGTCGAGTTGCTGCGCGACAACTCCACCAGCGGGAAGCTGGAGCATCGCGCCCGCCACCGCGCCAAGGACGGGCGCCTCATCGACGTGATCGCCTTCGTCCAGCGCATCGAGTGGCTCGGCCGCGCCGCCGTCCTTGTGTTGCTTCAGGACGTGACCGAGCAACTCAAGCTGCAGACCAAGCTCCAGCAGACGCAGAAGCTGGAGAGCCTCGGTCTGCTGGCGGGCGGCATCGCCCATGATTTCAACAACATGCTCACCGCCATCCTCGGGCACGCGTCGATCGCGGCCGACGAGGTACCGGGCGATTCGTCCGTGCAGGAGAGCCTGCGGCTGATCCAGGAATCATCGTTACGCGCCGCCGAGCTTTGCCGGCAGATGCTGGCCTATTCCGGCCAGGGTCGCTTCCAGGTGAGCACGTTCGAGCTCGGCGATCTCCTCAAGACCGCCGTCGACCTCGTCCGCATCACCATCCGGCCCACCATTGCGGTCCAGATCGACCTCGCCGCGCCGCTCCCGTGCATCGAGGGCGATCGCGCCCAGTTGCAGCAGGTCGTGATGAACCTCGTGCTCAACGCCGCCGATGCCATCGGCGAGCGCGCCGGAGTCATCCGCTTGGCCGCGCACCGCGAACACGCCGACCGCGCCCGCTTCGAGACCATGCACCTCTCGCCCCAGCTCCCCGCGGGCGACTACCTCGTGCTCGAGGTCTCGGACAACGGCTGCGGCATGGCGCCCGACATCATCGCCCGGATCTTCGATCCTTTCTTCACCACCAAGTTCACGGGCCGCGGCCTCGGTCTGGCGGCGGTGCTCGGCATCGTGCGCGGCCACCGCGGCGCCATCAAGGTCGAGAGCCAGCCCGGCCACGGCACGGTCTTCACGATTCTCCTGCCCGCGGCCGCCGCCCAGCAACCATCCGCCCCGAGCGCGGCAGCTCCCACTCCCAACGCCGCCGCCGCGCACCGCCGCGGCCGGACCATCCTCGTGGTGGACGACGAGGAGAGCGTGCGCAAAACCGTCGACGCGATGCTCACCCGCGAGGGCGTCGCGCTCCGCTTCGCCGCGGACGGCCTCGCCGCCGTCGAAGAGTACCGGGAACACCACCACACCATCGACGCCGTCCTGCTCGACCTGACCATGCCGCGCCTGAGCGGAACCGAGGCGATGGAGCGGATGCTCGCCATCAATCCCCACGCCCGGGTCCTGCTCATGAGCGGCTTCGACGAGCACGTCGAAAGCGCCCGCCACGCCCAACGCGGCCAGATTGGCTTTGTCCAGAAGCCCTTCACCAGCCAGGCATTGCTCGAAAAGATCGACCTCGCCCTCGCGCGCCACCCGGGGAACTGAGCACCACCTCGCCGCACGGCCCGAGGGCCCAGCCCGGCGCCAACCCCGCATTTGACAGCGTTTGCCCCCGTCCGAAGAGTCCCCGCCGTGACCGTCTCCGAGGCCAACCGCGACAAATTCCGTTCCTTCCTCGCCGCCCGAGGGCTGCGCCTGACCAACCAGCGCGTCGCCATCCTCGACGCCGCCGCGGCCCAGCCCGAACACTTCACCGCCGAGCAACTGCTCGCCGCCGCGCGCGCCATCGACGACTCCGTCTCCCGCGCCACGGTCTACCGCTCGCTGCCCATCCTCACCGAGTGCGCGATCCTCCGCGAGGTCGACGTCGGCACCGGCAACAAGTTCTACGTCGCCAACCGCGACAAGGCCCCCACCCAGCACGCGCAGGTCCTCTGCCTCGACTGCGACAAGATCTTCGAGATCAGCGCGCCCTTCATGGAGTGGTACGGCGCCTCCGTCGCCTCGAAGCTCGGCCTCGAACCCGTCAGCCAACGCCTCCAAGTCCACGCCCGCTGCCCCGAGTTCCAGAAAACGGGCACGTGCAAGCACCGGGCGGGGTGAGCATCCCGAATCGATTGCATGTAGAGCCAGTATCGCGCAACACGATGAGCATCTCAGTCCGAAAGACTCTCTCGGTGCTCACAGGGCTAATTCTATGTGCCGTCAGCTTCGCGAAATTCCCCACGGTCTCCGTTGCCACGCTGGAGGCATTGACTCGAGACGATGTCACCATCGGCTTCGTTCTGGAGAAACTCGGGAAGTGCAAACTGCAGTCCATCGACGGTGATCGCGAGTACCGCTTCTTCTACCAGATCTACCTTGAGGAGGATGGCCGCGAAGCATTCCTAAAACGATATGGGCTTCCCGATGTTAAGGTCTATTGGATCCAGATATGTTTCGCCGCCGGTTCATACGTAAACACTTGGATCAAGATCTACCCCGAGGTTGATCGGACTAAGCCGCCCATAATGATGGAACCAATAGTCTCAATCGCTCTGCGGCCTCGTGCGCCGAACCAGCCGGCAGCCGAAGCTACAACTCGTCCATAGTCATTTTCCTCCCATGCCCGCCCTCAACTACGAACCCGTCGTCTTCAAGCCGCTGACCGGCCCGCTGCCGCCGCTCTCCGCCATCCAGGAGGAGATCCTCGCCCTCAAGCGCGAGCGCAACGCCGTCATCCTCGCCCACAATTATCAGGTCGAGGAGATCCAGCGCGTGGCCGACTACGTGGGCGACTCCCTCGGGCTCTCCTACCAGGCCGCGCAGTCGAAGGCCGACGTCATCGTCTTCTGCGGCGTCCACTTCATGGCCGAGACGGCCAAGATCCTCAACCCGTCCAAGCCCGTCATCCTCCCCGACCTCGAGGCCGGCTGCTCGCTCTCGGACTCCTGCCCCGCCGAGCAGCTCGCCGCGTACAAGCAGGCCAACCCCGGCCTCTACGTCGTCGCCTACATCAACTGCTCGGCCGGTGTGAAGGAGCTCAGCGACGTCATCTGCACCAGCGGCAACGCCGTGAAGATCGTCCAGCGCGTGCCCGCCGACCGCGAGATCCTCTTCGTCCCCGACAAGAACCTCGGCGCCTGGGTCTCCCAGAAAACCGGCCGCCAGATGCGCCTCTGGGACGGCTGCTGCTACGCCCACGTGCTCTTCACCGTCGAGGCCCTCGAGAAGCTCAAGAACCAGTTCCCGGATGCGCCGATCGTCGCCCACCCCGAGTGCGTCGAGGCCGTCCGCGCCTACGCCGACGAGGTGTGCAGCACCGAGCTCATGGTGAAGTTCGCCCGCGAGAACCCCGCCGAGCGCATCATCGTCGTCACCGAGTCGGGCATGCTCCACCGCCTCCGCCGCGAGGTGCCGACTAAGACCTTCATCGCCGGCCCGACCGACACCTGCGCCTGCAACGACTGCAAATTCATGAAGCTGAATACCGTCGAGAAGCTGCGCGACGCGTTGAAGACCCTCTCGCCGCAGATCCACCTCTCCGCCGAGACGATCGAGCGCGCCCGCGCCCCGATCCAGCGCATGCTCGACTGGAGCAAGTAGGCGCAAACCTCGCGCCTCCGCCGCCCGTGCCCGGCCGGAACGACGTTCTCCCGAACTTCGCCACGCCCATCTCCGTAGCGATGCGCGTGAGCGCATCGAGTCCGCGCTCTCCGCGCCTCCGCGTGAGCCCCCTTCAGAAACCAGACCCGATCCAGCCTCACGCAGAGCCGCGGAGGACGCGGAGTCGATCAGTCGCTGTGTTCAACTGACTCGTATCGGTTCAGCTGAGCATCCCTCGGCCCCGTAGCGATGCGCGTGAGCGCATCGACTCCGTCACCCAGTTACTCGCCGCTCCGCGGCGTCCGTTTCCCGTACTCCACGCGCCAGAGAAACAGCCCCTTGGCGGGCGCGGTCTCGATGAGATGCGCCCGCGGCTGCCCGTCGAGCAACGCCACGACCTGCGCCGGCTTGAGCTTGCCCAGCCCCACCCCGACCAACGCGCCGACGAGCGTGCGCACCATCTTGTAGAGGAAGCCGTCGGCCTCGGCCACGATTCGCAGCTTCTGCCCGCGGCCGAGCACGTCGAGCCGCCGCAGCGTGCGTACCGTGGTCTTGCGCTCCTCACCGCTGAAGGCGCTGAACGCCAGGAAATCGTGTCGCCCCACCAGCAGCTGCGCCGTGGCGCGCATCGCCGCGACATCGAGCGGCCGCCCGCCGAGCGACCAGCAGAACGGCGCCTCGAACGGGTCCGCCCGCCCGCGGTGGATGAAGTAGACGTAGCGTTTCCCCGTCGCCGAAAACCGCGCATGGAAGTCCGGCCGCGCCCGCCGCAGCGCGGTCACCTGGATCGCCGAGGGGATCCCGGTCGAGATCGCGCGCAGCAGTTTCTCCGGCCCGTGTCTCCAGTCGGCGTCGAAGTGGAACACCTGCCCGCGGGCGTGCACGCCGGAGTCGGTGCGCCCGCTGCCGTGGATGCGGATCGGCCGGCCGAAGATCTCCGCCAACCGCTTCTCGAGGTAGTCCTGCACCGCCCGCTGGGTCAGTTGCGACTGCCAGCCGTGCAGCTCCGTGCCCACGTAGGCGCACACCCCCCGCCAGCGCATCTCGGTGGCGGTCTCGGCAGGCGCGGCAGTGTCTGTCGTCATCACGCCGCCACTTCTTCCACAGAAGAGAACGAAGATCACGAAGGAAACTCGCTCGCAAAAGCCTCGCGCCCCGCCGCTCAGCGCCCCGCGCCCGAGGCAGGGACGTTTCGCCGAAACGTCCGCAAGTCCGGCCCGCCCGGCGGTCTAGACCTACCCGCAAGCACCCGCCCGGTGCTTCGCTCCCGCTCCAAGAACTCGACTCCGAGGAAGGGTCCACGGATTTCGCAGATGGGCACGGATGACCGGAAGCCTATCCGTGATAATCCGTGCAATCCGTGGTCTATGCCCGCCTCGGAAGACAGATGCCGGGGAGTTTCTTCCCGTCATCCCCCGGCCCGGCCGGGTTCGTGGCTTCTGTCGTCCGCCGTCCGAGAGCTCACGTTTCCGCCTCCGGCATCTCCGCGAGCGGTGGAGGGAAACGCTGCTGCAGGTAGTCGCCGAGCAGGATCGCCGCCGCGCGCGAATCGACCACGCCCGAGCTGCGCACCTGCCGCAGCTTCTTCTTCGGGATCGATTGCTCGGCAAGGTGCGAGGTGAGCCGTTCGTCGACCAGGTGCACCGGCAGCCCGAAGCGTGCGCGCAACTCGGCGGCGAAGGCCTCCGACTTCTTCGCCGCCGGCCCCGTCGTCCCGTCCATGTTGAACGGGCAGCCGACCACCATCTCCGTGATACGCTGCGCCTTCACCAGCGCGGCCAGCGCCGCCCAGCGCTCCTCGGGCTTCGTCTGCGTGAGCGCCGGCAGCGGCGAAGCGATGCCGAGGTCGTCACCCACCGCCAGTCCGATTCGTTTCTCGCCCGGATCGATGCCGAGGAACCGCATAATGAAAGAAGACCGCCGCGACGCGCCTAGAGGAAACGCTTCAACTCCGCCGCGGATTCGCAGCGCTTCAGCAGCGCCTTGATCTCCTGCGCCTTGTCCTTCGGGCAGACGAGCGTGGCATCGGGAGTGTGGACCACGATCAGGTCCTTCACCCCGAGCACCGCGACCAGATGATCGGCGGTGGAGACGACGAGGTTGCCGGCCGCCTGTTCGACCACCGCCAGCCCGCGCGCGACGTTGCCGTCCGCATCCGCCGGATAATGCCGCGTCACCGCCGGCCAGGCGCCCACATCGTCCCAGTCGAAGTGGGCCGGGAGCACCGCCACATTCGTCGCCTTCTCGATCAGCGCGTAGTCGACCGAGATCTTCTTCAGCGTCGGATAGATCGCCTCGAGCGCCGCGTCGAGCGGTTGGCCGGCGGCGAGAGCTGCGTCGAGCTTGCCAAGGTCCGCCCAGAGTTCGGGCACGTGCTGCGCGAACGCCGCCGCGACCACCGGCACGCGCCAGAAGAACATCCCGGCGTTCCAGAAATACTCGCGTGTGGCGAGGTAGCCCTGCGCCACCTCGCGGGTCGGCTTCTCCACGAAGCGGATCACGTTGAAGACCGACTCCGCCCCGGCGCGCGCCGCGCCTCGGTGGATGTAGCCGAAGCCCGTCGCCGGCTCCGTCGGCTTGATACCGAGCGTGACCAGCAGCGGCTCGCGCTCCGCCGCGGCGAAGGCCCGCTCCAGATCCGCCCGGAACAGCACCGCATCGTGGATCACATGGTCGGCCGGCAGCATGCAGAACGTCGCCTCCGGGTCCCGCCGCCGCACCAGCACCAACGCCAAGCCCACGGCCGCCGCGGTGTCGCGGCCCACCGGCTCGGCGATGATGTTCTCCGCCGGCAGCGCCGGGCACAGCGCCCGGATCGCCGGCGCCTGCTGCCGGTTGGTGATGATGAGCACCCGCTCGGCCGGCACCATCGGCAGCACCCGCTCGATCGTCTGCACCAGCAGCGCCTGCTCGCCGACGATCGGCAACAGGTGCTTGGGCATCGCCAACCGGCTCTGCGGCCAGAAGCGTTCCCCGCGCCCGCCCGCCATGATGACAACATAACGATTCGCCATGCGCCGAGGCTCCCGGCTCCCCTGCCCCGGTCAACGGCGAAGTGAGCGCCCACGCGCGCCATTGCCAACACCACGCGCCTCGGCTCCAGTCGGGACCACGATCTACTCGTCTCCACCATGCCCGACTCGCTCCCACCGATAGAAGTCGATGTCGCCACCGCCCGCGCACTCCTCGATGCCAACGAGGCGACGCTTCTCGACGTCCGCGAGCCCGATGAACACGCCATCTGCCGGATCACCGGCAGCCGGTTGCTGCCGATGCGCGAGATTCCCGGGGCTCTCGCTTCGCTACCGCGCGACCGAAAGCTTCTCGTGCTTTGCCATCACGGTGGGCGCAGCGCCCGCGTGACCCAGTATCTCCGCGCCCATGGTTTCGACCGCGCGATCAACGTGCGCGGTGGCATCGATGCTTGGGCGGCGGACCTCGATCCGTCGCTGGCTCGCTATTGAGCGTGCCCCAGCCGCCGGTCGCCGGCGCCCACCCGCAGCTCCATCCGCGCCGCCGCGTGCCCCCGCACGCGCCCCCTCTCCTCCGCCCCGCCAGCCCGTCACCGGGCAGGGAAGTCGAGCATGTCAACCAATGGTTGACATGCTCAACTCGACCGTCGCGCTAGTCCCGCGCCTCGATCCGCATGCGCCGGGCATCGCTGTTGGCCCGGATCTCCGGTACATACATCGCCTCGATCTTCACCGGCAACGCCCGGAAATTCCCCGGCGTGACCGCGCGCATCCCGAAGCGGATCTCCCAGGTGCCCGCCTCCAGCCGATCGAGGAAGAACACGCTCTTCTCGTCTCGCTCCTCGCGGTAGATCGCGCGCGCCGAGTCCTCCATCTGACTCGCGCCGGCTGCCATCGTCCGTCCTCTACCATCTGTCTTCAGTTCACCGTCCGCCACTCGCCGTATCCGCGCATCCCAGCCGCTGAGCGCGTTGAGCGGCTCGCAGCCCGCCGGCTTCGGCACCTCGACCATCACATACTCCAACTCGTTCGGCACCGTCACTGTCACGACCGCCTGCACCTCCTCGCCGGCCACCGCCGCACCGCCCGAGACCAGCGGTTCCGGGTCGATCCGCAGCGTTCCGACCAGCGTCGGTGTCGCCTTCTGCCGGACGAACCCACGCGCGACCTGCGCCATGTGGCCGGCCGGCTTCACCGTCGCGCCCGCCGCCCACGATTCGGCCAACGCCACTGCATACGCCGTCCCGTCGCCGGACACGCGCCGCAGTTCGATCGTGTTGTTCCCTCCGTGCAGTGCCGCCGCCGGCAGCACCATCTCCGCCGCCCCGGCCAGCAAAGTCTGGCGGTTCAGCGTCACCCGGCCGACCTCCGCGCCATCCACCAGCACCGCGACCGCGGTCTCCTCCTGGGCCTCGCCACGCACCTGCACGAACTTCGCCAACGCGAGCACCGCAAACGCCGTGTCGCGCGTGCTCGCCCAACGGCCGCTGCGCCGGTTCAGCACCAGCCAGTTCATCGCCGGCTCGACCAACGCGTGTTGGTGATCCAACTCCAGCAACGCAAGCAACGTCAGCGCCGTGTTCTCCACCGCGCCTTCGCTGGCGCGCCAGTAGCCGCTCGTCGCGCCCCAGTGCACCGTGTCGCCAAGATCTGTCGACTCAGCCCGCATGGCGCCGTACTCCAGATTGCGCAGCACCACCGCGCGCTCTTCCGGCGTGCCGAGTTTCGCCGCGGCCAGCGCCAGACACGCACGTCCGATGGCCGACAGCTTCTCGCGCTCCGCAAAGCAACCCACGAAACCTTCCCGCAGCCACTTCGCCGCGCTCTCGTCGAGCGGTGCCGCGGCCAGCGCCGCAAGCGCCCACGCGGCACAGTCGCTCGATTCGTTGCCACGCGGCCGGAACCGCCGGATCGACGCATGGATGCGCTCCGCCATCTGCTCCGGCAACGCCACACCCGACGCGCGGGCCAGCTCCAGCCCCCACGCGACATACGCCGTCATCCACAGATCGGGCACCTGCGCCCCCGGCCACCAGCCGAAGGTGCCATCGCCACGCTGCGCCTCGACCAGCCGCGCCAGACTCTTGGCGATCACCTCATCGAGCCGACCAAGCCCGGCGGTCTTCGCGCGCCGCGCCGCATCCGCCGGTGTCTCCTTGCCAAGGATGCGCGACTCGACCGCCGCCGCGTTGAAGCCGAGTTCGCCCAGCGTCTTCCGCGCAACCACCGCCGGCAGGAACCGGCTCATCGTCTGCTCCACGCACCCGTACGGATAGTCGACGAGGTACGGCAACGCATCGAGCAGCGCCGCCGCGTGACTGCCGGTCAGTTGCACGCGCACCGTCGTCCGCGCCGGGTCGAACGGTTCCGGAAGTTCGAGCGTCAGCACGCGCGCAACTTCGCCGCGCGCCAACCGGCCGCTCGCCGCCGTTTCCTGAACGATGCCGTCCTCCAGCACCGGTAACTTCAGCTCCATGCCGTCGCGCTCCGCCTCCGTCCACGCCTTCAGCGTGAACTCCGCCGTGCCCGTTTTCTCGGTACGCACTGGCCACACCACCCGCGCCGAGCCCTGCGCCGCGATTGACACCACCTCCGCCCGTAGGGTCGCAGCTTGCTGCGACCGCTCCGTTGCCGCCCCCGCCGCGCCGCCGACCTCCAGCTCCGCCTGCGCCTCCAGTGCAGCGCCGGTCCGATTGACCAGCGTCGCGCCGACCTCCGCGCTGTCGCCCGCCACGAGGAGCCGCGGCAGATTGAGCCGCGCCTGGAACGGCAGCGACGTCCGCGTGAACGTCGTCGCCGTCCCGAACGAATTGCCGTCCGCGCCCACCGCATAGGCCTCGATCCGCCACTGCGTGAGGTTGTCCGGGTACGTGAACGACACCGTCGCCGCCCCCTTCGCATCGGTGATGACCTGCGGCGCCCAGAACGCCGAAGCCGAAAAATGGCGCCGCACCTCGATCTCGGGTATCGCCCGTGCGCCGGTCGCCACGATCGGCGGAGCCGCCTCGCGCAACTCGGTGCGGAGCCGCGTTCCGGCCAACGTGGTGGCCGCGCAATAGCCCGTGTCGGCCTCGGCCGACACCTCGAACGGCGACAGCACCACGATCTCCTCGTCGGCACCGCCCAACGAATCGGGAAAGACACGCAAGGCCGCCCCCATTTTCGCCAAGTCGGCCAGAGCGCTCACCGCCAGTCGAGGGTCGGAGGTAGACGGGTTCCGGTAACCATCAACATCGCCCACAATCTCGGTCCGCGGTTCGTGCACCGGCGAGAACCGCGACAGGAACAGCGGCTCCGGCTCACGCCAACCGGCGAGCTGCGTGAGTGCCTCGTCCCACACGGCCACCGCCACCGCCGCCGGCTCACCCGGACGCCCGACCAGTTTCGCATGGAGCCGAACCGTCGTCGTTTCGCCCGGCCGCGCCACGGGCACTGCGGGGTCCAGCCCCACCTCCAGCCGCGCGCTCGGATCGGGCAGAGCATACCATAGCCGCTCACGCTCCACCTCATCCTCTCGCTGGTATACCATCTCCAGCCCAAGCCGGCTGCCCAGCTGCGGTAGCCTCTCAGTCCTCACCCACGCCGCGCGCTGCCGTGTCACAAACCGCAAACACTTCGTCTCGTCCTCGCCCTGCAACGCGAGCCATCCCACGCCGACTCCCTCCGGCAACACCGCCAGTGCCGCAAACGGCCCATCGCGCGACACACGCGCGCGCAACGCAAACACAGCCAAGCTCGGCGGCAACGCCGGCACCGCCATCTTCGGATCGGGCACCACTACCGAGGAGTAGAGCTGCTCCGCACCGAGCACCGGCACCGCACCGCCGGAGTTCTTCAACCGCACCGTGAACAACCCGCTTCCCGGCATCCGAAACTCAGGCACAATCTTTCCCTCGGCGTCCGCCCGCACGGCCGACTCGGCCACCACAGTCTCGCGGTAACCGGCATGCAACTGCCGCCAGCCCTCCGGCATCGAGTCGCCCCAGTCCAACTCCAGCGACCGGCGCTCCGCGCCGATGCGCGTCTCGTCGATGATCCGCCCGTCGGGCGAACGCCAGAGCTCGGACCAGCGCCGCTCGACCAGCACCGCCGTGCCGGCAAATGCCGCCGGGCGCTGAAAGCCGTCCTTCACCGCTAAGGGGAACGCCACGCGTTCACCCGCCTCGGCCACGCGGAGGCCGCTATACTCGGTTCCAGCCGGTAGCGCGTACATCCCGCCGCGCGCGATCCACAACCCGCTCCGAACTTCCACCTCCGGCAACCCCGTCGGCATCACCTTGCCCTCGAGTGTGCAGCGGACGCCGTCCGGCAGATCGGCCGGCAGTCGCACTGTCAGTCGCACATTTCCTTCCGCCCCCGTCGTGCCGGTCAGCGTCTTCTTCCGCATTTCGTCGGCCCACACACGCCAGGGCGCCTCCTCACTCTCAGCCCGCTGCCAGTCCGCTTCTGTCGAATTCCAGCATGCGAGCGTGCAGGCCACCGTCGCCCCGACCACCGGCCCGCCAGATAGGTAGTCCGCACCGACCTCGAAAACCAACTCGCGCCCGGGCTGGAGCGAGTCCGCACCGCTCGCCAGCTCGACCCGAGCCACGACCTGCGATGCGACAAAATTGTCGACGCGAAAACCCAGCCAGTTGCCCCGCGAAATATCTGTCTCGGAGTCGTCGGCCCACCCGAGCTTCATCCGGAAATAGCCCGGCCGCGCGCTCGCCGGGATCGTCAACTCGCCGCTTGCCGTGCCGAAGGCGTCGAGCGCCAGCGGCTGTTTCTCCGCCAACACCGTGTCCTCGCTCCCGGCGTCGAGCACCAGTGCGCGCGTCAACCGCGGTAGCGCGAAACGGCCATCGCGCCGCTCCCGCAGGATCAGTTTCCAGCGCACCGTCTCGCCGGGCCGGTAGATCGGCCGGTCGAGAAATAGATCGGCGACCAGCCGCTCCGATTCATCCGACGCCCGATCGGCCACACGGCAGAGCAGTGGGCGCCCTCCTACAAACACGGCCGCCATCCACGCCCGATAGTGATCGTTCTCAGGCGCCTGCGGCAGGTGGAGCCGGCCATCGGCATCGGTCCGCCCCTTCAGGTCTGCGACAACGCCCTTCTCCGGCAGAAGAACACCGCGCACTTCCGCATCGGCGACCGGCCGAGCTGCCGTGCCATCGAAAACGAAGAGATCGTGGCGCCCCTCCGCGACACTGGACGCCGCTGCGCGCAGTGCACCGACCAACAGGGTCTCGCGCCGCTGGATCACGCCCGTGGCGGTGCGGCCTTCTGTCTCCACGGTATAGATTCCGGCAGGGAGCGTCTCCGCCGCTACTATCTCGCCCCGCTGCCACCCGAGCGCCGGGCCTGTCGACAGCTCCACGGTCTTCCGCAGGACCAACTCCCGCACGTTCTCGAGCACCGCGTCCCAATCCGCGTCCTCCTGGCCCGAAAGCCGCCTCGCCTCAGCCAAAATTCGATCTCGCGAGTGTCGGTAGACGGCAATGTCGATCTGCCTGATACCGCAGGCTCCATAGCTCAATCGCAGCGCCCGTCCGGCCTCGAGTTCCCGCGGGACGGGGAGCGTGAACCGCGGCTGGGCCCAGTGCGCGCGAAGCGCCAGCATCGCCTTGGCGCACTCGTGGTCCTCGGCGCGTGGCGAGAGTTCGCCCAGGCGGCGCAGTTCCTCGATCTCCGCCTCCCAACGGGCGTAGTCGGGCACTGCTCCAGTTGCGGGCTTCTCGCCTTCGCACAGCCGTACTCGCCACAGCAACTCCTGCGCGCGCACCGTCAGCTCTATCGTCTGGCCGCATGCCGCCGCCAACGCTTCGCTCCAGCACCGCCGCCGCTCCTCCATTGAGTGCTTGGCATCGCCGCCGACAAAGCGAGCCAACTGCCAGCACGCCCAGGCACGCTCATCGGCAGTGCCGGCCGCCTCGCGCGCCTGCCCGAAATGCCCGATCAACCGCTCGCGCACGGCGTCGCCATACTGCGTGCCCTGTTCGATGCGCTCAGCCTGACCACGAAGAAACGCGAAGTACTCGCCACGCCCGGCATCGTCCCTCGGCTGTTCGGCCAACCAGTCCGCCACCGCGAGCCAGTCCTGCCACGCCGTGTCGTTGTACGCCCACCGGTCCTCGCCGCGGATGCGTGCTCGGGCTTCGAGCACAGCGCGCCAAAATCCGTCGCGAGCCAGCCCTTTCCCGTACGGTTCGAGCAACCGGGCGAACTCGTCCTCATGCCGTTGTTGCCAGGTCGGCCTAGCCGACCAGTCCGATGCCGGCTCCGCCCGCCACTCCGCCTCCGCCAGCCACAACTCGCACCAACGCTTCGCCTCGGTGTCCGGCGCGAGGGCCAACGCCGCCCGAAACCACTCGCGCGCCTGCCCCCAGGAGCTCTCCGCGGCGAGTCCGCGAGCGGTGCCAACCGCCTGCTCATAGTCGCGACACAGTGCCGGCTCGGTTGCGGGCGCAGCGAGCAGCCCCATGCCGAACAGGCAAAGATGGAGCGAGGCTAGGACCAGCAGAGTTAAGCGGCGACGGAGACGAGTTACGATGGATAGCGGAGCGGCTTTCATGACGTTGTGCCGTCAGCCTACTCCGAATCGCCGTCCAAGTTGTCAGCACCGTGTCAGAGTTTGTCAGAAATTGTCATGACTGCACGGGCTCACGACCGCCCGACGCTCCGGCTCAGCGCCGGTCGCCGGCGCCCCGCAGCTCCGCTCGGGCCGCGGCGGACTCCGAGGCATAGTTCTGGAACGCCGCCTTCAGCTTCCAGACCAGCGAGAGGTCGTCCAAAGCAAAGCGGTGTTCGTCGATCGACGACACCGGAACGAGGTCGTTGGTGGTCGAGGAGAGAAAACAGCCGTCGAAGAACCGGAGGTCCTCCGGTGCCACCGACTCCTCGAGCGCCACCACTCCGATCCGCGCGGCGATCCGGTCGAGCAACAGCCCGCGGGTGATGCCGCCGCGCAGCCCATCGGTCAGCGGCGGAGTCACGATGGTGTGCTTGCGCACGAAGAAGACGTTGGCGAGCGCCGCCTCGGTGATCCGGCCGCCGTGGTTGAGGATCAGCACCTCGTCGGCCCCGCGCTGCCGCGCCTCGCGCAGGCTCAGCAAGGCGTTGAGCGAGTTGCCCGTCAGCCACGCCGGGTCGACCGAGTCGCAGGGCGTGCGCCGCCACGCCCGCCCGATCGTGAGCCGAAAACCGGCCCGCAGGCGCTCGACCGGCACCGACTGGAGCCGCTGCACCAACACCACATACGACGGCGACACCGCCAGCGCCGGGTCCAGTCCAATGATACCGCCGCCGCGCGTGAACTGCGCCCGCACCTGCACCGGGCCGACATGCCCGGTATGCGCCACGAACGCATCCACGGTCCGCTGCAACTGTTCGGCCAGCTCCCGCCGGCCGAGCGGCAGCTCGATCGCAAGCGCGTGCGCGGAGCGCTCCAGCCGCAGCCAATGCTCGTCGAACGCGAAGAGCGCGCCGTCGTACGTGCGCCAGACCTCATAGGCGCTGTCCCCGTGCAGGAAGCCGCGATCGTTGGCGGGCAGGCCCGGCTCACCGGCGTCGTGCAGCCGACCGTTCGTATTCGCCTGGATGTAGGGGCAATCCATCGGGGAGCGCGGAGTTTCCGCATCCGCTGCGTGGGAACAACAAAAAAGCCCCCGCCGCGACGGCAGGGGCCAGCGGTGGGCACGGAGGGCTCAGGCCTTCTTCTTGCCGACGAGGCCGAGCTTCTTCTTGAGGTTCTGCACGCTCGGCAGGGAGATGCCGGTGGCCTGCGCGATCTCAGTGCCGGTCTTGCCCGCCTCGGCGAGCGACTTCACCTGGGCGACGATCTCGGAGGTGATCTTCACGCGCGGCTTGCGGCCGGACTTCGTCTTCCTGGCTGCGGCCGCCTTCGGCGCCCGCGCGGGCTTGCGGCCCGGCTTGCCCGCGACCGCCTTGCGGAAGGCCGCGATGAACTCCTCCGCCGAAGCGAAGCCGTACTGAGCCGGCAACTTCGCCAGCTGGACAAACAGTTCGCGTTCGAGGTCCGCGAGCCGTGATTTATATGCAGCGATCTTCTTCAGTGTGTCTTGGGCCATGGTGTAGGGAGAAAGTGGGCGAACCGGCCGGAATATCAAACCGTATAGCGGTATCCTCGCCTCGATAAACGGCCCGTTAACAACCCCGGGGTCAAGCACACTCTCCGAATATGCATCCATTCCCCGCGGTCAGCCGACCGGCGCCGGCCGGCGCCGGCGCGCCCCGGCGGGGCCGCGGAATCCCGTCTTGACTCACCTCCGGCCGGCCGGAAGCTCAGCCCTCTTTTCACCAACACCATGAGCCAACAACTCCGTCCCGTCGTCAAACGCGCCCGCCGCAAGGCCTACCTGAAACGCAAGAAGGAAGCCGCCAAGCTGCAGAAGCGTTCCGCGAAGAAGTAAAGTGACCGCGCCCCCGGGCGCGGTTTCTTGTTTCTGTGCCGGTTCGCGGTTCCATGCGTCGCCCTACCCTTCGCGACGCCGGGCACCCTCCGGCAGAAGCTCCCACCACCGTTTTCTCTCCTGACGATGATCACCGTCAGTCTCATTTCGCTTGGCTGCGCCAAGAACCTCGTCGACTCCGAGATCATGGTCGGCCACCTGCTGGCCGCCGGCATGCAGGTCATCCCTGAGCCCGCCAAGGCCGACGCCGTCATCGTCAACACGTGCTCATTCATCGGCGACGCCAAGGAGGAGAGCATCCAGGCGATCCTCGAGGTCAATGAGCAGCGCGGCCTGCGCAAGCGCCGCCGCGACCAGAAGCTCATCGTCGCCGGCTGCATGGCCCAGCGCTTCGCCAAGGAGCTGTCCGGCGAGATGCCCGAGGTCGACGCCTTCATCGGACTCGACCAAGTCACCAAGGTCGCCCCGCTCATCGAACAACTCTGCGCCCATCAGCGCACCAAGGGCGAGGCGCCGCTGACCGACGTCACCCGCCGCTCGACCTTCATCCCCGATTTCGACACGCCGCGGTTCCGGCTCACGCCGGCGCACACCGCGTACGTGAAGATCGCCGAGGGCTGCAACCACCCCTGCACCTTCTGCATCATCCCGCAGATCCGCGGCCGCCACCGCAGCCGCACCGTCGACTCGATCGTGCGCGAGGCCCGCCAGCTCGTGGCCGACGGCGTGAAGGAGCTGAACCTGATTTCCCAGGACACGACCTACTTCGGCATGGACCGCTGGACCGAGAAGGCCGGCCCCCGCGCCAAGGTCGACTCCGCCCGCGGCGACTCGCTCGCCACGCTCCTGCGCGAGCTCAACGCGATCGAGGGCGATTTCTGGATCCGCCTGCTCTACACCCACCCGGCCCACTGGAGCGACGAGCTCATCCGCACCATCGCCGAGTGCCCGAAGGTCGCGCGCTATATCGACATCCCGCTCCAGCACATCTCCGACCACATGCTCACGGAGATGCAGCGGGAAACCTCCTCCCGCCATATCCGCGATCTCGTCACGCGGCTCCGCGCCGGGATCCCCGGCGTCACGCTGCGCACCACCTTCATCGTCGGCTTCCCCGGCGAGACCGAGGCCGACTTCGCCGAGCTGCTCGAGTTCATCCGCGAGACGCGCTTCGAGCGCCTCGGCGTGTTCCGCTACTCGCCGGAGGAGGGCACGCGCGCCGCGCGGCGCGACGACCAGTTGTCATCAAAGATCAAGGACCTGCGCTGGCACGGCGCGATGGCCCTGCAACAGTCGATCGCCCGCGAGGTCGGCGCCGCCCAGGTGGGGCGGTCGCTGCGCGTCCTCGTCGAGGCGCCCGGCGTCGCCCGCGCCATGGGCGACGCGCCCGACATCGACGGCCGTGTCTACGTTTCAAAGACACTGCCGGTCGGCGCCTTCGCCGAGGTGCGGGTCACCGGCGTGCGCGACTACGACCTGCTCGCCCTGCCCCCGGGGGAACACCCCACCCGCGCCGTCGCGCCGAAGGAAGCGCGCTGATTTTTTCGCGCCGCGGCGTTTTACTTTCCCGGGAAGCGGCCGATAATCACGGGCGGAAGAGACCTCCCGGTCAGCAGTCAAACTCGGCAACCAACACTGGAAAGGAAACCAACAGCGGCTCCAATACCCACCTCACCATGAGGGCCACATCTACGGCTCCCGGAGACACCCGCTCGATCAAACTTCCAGACTGTTAGCCACCGAGATTAGTTACCCCGAGAGATTCTTACCAGAAGGCCGTCCCCCCGCGGGGCGGCCTTCTTCATTTGGGACTGAGACGGCAGCGGGATGACGTCAACCGGGCGATTTCCCTCATTTTCCGCGGACGTTCTCAACCGACCGCCAGCCGCACCGATACAGCAGGCAACCACTTTACCCTCCATGCAAAGCATCGACATCGAACTCGACATGGCCCGGACCTGCTTCGGCGAACTCACGCTGGAGCAGCGCAACCGCCTTCTCGCCTACTACGAATACCCCAGCGACGAGACCTGGGACGATGTATACAATCTCACGATCATGCCCTACGGCCATATCAACACCGTCTGGCAGGCCATCTGCGCGATCGATCCCACCTTCCCCACCCGCGGACCCTGCGTCGACGCCTTCGGCCAACGCCTCGAGCCCTGGCCGCGCATCCCCTCCCCGGAGTTGTTCCGTCAGGCGTTGATCTTCGCGACCCACTGATCTCCCTGTGCGCCAACCGCCAGGCCGGAGCCACGCGCTCCGGCCTTTTTTTCGCCCGGCCCGCCACAAACGAAACCGGCCGCCCCGCGAGGGACGGCCGGCGGAAGACAATCCGGTGAGCGCCTGCGCTCAGACTTCCGAGTTCGCCTTCATCCAGGCGATGATCTCGTCGACCTGGCCGAAGCAGAGCGCGGTGTAGGTGTCGGCCGCGCCGTAGTAGAGAGCGATGCGGCCCGTGGGGGCATCGGTGAGAACCGAGACTGGGAAGCAGACGTTGGGCACGAAGCCCGTCGTCTCATACGGCAACTCGGGCGTGAGCAGGTAATCGCGACCGCGGTAGAGAACCTTCTCCGGGTTCTCGAGGTCGAGCAGCGCGGCGCCGATGGAATAGACGAAGCCGTTGCAGGTGCCGGAGACGCCGTGGTAGAAGAGCAGCCAGCCCTCCTTGGTCTCGATCGGAATCGGGCCGGCGCCAATCTTGGTGCCCTGCCACCAGCCGGAGCCGCCGCTGCGCATGACCATGCGGTGCTTGCCCCAATAGGTGAGGTCCTTCGAGTGGCTGAGGATGATGTCGCCGAAGGGCGTGTGCGCGCTGTCGGAGGGGCGGCTGAGCAGGACGTACTCGCCGTTGATCTTGCGCGGGAAGAGCACGCCGTTGCGGTTGAACGGCATCAGCGGGTTCTCCATGCGGATGAAGGTCTTGAAATCCTTCGTCCGGCCCAGGCCGATCGAGGCGCCGGGAAAATCGTCGCACCAGGTGATGTAGTACCAGCCGTCGATGAGCACCACCCGCGGGTCGTAGGCGTAGCTCGGAGTCGCCGGTTTTCCGTTCTCGTCGACCCACTCGATCTTCCGGTCGTCGATGTCGAACTTGAGTCCATCCTTGGAGCGGCCGGCGTGCAACGCGGCGCGCCCGTGGCGCTCGTCGGCGCGGAAGACGCCGGCGAACCCGCCCTCGAAGGGCACCGGGGCGCTGTTGTAGATACGCGCGGTATTCGGGGTCGGGTTCCAGCCGATCAGGGGATTCTGGCTGGAACGCCAGAGGGCGTGGACGTAGCCCTTCGGCTTCTCTTCCCAGGGGATGTTCGGCAGCGCGCTGCCAAGGATGGTGGTGCTCATGTGGTTCTCTGATTATCGGGGGGACGACTTCGGAGGAGCCGAACCGTAGGAAGCCCTCCACGCCGAGCGCCAGACCGAATCGGCCGGTGCGGCCCCGCAATGCATCGATCGGGCATTTTCCGGCAAGAGCAGCCCGCCGCCCGCCGCGACGGCCGACCGCCCTGCCCCGCTCACCGCATCAGCTTGCGATACTTGATCCGGTGCGGCCGGTCTGCATCCGCACCCTTGCGACGGCGGTAGTCCTCGAGGTAGCCGGAATAGTTGCCCGGCCACCAGTGCACCGTGCTCTCGCCCTCGAAGGCCATGATGTGCGTCGCCACCCGGTCGAGGAACCAGCGGTCGTGCGAGACGATCACCGCGCAGCCGGCAAAGTTCTCCAGGCCCTCCTCCAGCGCGCGGATCGAGTTCACGTCGAGATCGTTGGTCGGCTCGTCGAGGAGGATGAGGTTGGCGCCGCTCTTGAGGAGGCGGGCGAGGTGCACGCGGTTGCGTTCGCCGCCGGAGAGCACGCCGACCTTCTTCTGCTGGTCCGCGCCGGTGAAGCCGAACTGCGCGCAGTAGGCGCGCGCGTTCACGCCGCGGCCGCCAAGCTGGAGGATCTCCTGCCCGTCGCTGATCGCCTCGTAGATCGTCTGGCCGTCGGGCAGCGAGTCGCGTGACTGGTCGACGTAGGCGACCTTCACCGTCTCTCCGATACGCAGCTCGCCGGCGTCCGCCTTCTCGATCCCCATCATCATCCGGCAGAGCGTGGTCTTGCCCGCGCCGTTGGGCCCGATCACCCCCACGATGCCGCCGGGCGGCAGCGAGAAGCTGAGGTCGTCGAAGAGCACGTTCTCGCCGAAGGCCTTCGCGACCTTCTTCGCCTCGACGACGAGCGTGCCCAGCCGCGGGCCGGGCGGGATCACGAGCTCGAACTGCCGCTCCTGCTCGGCGGCGTTCTGCTTGAGCATCGCCTCGTAGGCGTTGATGCGCGACTGCGGCTTGGCCTGCCGCGCACGGGCGCTCATCCGGATCCACTCCAACTCGCGCGCCATCGCCTTCTGGCGGCGGTCCTCGGTGCGCTGCTCGACGGCGAGCCGGCGCTGCTTCTGCTCCAGCCACGAGGAGTAGTTGCCCTGCCACGGGATGCCATGGCCGTGGTCGAGCTCGAGGATCCAGCCGGCCACGTTGTCGAGAAAGTAGCGGTCGTGGGTGACGGCGATGACCGTGCCCTTGTAGCGCTGGAGATGTTGCTCGAGCCAGCCGACGCTCTCGGCGTCGAGGTGGTTGGTCGGCTCGTCGAGGAGGAGAATATCCGGTTCCTGGAGGAGCAGGCGGGTGAGCGCGACGCGGCGGCGTTCGCCGCCGGAAAGTTTGTCGACCACCTGCTCGCCGGGCGGGCACCGCAGGGCGTCCATCGCCATGTCGACATGCGAGGCCACATCCCACGCACCGGCGGCGTCGATCTTCTCCTGCAGGTCGCCTTGTTTCTGGAGGATGGCGTCCTTGGCCGCATCGTCGGCCGCAGCATCGAGTTCGTCCCAGGTGGCGTCGTAGGCGGCGACGAGATCGGTGAGATGCTTCACGCCCTCCTCGACACATTGGCGCACGGTCGCGCCGGCGGTGAGCTGCGGCTCCTGCTCGAGCAGACCGACGGAGTAGCCCGGCTCGAACACCACGTGGCCGTCGAACTCCTTGTCGCGACCCGAGAGGATGCGCATGAGCGAGGACTTGCCGGAGCCGTTGAGGCCGAGCACGCCGATCTTCGCTCCGTAGTAGAACGACAGGCTGATGTCGCGCAGGACCTCCTTGCGCTCGTGGCGCTTGGAGACTCCGAGCATGGAGAAGATGATCTTGGGTTCGTCGGCGGCGGCCATGGGGCGTTATCGGTGGCAAGAGCGCCGCGCGGCGTCAATGCGCGGCGCGCGCCGCAGTTGCCAGTGCGGCGCAATCCCGCACCACTTCCCTGCGTGCAACCGCCCCACTCCAGCTCCGATCGGCCGCGGCGCAGCGCCACCGGTCGGATCATGATCGGACTGGGTGTTGCGCTGCTGCTCGCCGGCTGCGCCCACGCCCCGCTCAACGCCCCGCGCAACGCGGATTCCGCCGCCCCCGGCTACTCCTTCCGCAACCACCGCGCTCAAGCCTCCGCCGAGCCGCTCGTCGTCACGCTGTTCCTCTCCGGTGGTGGCACGCGCGCCGCCGCCCTCTCCTACGGCGTCATGCGGGAGCTCGCCCGCACCACCTTGCCCGATGGCGCCCGACTGCTCGACAAGGTCTCCGCCATCAGCGCCGTCTCCGGCGGCTGTTTTCCCGCCGCCTACTACTGTCTGTATGGCGACCGACTCTTCGCCGATTTCGAGCACCAGTTTCTCAAGCGCGATATCCAGAACGCGGTTCTCAGTCGCACACTCTCGCCGCGCAACTCGCTCCGGCTCGCCTCCGACACCTTCGCCCGCAGCGACCTCGCCGCGGAATACTTCGACCGCATCCTCTTCCACGGCGCCACCTTCGCCGATCTCGCCCGCACCCCGGTCCGCCGCCCGTTCCTCATCATCAACGCGACGGACATGGACTCCTTCGCGCCCTTCCCCTTCACGCAGGAGACCTTCGACCTCCTCGGCTCCGACCTCGGTTCGGTGCCCCTCTCCCGCGCCATCGCCGCCTCCTCCGCCGTACCCGTTGTTCTGACACCGATCACGCTCCGCAACTACGGTGGCCAACGGTCCCCCACGATCGTGCCCCCGCCGCCCGCCGCGCCGCTCGCGCCCCGCGAGGAGCTCCTCGCGTCGTTGGCCAATCGTTACGTCGACGCCGCCCGTCACCCCTACATCCACCTGCTCGACGGCGGCCTGGCCGACAACCTCGGGCTCAACAGCCTCTTCACCGCGCTCGACCTCGTCGGCGGTTGGGATCCGTTGCTGCGCGACGGCCTCGCCGGCACCGCGCCCCGCCGGATCGCCATCATCGTCGTCAACGCCGCCACCGAGCCCGAGACGGAGTGGAGCCATAAACCGGATACTCCTGGGCTGCGCAACGTCGCCTCCGCCCTCAGCCGCAACGCGATCAACCACACCAGCCACGTGCTCCTCGCCCGTCTCCGCGAGAGCCTGGCCGCGTGGCAGGCCGCCGCCGGCCCCGACCAGCCGCGCGTGCACCTCATCGCGATCGGCTTCGACCAGCTTGCCTCCCCGGAGGAGCGCGCGTTCTGCAACCAGATCCCCACCCGTTTCAACCTGCCCGACGCCACGGTCGACCGCCTGATCGCCATCGGCGGGCAACTCCTGCGCGAGTCCCCCGAGTTCCAGTCGTTGCTCGCCGCGGCACGCTCCGTCTCAAGCGCCGACACCGCCGGCCACTAGCCGCGCCGCGGGCCCGGGAGCCAGTTCGACACTTTTTTGCCCAGGAAGGCGTCGCGCGGAGGGAACTCCGTGCCCTAAGAACCGGACCCTCGGACCGCTCAGCCGTCACCTTCCACGCCCGGCCTGCTTCCATGCGCTACGCTTCCTGCCTGTTCGCCTCGGCCGCTTCGCAGCTCGGCCGCCACCTCGCCCGGCTCGCTGCCCTCGTCCTCACTGCCGCGTCCTCCGCCGCGACCTACTACGTCGCTAACACGGGCGCCTCCGACGCCTACCCCGGCACGCAGGCCCAGCCATTTGCCACCGTCGCCCGCGCCATCGAGGCCGCGTCCGCGAACGACACCGTCCTACTCGCCCGCGGCAGCACCTTCCGCGAGGGCGGCCTCACCTTCGCTTCCTCCCGCACCTTCGGCGCCTACGGCTCCACCGCTCTGCCCCAGCCCGTCATCAGCGGCAGCGCCGTCGTCACCAACTGGACCCCGTGGGCCCAGAACGCCAACGTCCTCGTCGCCACCCCCGCCGTCGCCGGCATCAAGCAGGTCTTCGTCGACGGCCGCCGCCTGACCCTCGCCCGCACGCCCGACACCGGCTGGCTGCGCACCGACAGCGGCTCCGGCGACAACACCATCGTCGACACCGCCCTGCCCCGTCCTGCCGCCGGCAACTGGGTTGGCGCGCAGGTCCGTTGGCGCAAGTGGACCTGGATCTACGAGACCCGCCCGATCACCGCCGACAACGGCGCCGGCACGCTCACCCTCGGCGGCTCCACCACCCTCGGCGGCCTCACCGGCATCGGCAGCGGCTACTACATCGACAACTCCCTCCAGGCCCTCGACGCCCCCGGCGAGTGGTACTACGACGCCTCCGCCAACAAGCTCTACCTGTATCCGCCCGCCGGAGCCAACCCCGCCACCATGCTCGTCGAGACCGCCCATCGCCCGACCGCCGGCGCGGTCACCGGCGCCACGCTCGACGGCCTCACCTTCCAGCACTTCACCGAGACCGGCCTCGGCATCAACGACCGCGCCGCCATCGTGCGCAACTGCGTTGTCCAGCACAACGGCGTCACCGGCATCGCCACCAGCTGGAACTGCAGCGGCACGCTCATCACCGGCTGCACCATCCGCGACAACCTCGACATCGGCCTCGCCTGGAACGAGAACCCCGCCGGCGCCGGCGGCTCCGTCGTCGAACGCTGCACCTTCGAGCGTAACGGCTCCGTCCCCGGCCTCGCCGGCAACGGCCCGTGGCACGGCCTCGGCGCCGTCGTGAGTAACGCCAAGGCCCTCCAGTTCCGCCTCAACCGCGTCACAGAAACCGGCTACGCCGGCATCATCCTCGGCTCCGACGGACAGACTGTCAGCCGCAACGTCTTCCGCCGCTGCATGGCCACCATGAACGACGGCGCCGCCATCTACACCAACTGCAGCCGCAGCCAGATCACCGAGAACATCATCCTCGACACCATCGGCGACCTCGAGTCGTCGCACCCGTGGACGCCGCTCGGCCACGGCATCTGGCCCGAGTTCCTGAGCAAGTTCCACCACTCCGACATCTCCAACAACACCGTCTACGGCTCGGGCGGCGACGGCATCTGGGTGCCGAACAACTACAACTGCACCGTCTCCGGCAACGTCCTCGTCTCCAACCGCCTCGCCGCCCTCTCCCTCGGCGGCTACGAGAACGAGTACGCCACCACCGCCGATGCCCAGCAGAACCACACCCTCGCCGGCAACCTCCTCGCGATCGGTGCCCAGCCCTGGCAGCCCTTCGCCGGCCAGATCCAGAACCTCGCCGACTGGGCCGCGCAGAACGACTACCTGCTCGGCTTCGCCACCTTCACCGACCGCGACCTCGACTACGGCACGATGAGCGGCACGAAGCTCCTCACCCGCGACGGCGCCGACCTGGTCCGGCGCGACGGCGACACCGCACGCACGCTCGCCCAGTGGAAATCCGAGGAGTCCGCCTGGGCCGACCCGGCGCCGACCGCGTACCAGGGCAACGGTTACCTCTTCATCAACGACACCGAGGCCGCTGTGGACTTCCCGCTCCCCGCCGGCATCACGTGGCAGCAACTCGGCGGCGGCGCCGTCGGCGCCACGGTCACGATCCAGCCGTTCCGCTCCGTCCTCCTCCTCGCCACGGCCGGCAGCACCGCCGGCCTCGCGCCCTACCACCTCGCCTCCGCCGGCCCGCCCCCGCCCACCTTCGCCGCCTGGATCGCCGGCTACCCCATCCCGGCGCCCGGCAACCTCGCCACCGCCGACCCCGACAACGACGGTCTCGCGAATCTGCTCGAGTACGCGACCGGACTCTCCCCCGTCGCCACCGGCACCAGCGCACCACTCCAGATCGGGTCGGCCGCGGCCGGCACCGTCACCCTCTCCTACCGCCGTCGCACCGATGTCACCGATGTCGCGCTACACCTGCAGACCTCGAACGACCTCGTTTCGTGGACCGATGTCGACACCGCCGCGGCCACGGTAGCCGCGATTTCCGGGGAGCCGCTCGTGCAACTGCGCTCGCTCACCTTCCCGGTCCCCGCCACCCGCATCTTCTACCGGCTCGTCGCCACACCTCAGTGACACGGTGGCAACACCGCGGGCAAGCCGGTACGCCCACCGGCCTACTCGACCACCACCCGGAACCCGATCGTGCGCGCACGATCCAGTCCCTGGCGTCTCACCAACGGCGTTTTCGCCAGATCCGCCGCCGGCTCCACATAGGAGCCGCCGGCGACCAGCGTCGCCTCGGCCTCCGGCGTGGCGGGCGCCAACCACTCGGCCACGTTGCCGAGCAGATCGTGGAAACCGGCCGCGTTGGCCACTGCTGAGCCGATCGGTTGGGGCCGGTCGTCGCTGCGCTCCTGCGACCAGGCCGCCGCCAAGAGCGACTCTCCCTGCGGGGCCGGGCCAAGCGCCGCGCGGTACTCCGCCTCCGTCGGCAGCCGGACCGTGCGGCCGAGCAGCCAGGACAACCGGCGACAAAACTCCCCCGCCTCGGGCAGGCTCACGGACTCGACCGGCAGGTCGTCGCCGGCCTGCCGGCTGGGGTTGGCCCGCATGACCAGCGTGTAGAGCCGCTGCGGCACCTCGGTGCGCAGCATCTGCACCCCACCGCCCGGCACCGGGCGGAACTGGTCCGCCACCGTCCGCAGCACCGGTTCGAGGGCGTCGCGATTGAGGTACAGGTAATTGAACTTCAACCGCAGTTCGGGGTCGAGCCGCCGGCTTCGCGGCAGCCGCGCGAACATCGCGTCCTGCAGTTCCGCACCTTCCCGCAGCAGTTCCGGCACGCCGGCCGGATCGCCGGCCCGCAGCTTCGCCACCACCTCGCGGTCGAGCTGCGCCACCCGCCGCGCCGGCTCCGCGCTCAGTTCGGTCTGCCGCGCAACCTCCAGCGCGTCGACCCGCTCCGTCGACACATGCCGGCTGCGGGGAAATTCGTTGTTGAGTCGCCGCTGGGCGAGCCCGGCCTGCTCGAACAGCGCGACCGCCTCCGCCGAGGCGCCGCGGCCCTGCGCCTCGGCCGCCCGGGCGGAAAGTTCCATCACCTCGCGCAACAACGGCACCGAATCGAGCGTGGCGATCTCGGTCTCGAGTGTCTCGAGGTTGCCGAGGCTGGCGAACTGCGTGCGGGCGAACTCCCGGTTGAGCTGCAACTGCAGCGCATGGGCGCGGTGGTAGGCGGCGAGCGCCTCGACCGTCTTGTCGGCATCGCGAAGCCGCTCCGCCTCGGCGGTCGCGGCCGCCCGCTCCCCGTCGATCGGCTCGGCTTCGAGCCGCTCGATCTCCTGCGCCAGCATCGTCTCGCGCGGCAGATCCCGGCCGGCGCCGCCCTCTGCCCGTTGGTTGAGCAGCCGCTGCAGTTCGAGGGCCCGCCGCAGCGGCACCACGCCCTCGGCCCGCCGCCCGGCAGCCAGCGCCTCCCGGCCTTCGGCCTCCGCGGCCACGGATCGGGCGATCGTGCTGCGTTGCCACGCGTCGTCGTGCAGCGCCTCGAGCTCGTGCAGCCGTTGTCGCGGCTCCGCATCCATGCTGCCGGTCGCCTCCATCCACTCGCGCTGTTTGGCGATGGACTGCTGCAGGAGCACCAGATCCGCCTCGGCGGGTGTGCGGGTCTCACGGATGCGAGCGAACTCGCGCTCCAGCTCCCGACTCTCCTCAAGCAGCCGCACCATCGCCGGATCGTTCAGCCCGGGTCTCGCGGCCGCCCGCGGCGGTCGTTCCAGTCCCCACCAGATCACGCCGCCGGCAAGCACCAGCGCCCCAACACCGGCGCCGACCCACGGCCGGCCACTGCGTCCGGAGGATTTGTCGGATTGGTCGCGTCGTTGGGCGCACATGCGCCGGCCAGACAAATCGTCCGCCGGCCGAAATGCAACGCACCGCTGCGGACTCCGCACCCGGCCCGGGCGGCGCCGCGGTGCCGCCCGGCGCCCGCCCCTCGCCGAGCCGCTCACACCCCATCGAAGGCGCGCAGCGTCCAGAAATCGTCGGCGAGCTTCGGATCGGCGAGATAGTCGTAGGGCGCGGTGAAGTAGCCGCGCCGCCCCCAATCCGCCCCCCAGGAGTTGCGGACCAGAAACCGCGCCGCACGGTCGTCGTAGCCCACCGCGCACACCGAGTGCCCGCCACGCTCCTGCTCGGTCCGCCGTGGCAGGTGGAGCACCCCGGTGTGGCGGATCGCGGCAGCCTCGAAGCCCTCGTAGGTCGCCAAACCGAAGACGAACGGAAAGCCTTCAGCGAGGCACTGGCGCATCTCCGCCAGCCCGCGGATTCGGTGGTAGCTGGTCACCTGGTGCCCGGCGGCGCGGACATAGCAGTGCGCCGGCGGCTTCTTGGCGAAGCGTCGGATCCGGTACGGCCAGAGCGTCTCGGCGCACACGCCCAGCTTGGCCAGCGTCTTCACGCCATTGCGGATCATCGCGCCGTCGTCGGTGGCGGCGGTGCCTTCGAGCACCCGCGCGTTGTAGTAGACGAAGAGCCGGCTGAGATGCCGCAAGCGCCGGCCCGCACGCCGCGCGAGAAACTCGAGGTTGGCGGTGAGCGCATGCGCGGTGCAGCTGCCGATCGTACCCTGGCATTCCACCGCCGGGCACCACGGCCGGAGATCGACCCGCGCGGGCAGCCGCTTCGGCGGCCGGGCGATGGCCGCATAGAGCCGGTCGCGCGCGTCGGGTTGATCGCGCCGCCAGCCATACCAGGAGTTCTTGGACAACGAGGCCATGAGTTCGCCCGATGGAGGAGGAGGCCGGATCGGCCGCGTCACCTCCACCACGGTGACGACGCGGACCTGTGTTGCAGAGGACCGGATTGGAGTCGAGCCCGGGGAAGGCGTGGCGCGTGGGCCCATCGTACGATCCGAGGTCTCGGCCGCGGCGCCGGGCTTGCCTGCCCGGCCCCGGCCGGGTTTCACTCGGGCATGCGTGCTTCCCGCGTTCTCCCCCCGGCCGCCGCTTTGGGCGCGGCCCTGTTGCTCTCCTCCGCGCTCTCCGCCGCCGTGCGGCCGAATCCGCTCTTCTGCGACCACGCCGTCCTCCAGCAGGGCCGCGAGGTGCCCGTCTGGGGCACGGCCGACGAGGGCGAGAGGGTCGTCGTCGAGATCGCCGGCCGTCGCGCCGAGACGACCGCCCGCGCGGGCAAGTGGCTGGTGCGGTTGCCCGCGCTGCCCGTCGGCGGGCCCTACGTGCTCACGATCCGCGGCACCAACACCGTGACGTTGCAGGATGTGCTCGTCGGCGAGGTGTGGCTCTGCGGCGGCCAGTCGAACATGGAGCGCCAGCTCGGGCCCCGCCCCGGCCAGAAGCCGATCATCGGCTGGGAACGCGAGTCGGCCACGGCCCACCTGCCGCAGTTGCGCAACTTCTACGTGCCCGAGGTCACCTCGCCCACCCCGCTCACCGAGGTGAAGGGCACTTGGACGGTGTGCACGCCCGAGACGGCCCCCGACTTTCCCGCAGTCGGCTTCTTCTTCGGCCGCGCCGTGCAGCAGGCGCGGGGCGTGCCCGTCGGTCTGATCCACACCGCCTGGGGCGGCACGCCGGCCGAGTCGTGGACGAGCGCCCGCACGCTCGCCACCCTGCCGGGCTACGCCGAGACGCTCGCGCTCATGGCCGAGCGCAACCGCGACCCGGAGGGCGCCGCGCGCCGCTACCACGAGTCGCTCGCCCAGTGGTGCCGTGTCCACGACACCGGCACTTCCGCCGCCACCCCATGGAGCGCCGCCGACCTCGCGACCGACGGCTGGACGAAGAGCAGCGAGCCCGGCCTCTGGGAACAGTCCGGCCTGCCCGACTTCAACGGCATCGTATGGCTGCGCCGCGAGTTCGAGCTGTCCGCCGAGGCCGCCGCGGGCGAAGCCACCCTCGGCCTGGGCGCGATCGACGACATCGACACGACCTGGGTCAACGGCGTCGAGGTGGGCGAGACCGGCTTCTACAGCACCCCGCGCACGTACCGGGTGCCGGCGGGTGTGCTCCGCGCAGGCCGCAACGTCCTCGCCATCCGCGTGCTGGATACCGGCGGCGGCGGCGGCCTCTGGGGGAAACCCGCGCAGCTCGTGCTCACCCCGGCGGCGGGCGCCCCCGTGCCGCTCGCCGGCGAATGGCTCCGCAAGGTCTCCGCGGCGATGGCCGACACCGGCAAGCCGCCGCTCAATCCCGCCATGGGCTCCGGCGTGCCCACCGTCCTGCACAACGCGATGATCGCGCCGCTCCAACCCTACGCCATCGCCGGCGCGATCTGGTACCAGGGCGAGGCCAACAACGGCGCCCCGCAGGAGTACCGCCGGCTGCTGCCCGCCACCATCGCCGACTGGCGCGAGGGCTGGGGCCAGGGCGACTTCCCCTTCCTCTTCGTGCAGATCGCCCCGTTCAAGGAGATGAGCCCCGAGCTGCGCGAGGCGCAGCTCCAAGTCTGGCAGGAAACCAAGAATACGGCCATGGTCGTCACCACCGATTGCGGCGACGCCGAGGACATCCACCCGGCCGACAAGCGCCCGGTCGGCGAGCGACTCGCGCTCGCCGCGCGCGCCGTGGCCTACGGCGAGGCGATCGAGTACTCCGGGCCCGTCTTCGCCGCCGCGGCGTTCGCGGACGGCAAGGCCGTGGTGAGCTTCACGCACCTCGGCGGAGGCCTCGTCGCCCCCGGCGGCACGCTGCGCGGCTTCGAACTCGCCGGCGCCGACAACGTCTTCCATCCCGCCGAGGCGCGCATCGCCGACGAGACCGTCGAAGTGTCCGCGGCCGCCGTGGCCGCGCCGATGGCGGTGCGTTACGGCTGGGCCAACGTGCCCGACTGCAACCTCTTCAACGCCGCCGGCCTGCCTGCCTCGCCCTTCCGCGCCGGCGCGGGCGGCCCGCGCTGAACCGGGCCGATCGACGCATCGGGAGCCGGGCGGGGCCGCCACTGGTGGAGTGAACGGAGGAATACAGGCGCACATTGTAATAGGCGTCTGGGGATGAGCGGCTATTCTGGCGAGGCGGCACTCACGACTCCCGTGGGTGCGCCAAACCCGCCCGTCGCCACATCCCGCATGAACAATTGTCTCCTCGGCATTCTCGCTGGTCTTCTCCTCGCCGCCGCCCCCGCGCTGGCCGCAACCCCACCGTTCTCGACCGCACCGCTGACGGTCGTTCTCGCTCCGGATGCGGCCCGCCAGTACCGACCCGACCCGGAGGCGACGCACGACGGGCAACTGGTCTACCGGCTCGAGGGCCAGATGTTCTCCGGCGATCTCGGCAACATCAGCCCCGCCAAGGGCGCGACCCCACGCACCTCCCCCTGGCAGACCCTCTCCGAATTGCTGAAGGGGTACGCCTCCGGCGATGTCGCGGAGATCCGAAGCCTCTATACCGAGGGATCGTCGGCATTCTTCGAGCGACTGGCAGCGAAGCCGGAGATGCGCGAACGCTGGCTGGCGGCGGTCGGCAAGATCACCGGGGCCAAGGTGCTTCTGGCCTACCGGGATGGGAAGCGGGTGATCGCCTTCGTGGCCCTGGAAGGCGGGGCCGGAGCCTGTCCGTTCGCCTTCGAACAGGTGGGAGGCCGGTACCTGCTTTCCGCCGGCGAGGTCGGATCGGGCGGGGCCTTCTGGAACCTCAGCCTGGCGTTGGCGAACTTCCGGATGAAGCCGGAGGAGATCGTGCAGCGCTGAGCCGCCCCCGCCCGGCCTCACCGCTCGGCGCCTTGGCACTCGTCCTACACCGCGGCGCCATCTCCGCTCAGCGCGCCTTGCCCGAAAGCAACTTCTCGCGGGCGACGAGCAGGAGGAAGCCGGTCAGCAGCGCGAACGGGAGAAGCGCCAGCGCATCCGCCCACGCGCCGGCGTAGAAGGGATTGTGCGCCTTGGCCCACTCCCCGATCTGCGCATCGATCGGGCCGAGCACGCCGGTCATCAGCGCGATCACGATGCCCGCGATCGCCCCGCCGGCGATGTAGCCGGAGGCCAACAACACCCCGGGGCTCTTGTCGCTCTCCGCCGCCAATTGCGCCTCGTCGAGCGCCGCGTGCCGCAGCTCGTGGCGCTTCTTCCGGTCGACTAGCCAGCGCACCAGCCCGCCGACGAAGATCGGCGTCGAGGCCGAGAGCGGCAGATACACGCCTACCGCGAACGCCAGCGACGACACCCCCGCCAGCTCCAGCGTGACGGCGATGAACACGCCCAGCAGCACCAGCGCCCACGGCAGCTGCCGGTCGAGGATGCCCTTGATGATGTAGCTCATCAACGTGGCCTTCGGCGCCGCGTATTTGCGCACCTCGGAGCCGTCGGGCCGCTGGGAAAACGCGCCGTTGATGCCCGGATCGACCAGCCACACGGCCTCGCCGTGCTCATTCATGAGATACTTGCCCGCCGGACCTCCCGTATCGTCGGTCTTGTGCCAGGTGCGATACGTGGCCGCGTCGCCCGCGGCCTGCGGCCCGGCGAGTTTCTCCTCGTGCGCGCCGGCCAGCGCCGCCGTCTCGACCCGCAGCCCGGGCGCCACCTGCGCCGCCGGCACGTACACCACGCCGTCCTGGTTGAGCGCGAGCAGGATCGGGCCGAGCGCCAGTGCCGAGACGAGCGCCCCCACCAGGATCGCGTACTGCTGGAGCTTCGGCGTGCCGCCGACGAGGAACCCGGTCTTCAGGTCCTGCGAGGTCGTGCCGCCGTTGGAGGCCGCGATGCACACGATCGCGCCCACCGAAAGCGCCGTCACGTAGGCCGTGCCCCCGGTGCGGCCGATCACCAGGAAGATCAGGCAGGTCAGCAGCAGCGTCGCCACCGTCATGCCCGAGATCGGGTTCGAGGAGGAACCGATCTCCCCGGTCAGCCGCGACGACACCGTGACGAAGATGAAGCCGAACACCACGATCAGCAGCGCCCCGAGCAGGTTCATCTCCAGCGGCCGCGCCAGCGTGATCGCCGCCAGCAATACCACGGTGCCGATACCGACGAACTTCATCGGCAGATCGCGGTCGGTGCGCGCCACCGCCGCCGGGCGCGCGCCCGGCGCGCCGCTCCGGCCGAGTTTCAGGTCGGCCAAGCCGCCGCGCAGCCCGTGCCAGATCGTCGGCAGCGAGCGCACCACGCTGATGATGCCGCCCGCCGCCACCGCGCCCGCGCCGATGTAGAGCACGTAGGCGCCGCGAATCTGGTCCGGGCTCATGTCCGCGATCGGCACCGTGCCGGGCGCCAGCGGCCCCGCCACGCGTTCGCCGAAGAACTGGATCATCGGGATGAGCACGAGGTAGGCGAGCACACCGCCCGCGCACATGATCGAGGCGATCCGCGTGCCGATGATGTAGCCCACGCCGAGCAGTTCCGGCGAGATCTCCATGCCCACCGAGCCGCTCTTGAACGGCGCGCCGAAGACTCGCTCGGGCACGTCCTTCCACCCGCGCAACGCCACGTTGAGCGTCTTGTAGAGCAGCCCGGTCCCGAAGCCGGCGAAGATCACCTGCGCGCCGGGCAGCTTTCCCACCCCGGCGTGCGCCGCCGCCCGCAGGTCCTCCCGGGCCGACTCCGACGCCGCCGCTTTGCTCTCCGCCGAAGCCCCCGCGATCAACACCGCGGCGCAAGCCGTGCCCTCCGGATACTTGAGCACGCCGTGCTCCTTCACGATCAGCGCCCGGCGCAGCGGGATCATCATCAGGATGCCGAGCAGCCCGCCCAGCACCGCCACGAGCATCACGCGCGTGATCTCCAGGTCGAAACCGAGGATGAGGATCGCCGGCATCGTGGCGCCGATACCGAACGCGATCGACTCGCCCGCCGAGCCCGCCGTCTGCGCGATGTTGTTCTCGAGGATCGAGGCGTCGCGCCCGCCGACCTTCGACCAGCCGCGGAACAGCGCCAGCGAGATCACCGCCACCGGGATCGACGCGCTCACGGTCAGGCCGACCTTGAGCACGAGGTAGAGCGACGACGCCCCGAAGAGGATCCCCAGCACCGTGCCCGCGATCAGGGCACGCAGGGTGAACTCGGGCAGGCGGGTCGCGGCGGGGATGAACGGCTCGAAGCCGCGCGGAACAGGTGAGTCGTCGGCCATGGGCGGGAGAAACTCGCCCGCCATTCACCGCAGGAACCGGGCCCCGGCGCAACGCCGGAGTGGAAGCGCGCCGCGCCGCCCCTGCGCCTCCCGCCCCCGCGCCCTCAACGCCCGCGCCGCCAGGTCCGCAGGGCCACGGCGAGCACCAGCGCCGCACCGCCCCACCAACCGTAGGTCGCCGCTTCCGGAACCGCCGCCGCCTCCGGAAAGACCTCCACGCCCTCGATTCGCCCCGTCACCGGGAAAATCCCCGTGCCCAGATCGCGGAACGGAAGCGAGAAGTTCCGCACGGCGGAGTCCTCCAGGAGCGAAGCGAAGGTATCGGCATCGAAGTCCGTGAGCGCGGTTGATCGCAACGCCGACTTTGTGCGGTCCGAGAACTGGAGCACGGAGTTGCCCACCGTATCGAGGAACTCCTGGCCGTCTTGCGCCGGAAAAGCGATCGTCCCCGCCGCGGGAGTCCTGATGCTGAAGATGTCGTAGTCGGGAGTCTGAAGAATCAGGACATTGAGCGCATCAACCCGTCCGATGTACGCACCTTCGCCGCAACTGAAGACGACCTGCTTCGCCGCTCCCTCATAGAAGCCCCAGTTCGGCAACCTTCCGGTGTCCGGCACCGCAGCGTCCAAGGAGAACCGGAAGGTGAAGGAGCTACCGGCGGTGATCGCGCCCCAACCGGTCGAGATCGTGCCGTTGGCCTGGAAGATCTGGGCCGAGAGACTGTTGGACAGAGCAAGACAGAGGAGAAGGAGCTTCTTCATCAGTGTATCACTTAACTCCACGCACGCCCGGCGCTGCATTCAATCTCCAATTTCGCCGGACGCCGCCACCGGTCCCGCCGACCGCGCCACCGTGCGGCCCCAGTGCCCGCAGTGCGGCGGCACCGCGACCGCCTGCGCCGCCCTGGTCCTGCCCGGCGGCCAGACGGTCCTGCTCCCCGCCGCCGCCCGGCTCGTGCTGTGGTCCCCGCGCGGCCTCGCTCAACCGTTCTGCCGTACGGCAGAATAGGCCGCTCGGCCCGTCTCCAACCCTCCGGCTCCGCCCGCCCCTCGCAGCCTACTTCACTTCAGGTTGGGCCTCCGTTCTCATGGCGCAGTGCCTTTCGAGATGATCGCGCACAACGCCTCAAAGTCACAGTCCGGCACCTCGCACTCGGTCTTCTTTCCGGCAGGCGCTGACTCTTCGACGACCACTGAGAACCGGCCGGTCTCCTTCTTCCAGGTGCTCACGTAAACCAGCGGCGCAGGCCTTCCCTTCAGCCGAAATCCGATGGCGCAAAGATCGGCATCCCAGTGATCGACCACCTCGATCTCTTCAGGAAAACGGGCACACAGCCGAGAGACTAGCTCGGCGATCGAACGGTCTTTGGCGTGAGCTCCTTCCAAGATCATCTTCGGCGAACGCTTACGGATGAGGGACGGCGGCCCCCTGACTCGGCTTGGAAGGCGGGGCTTTTGCCGACGTTCCATCTGGCCGCTTGTTCGCCTTCCGCTTCGTGGTCCTTTGCTTCGCGAACATCTCTGCTTCTTCCTCGGCGCTTACTTCGAATGCGGTGTACCAGACCTCCGCCTTCAGCTTCAGAAACATCTTCATCTCTTCCTGGGTGAAAGCGTCGTTGCATTGGGCGTGGTACGCGCGGTCGATGCTGATATACCAGTCGGTCGCGCCGGCTTTCCGGAACTGAGCAAGCAGCGGATAGATTTTCCTGAAGAGGTATACTCGCTTCTTCTTTTCCGGCACGAAATCGGGAACCGAGTACGTCGAACTCCCGATGCTCGCCGGCTGACCCTTCTTTGGTCCCGTGCTCAGGGGCTCGCCCGGTTCCTGCGAAAAGAGATGCCGCAGCGGCACCTTCTTCGGCGAGTACCGTTTTCCCCAAGCATTGAATGCAATGAACGAGGGCATATTTTGGCGAACGATTCAGGTCAGGAACGCCGGCACTCCGGCTCAGTCGAAGGGGACGGGCCTTTGCCGGCGTTCCCTGTAGTGGCTGGTTGGGCCGGGTTTTCATCCTTCGAGATCCGCTCCGACGATCTCCGACTCGGGATCGAAACGCACGACGATAGCATGGCCTCGAAACATGTCTTCTTCGTCTTCGAACTCCAATGCCGCACTGCGGTCACTCTCAATCGTGACGCTGCTGGGCTTGAGCCTCGCAACAAACTCGTCTCGGGAAATCGGCGCTCCGCGATTCCACTTCACGATGAACTCGGCGAAGAAACGGTCCGCTGCCAAGCTGAGTGCTTCCTCTTTCTTGCCGATGATCCCAAGGACCACC
>JAEWNN010000028.1 GCA_023457035.1 Verrucomicrobiota bacterium
GATCGAGCCCAACCTCCTCACCCACATCGAGGACGTCCTCCTCAACCGCCGCCCCGACGCCACCGAGCGCCTCGTCGCCCTCGCCGACGAGATCAAGGCCGCGACCGTGAAACCGGAAACCGGCGCCACGAGACCCGATACCGCCGCAGCCGACGCCTGGCGCTCGCTCCCCGTCGAACAGCGCCTCTCGCACGCGCTCGTGAAGGGCATCGACGCCTTCGTCGAGGCCGACACCGAGGAGGCCCGCGCCAACACCGCCAAGTACCCGCGCCCGCTCCACATCATCGAGGGGCCGCTCATGGACGGCATGCGCGTCGTCGGCGACCTCTTCGGCGCCGGGAAAATGTTCCTCCCGCAGGTCGTGAAATCCGCCCGCGTGATGAAGAAGGCCGTCGCCGTGCTCACTCCCTACATGGAGGCCGAGAAGGAGGCCGCGCGCCGCGCGGCCGCGTCCGCCTCCGCGGGAAGCGAAGCTTCCCGCCTCCAGAATGCGTCCGCCGGACGCATTCTGCTGGCGACCGTGAAGGGCGACGTGCACGACATCGGCAAGAACATCGTCGGTGTCGTCCTCGCCTGTAACAACTACGAGGTGACCGATCTCGGCGTCATGGTCCCCGCCGAGAAGATCCTCGCCGAAGCCAAGCGCCTTGGCGCCGACGCCATCGGCCTCTCCGGCCTCATCACCCCGTCGCTCGACGAGATGGTGCATGTCGCCAAGGAGATGCAGCGCCAGGGTTTCACCATTCCGTTGCTCATCGGCGGCGCCACCACCAGCCCGGCGCACACCGCCGTGAAGATCGCGCCCGAGTACCCGCACGGCGTCGTCCACGTGCTCGACGCCTCCCGCGTCGTCAACGTCGCCTCCGCCCTCCTCTCGCCCGAGCAGAAGCCCGCGTTCGTCGCCGACCTCGTCGCCAAACAACAACGCCAGCGCGACGATTTCGCCGCCCGCCTCAAGCGCACCCCGCTCCTCCCGCTCGCCACCGCCCGTTCCCGCGCCCCGCAGTGCGACTGGTCCACCGTCGACATCCCGAAGCCCGAGTTCCTTGGCCCCCGCATCTTTTCCTCTAGCCCTTCACCGCTCGCCGCTCGCCTCGATCTCGCAGAGATCGTTCCGTTCATCGACTGGGCGCCGTTCTTCTCCGCGTGGGAACTCACCGGCCGCTTCCCCGACATCCTGAAAGATCCGACCGTCGGCACCGAGGCCACGAAACTCTTCGAAGACGCGCAGAAGCTCCTCGCGCGCATCGTCGCCGAGAAACGGTTTCAGCCCCGCGCGCTCATCGCGTTCCTGCCGGCCAACGCCGTCGGCGACTCCGTCGAGGTCTACGCCGACGAACAGCGCAGCCGCGTCGTTGAGACGTTCCACTTCCTCCGCCAGCAGAACGAGAAACCCGCCGACCAGTTCAACCACAGCCTCGCCGACTACATTGCGCCGAAGAGCAGCGGCCGGATCGACTACCTCGGCGCGTTCGCCGTCACCGCCGGCCCAGGCGTCGAGGCGTTCGCCGCCGAGTTCAAGGCCGCACAGGACGACTATTCCGCGATCATGGTCCAGGCCCTCGGCGACCGTATCGCCGAAGCCCTCGCCGAGTATCTCCACAAACAGGTCCGCGACCTCTGCGGCTACGGCCACACCGAGAACCTCACGATGGAGCAGATCATCCGGGAGAAATACCGCGGCATTCGCCCCGCTCCCGGCTATCCCGCCTGCCCCGACCACACCCAGAAGCCGCAGCTCTGGCGCCTCCTCGACATCGAATCCGCCACCGGTATCGGCCTCACCGAGAGCTGCGCGATGAAGCCCGGCAGCAGCGTGAGCGGTTTCTACTTCAACCATCCGGAGTCGAAGTATTTCGCCGTCGGCAAACTCGCCCGTGACCAGGTCGAAGACTATGCCCGCCGGCGAGGAACCCCCGTCGAAGAGTCCGAGCGTTGGCTTGCCCCCTACTTGGGTTACGAGGCCTAAACCAGCGGGAACCCTGAGCGTGTCGAAGGGCGCAGCCCGCAGCCGGCGCCCCGTCCCCGAAGTCGAGAAATGGCTCTCCCCCTACCTCGCCTACCAGGCGTGAGTCAGCGAATGTATCAGGAGAGCACCGCCAGATCGTCCTCCCGCTGGGCAGGGCCGCGCGGGCCTATACCAGCCCGGCCGACCGCGAAACGTCAGCCCGCAACACAAGACTCGGGGCCGCGCGGCGCCCCGGCCGGCGACCAGAGGTGCTTTCGGGCTTTCAAGCCCGCCCACCGATGCGCTCTGCTCCCGGCATGCTCCGGTTCCGTCTGCTTCCTCTCCTCCTGCTCGTGGCAACGACCGTCCTGCACGCCGCCCCGCCCGCCGCCGCCGACCTGGCCGCCGCCCGCGCTTTCTTCACCGCTCGCCGCGACGCCGAAGCCCAGTCCGCCCTCGACCACCTGCTCCTCGCCGACCCGACCAACCACGAGGCCGTGTACCTGCTCGGCCGCCTGGCCAAGCGCCGCGGCGACTGGAGGACCGTGGCCGAGCGCTACGAGCGCTGCACCCAGCTCGCGCCGACCGTCGCCCTCTACTGGGCCGACCTCGGCGAGGCCTACGGCAAACTCGCCGGCAAGGCCGGTGTCTTCCAGCAGCTCGGGCTCGCCCGAAAATGTCGCGCCGCCCTCGAGCAGGCCGTCGCCCTCGCGCCCACGGAGCTCGAATACCGCCGCGGGCTGATCGAGTTCTACGAGCAGGCGCCCTTCGTCGCCGGCGGTGGCCGCGACAAAGCCCTCGCCCAGGCCGCCGCAATCGCCGCCCACGATCCCTACGCCAGTGCGCTGGCCACCGGCGGCATCCACGCCCGCGCCAAGAACTGGACCGAGGCCGAGCGGGCCTTCCGGTCCGCCGCCGCGCTCCGCCCCGACGCCACCGAGCCGGAGGCCGCGCTCGGCCTGCTGTTCGCCGACCAGGGTCGCCACGCCGAGGCCTTCACCGCCTTCGACGGGATTCTCGGCCGCGAGCCCGACAACCTCCTCGCGCTCTACCAGCTCGGCCGCGTCGCCGCCATCTCCGGACAACGCCTCCCCGAGGGCGAAGCGGCCCTCCGCCGCTACCTCGCGCAACCCACGCATCCGGCCGGCCAGCCGACGAACGCCCACGCCCAGTACCGGCTCGGCGAGCTGCTCGCCCGCCGCGGCGACACCGCGGGCGCCCGCGCCGCCTACCAGGACGCACTCCGGCTCGACCCCGGGCTCAAACCCGCCGCCGAGGCGCTCGGCCACCTCGCGCCGTAACCGGCTTCGTTCCACGCCTGCAGTAGGGTGCGAGCTCGCTCGCACCGCTTCGCCGCGGGCCCGCGCCAGGCGGCGGGACCAAGGTCGCGCCCTACACAGAAGATCCCGCGCACGGAGCGGAACTGACCGCCCGCCGCTCCGACCGCTGCCGGGCTCCCTGCTCCGGGGCTCTCGTCCCTCGACGCTCGTCCCTCGACGGAGTGGCGGCTGCCGCAGCTCAGAGCGCGGCGTCGCCGTGCTCGTCGGTGCGGATGCGCACGACGTCCTCGAGCGGCACGACAAATATCTTGCCGTCGCCGATCTTGCCGGTCTTCGCGGCGCCCACGATCACGTCGATCACCTTGCCGGCGAGTGCGTCGGCGACCGCGATCTCGAGTTTCACCTTCGGCAGGAAGTCGACAGTGTACTCGCTGCCGCGATAGATCTCCGTGTGGCCTTTCTGGCGACCGAAGCCCTTGACCTCGGTCACGGTCATGCCCTCGATGCCGATCGAGGCGAGCGCGTCCTTCACTTCCTCGATCTTGAAGGGCTTGATGATGGCGGTGATGAGTTTCATGGGAACGGTTGCAGCAGGTTGGTGGAGCCGGGTTAGTAGATGTAGCCCTCCTCGCCGTGCTCGGCGAGGTCGAGGCCTTGGCGTTCGACGTCCGGCGCGGCGCGCAGCCCGATGGTGGCCTTGACCAGGTAGGCGATCGCGATGGTGCCGAGCACCGAGAGCACAACCGTCAGGCCCATGGCCTTGAGCTGTTCGAACCAGAGACCGCCGTCGGCGACGAGACTGGCGAGACCGTTTCTGGTCGCGGCGGCGCCGGCAAGGTTCGCGTTGACGTCGGCACTCGCGAGCAGGCCGGTGACGAGCGCGCCCATGGTGCCGCCCACGGCATGCACGCCGAAGGTGTCGAGCGCATCGTCGTACTTGAGCCAGCCCTTCAGCTTGGTGCAGGCGAAGAAGGGAACCGCGCCGGCGAGCAGGCCGAGGAGGACCGCGCCGGACACGCCGACGAAGCCCGCCGCCGGCGTGACGACGACCAGGCCGCCGACGGCGCCGGAGCAGAAGCCGAGGATCGAGGGGTGCCCGCGGGTGAGCCATTCGAGCATCGGCCAGGTGAAGGCGCCGACCGCCGCGGCCACCGTCGTGGTCATGAAGGCGTTGGCGGCAACCCCGTCGGCGCCGAGTGCAGAGCCGGCGTTGAAGCCGTACCAGCCCGCCCAGAGCACGCCGGTGCCGACCATGCAGAGCACCATGCTGTGCGGCGCCATCTTCTCCTTCAGAAAACCGATACGCGGGCCGAGGATGAGGCAGAGCACGAGCGCGGACCAGCCGGAGGACATGTGGACGACGGTGCCGCCGGCGAAGTCGATCGCGCGGATCGAGGCCTCCGCATTCCACACGCCGTTCATGCTGCCGCTCGCGCCCCAGACCATGTGCGCGAGCGGGAAGTAGATGAAGACCATCCAGAGGGTGACGAAGGCGAGGATGGCGGAGAACTTCATGCGCTCGGCGATCGCGCCGACGATCAGCGCCGGGGTGATGATCGCGAACATCATCTGGTACATCGCGAAGACGTTGTGCGACACCCAGAAGGCGTAGTCGGTGTTGGGCGCGGAGCCCACGCCCCGCAGGAACAGGAACTCGGTGCCGCCGAGGAAGTGCCCGAGGAAGCTCCCGCTCTCCGTGAAGCTCTTGCCGAAGACGAAGCTGTAGCCGAACGCCCACCAGAGCAGCGTCACCAGACCGGCGATGCCCAGGCATTGCGCGAGCACCGAGAGCACGTTCTTGCTGCGCACCAGGCCGCCGTAGAACAGCGCAAGGCCGGGCAGCGTCATGAAGAGCACGAGCGCCGCGCTGGTCATCATCCACGCGTTGTGGCCCGGACCGGGCACCCCGGCGAGCGCAGGACCGGGTTCGGTGTTGTTGACATAGGCCTCGAGCGCGGTGAGGCGCTCCTCCAGTGACGGGGCCGCGGGGGCGTCGGCGGCGCAGGCGCCCCACGAAACGGCGGCCAGACCGAACGCGAGCAACAGGGTGCGAGGAGAGAGAAGTGTGCCGAGCATAGTCCCGACCACTTCAGCAGTCCCGGTGCCAGCGACACGCCGGTCGGGTTTTTTACGACAGAAACGTCGCTTTGGGCAGGGAGCCGCTCCCGCGATGGGCGAATTCGCGCATCCACCACTCCCCCGGGCCCGCGCCCGCCAAGGAAGCCGGCGCATCCCCAGAAGATGCGCCGGCGGTCGGCCTCGGGACCACGCGCGCCGGCCGCAGCCGGCGCGCGCCTTGGCCCTGCTTCAGATCGCGGTCTCGCCGCGCTCGTCGGTGCGGATGCGCACGACCTCCTCGAGCGGGAGCACGAAGATCTTGCCGTCGCCGATCTTGCCCGTCTTCGCGGCCTTCACGATGGCTTCGACAGCCTTGGCGGCGACCGGGTCGGCCACGGCAAGCTCGAGTTTCACCTTCGGGAGAAAGTCGACGGTGTACTCGCTGCCGCGGTAGACCTCGGTGTGTCCTTTCTGGCGACCGAAGCCCTTGACCTCGGTCACGGTCATGCCTTCGACGCCGATCTCGGTGAGGGCGTCCTTCACCTCCTCGAGTTTGAAGGGCTTGATGATGGCGATGATGAGTTTCATCGGAGTGAGAATCTGGATTGGGTTGGGTGGTGGTGCCGGGGCGTGGGGCGCTCGCGCGGGCGCGGGCGGCGCGCCCCGGCGGGTGGATCACTTGTGCGCGGCTTGGAAGTCCGGATAGGCCTCGTTGCCGTGCTCGCCGATGTCGAGTCCCTCGGACTCCTCCTCGGGCGAGACGCGGATGCCGATGGTGACCTTGAGCACGTAGAAGAGCACGAAGGCGGCGATGAACGTGAAGAGGCCCACGGCGACCACGCCCACGAGCTGCGACAGGAATTGCGCGCCGCTGGCGAGCGAGCCGAAGAGGCCGACGGCGAGCGTGCCCCAGATGCCGTTGACGAGGTGAACCGAGAGCGCGCCGACCGGATCGTCGAGCTTGAGCTTGTCGAAGAAGATGACCGCCAGCACGACGAGCAGGCCGCCGATCAGGCCGATGATGGCCGCCGAGCCCGCCGCCATCTGGTCGGCCCCGGCGGTGATCGCCACCAAGCCGGCGAGCACGCCGTTGAGGGTCATCGAAAGGTCCGGCTTCTTGAGCACGATCCAGCCGGTGATCATCGCGCCCACGGCGCCGGCGGAGGCGGCGATGCAGGTGGTGACCAGCGTGAGCGAGACGGCCGCCGGGTCGGCGCTGAGCACCGAGCCGCCGTTGAAGCCGAACCACCCGAGCCAGAGGAGGAACACGCCGATGGTCGCCAGCGGCATGCTGTGGCCGAGGATCGGCTTCATCCGGCCGTTCGCCAGGTACTTGCCGAGCCGGGGCCCGAGCAGGATCACCCCGGCCAGGGCGCCCCAGCCGCCGATCGAGTGCACCAGGGTGGAGCCGGCGAAGTCGTAGAAGCCCGGCAAGGACGTGCCGCGGATGATGTAGCCCGCGTCGGTCGCCGTCCACAGCCAGCCGCCGCCCCATTTCCAGAAGCCGGCGATCGGATAGACGATCATCACGAACGGGACCGAGAAGAGCAGGAAGGAACCGAGCTTCACGCGCTCGGCCACGGCGCCGGAGACGATCGTCGCGGCCGTGGCGGCGAACATCGCCTGGAACAGGAAGTCGGTCCAGTACGTGTAGCCCGCGTTGTAGCTGTCGGTGAGGCTCGCGACCGGGTCGGCGACGGACACGCCGAAGCCGGCGAACCCGAGGAAGCCGCCCGCATGATCGGCGCCCGGATACATGAGGTTGAAGCCCATCACCGCATACGTGAGGATGCCGATGCAGGGGATCATCGTGTTCTTGAACAGGATGTTCACCGTGTTCTTCGACTGCGTCAGGCCGGTCTCCAGCGTGGCGAACCCGAGGTGCATGATGAACACCAGGCCGGCGGCGATCATCATCCACAGGTTGTGGGTCGTGAATAGTCCGTAGCCGGCCGAGGCCTTGAAGGCGTCGAGGTCGGCGTATTTCGCCGCCTCGGCCGCGGCTGCGGCGGCTTCTTCACCGTGGACGGCCACGGCGGCAAGCAGGGGCACGAGCAGGGCCGCCTTGGCGAGCCTGGTTGTACCCAGATTTAGGCTGTTCTTCATAGGAGGGTGCGCTGGAGGTTGAGTGCTGACCGAGGGAATGGGCCGCCGACGCCGAAGGCGCCGTGGCACCCCTGTTTAGCAGGGCATGTGCCACCGCACCGCGCGCGGACATTTCCGTCGGAAACGGCCGCGCAACCATACTTCCGTTCATGCCCTGCCCATTTTCGCCCACGTGCGGCGCACCAGCGCCGTAACAGCGAGGCGCCACCGTCACCCCGTCCATCAGTGTCGCGCCACGGGCCCGAGCTGGCGGCCCCGCGGGCAGATGACCGGGTCAGGCCCCGGCCCGCCGCTGGCGCTTCCGGCGGGCGCGGTAGACTCCGTCGATCCCGAAACGGCCCCCGCCCACCGTCGCCAGCACGCCCATCGCGGCCGCCATGCTCAACGGATAGAAGAACGCCGCCGCGCCCTCCAGCGTGCCCAAGCGCACCGCCGGCCAGCGTAGCACCGCCGCCCCGACCAGCACACCACCGAGCACCAGCGCGGCCAGCCGCGTCCACAGACCCAGCACAAGAAGGATCCCGCCCAGGAGCGTGGCGAGCGCCACCGCCAGACCGACCAGCGTCGGCGCCGTGGCCAGCGGCGGGACCCCCAGCCGCTCGCCCAACTCCCGCCATGCAACAGCGCCGACCGCCAACGGCGCCGCTCCGTAGAAGACAAACGTGCCCCCCGCCACGACGCGGAACATGAACAGCCCGTGGTCGCGCAATCGCTCCAGCGAATTGAGGGCGGGCAACTTCACGCCGACAGGGAAAGCCCTCCCGCCCCACCCCGCCAAGCCCGAATCCGCTCCGGGAAGACAGCCGACCGCCACCGGCGCCTGCGGCTCAGGCACACGGGGACCGGTCGGAGACCGGTCCTACTTCACCTCGAGCGGGATGCTCTCCGAGTGGCTGTTGAACTCCGGGGCGTACATGCACTGGATCTCGGCGACGCCGCTCTGGTACGCGCCCTTGAGCTGCACCCGTGTCGAATATTCAAACAC
>JAEWNN010000029.1 GCA_023457035.1 Verrucomicrobiota bacterium
GCGCGTTGGCTGCGCGAGTTCGCCGTGCGCCGGCTGGCGGACCATGCCTTGTTCGAGCGCACCCTGTCCTCCGCGCTGGCCGGGGAAGCCCGCCGCGCCGAGGAGGCTTTGGCCGCCGCCGAGGAGCGGCTCACCGCCGACGGCGAGCCGTGCCTGCCCCATGTCGCCGAACTGCTGCGACTGGTCGCGGGGCACCGGCGCGTGCTCGAGGCCGTGGCGGGCGCGGACTCGGCGCCGCTGCGCCGGCTGGGCACGCGGGTGGTCGAGGTGGGCCTGGCGGGGCTGGCGGAACATGCGCGCCGCACCGGGGACGACGCGGCCGTGCTGCCGTGGCTGCTGCATCTCGCCTCCTGGCCGGCCGAACCGGAGCAACGCCGTCGTGCGGTGGCGGATGCGGGCGCGGTCTGGGCGAAGCTTGCGGCGGCGATGCTCGCCGCCGGTTCCGGGGCCCCCGCCAGCCGCCACGAGGCGACGCTGCGAATCTGTGCCGAGACGCTGGTGCCGGCCGTGGAGCAGTTTGCGTGGGACGACCGCGTGAAGGCGGCATATCGCCAGCGGGTCGCCCAGCGGTTGCGCGAGCTCGCCCGCGAGGCGTGGTTGGAGCTCGGCGAGTTCGAGGTCACCGCCCAGGCGTGTGTTCTCGCCGCCGAACTGCTCGACGAGGAGTCGAGCGCGCTCGTGGTCCGCGAGCGCCGGCAGCTGTGGCAGCAGTTCCAGCGGGCGCAGAACGGCGTGCTAACGCTCGAGTTCAATGGCGCACGCCTCGAGATCGATTCCCGGCGGCTGCGTCTCGATGCGCGTGAGTGGCCGATCGCCGCGCTCAACGGGCTGCGCTTCGGAGTGGGGGAGGGCCTCGGCGGGCACGGGCCGCAGATCGCCTGGTATGCCGGGCGCGATGCCGTGGTGCTCGATGCCGTCACCTGGTTCGATCCGGTCGACGGCGGGGCGGAGCGTTTCCGGCAGGTGGTCGAGGCCCTCGATGCCTGCGTCATCCCCGCGCTGGCGGCGCGGATCGTCGAGCGCGTGCGCAGCGGGCAGTCGGTCGTCATCGGCCAGTCGGCCCTGCGGCCCGAGGGATTCGTTTTCCAACGACGCCCCGGCCAGCTCGCCCCCGCCGAGGTCGTGCCGTACGCCCGCCTCACCCAGCGCGTCGAGGGCGGTGAACTCGTCCTCGGCCAGCTCGACGACCCTGCCGCCGCCGCGCACTTCCCCCTCGCGACGACGTGGAACGCCGTCGCGATGGCCGAGGTGCTCACCCGCCTGGCCGAGACCGAGTGAGTGGCGGGGTGCTTCAGCCCCCCCGCCGACTGGCTCTGTCCGCCGCGCATGCCGCGAATCGCAGCCCTCGGCTCCGCAGTATGCACGCCGCCGGGCCCAAGCCTGCCGGCCCGGGCTGAACCGCCGGGCCACGTATCAGCCCGGGCCACGTCGTGGGGGCGGCACGTTCTGTTTCGAGGTGGGATTTCCCCGCCGGGCGGGATTTGGTCTTCGCCATGGATGTCACCCAACTTCCCTTCAACGCCCTGATCGGGGTCGGCCGCGGGGCCGACGGTGCACTCCTGCTGCCGGCCGGCCCGCAGTACGGCAACCACCTCGGCACGGTCCACGCCGGCGCGCTGCTCACGCTTGCCGAGGCGGCCAGCGGCGATTTTCTCCTGCGGGAGTTTGGCGACCTCGGGTTTCCGGTGGTGCCGGTCGTACGGCGGATGGAGGCGAAGTTCCGCAAGCCTGCGCAGGGCGCGATCCGCGCCACGGCGACGCTGGCGCCCGAGGCGAAGGCGGAGTTCCACGTCGCGCTCACCGGCAAGGGCCGCGCGCTGCTCGCCGTGGTCGTCGAGGTGCACGACGAGTCCGGCACCCACGCGCTTTCCGCGACCGTCGAGTGGTTCGTGGCGAAGCGGGAGTAGGGCGGGGCGCGTCACTCCGGGACCCAGCCCTGTGCACGGTTCGTGCGGCTGCAACTTCGAGTTTGTCACGTATTACGTGACAAACTCGGGAACGTGACGCGCGTCACCGGACCGGTTACAGGTCACCGCTCACCGTCCACAGGCAACCGGCTACCGTCCACCGCTCACCGGTCCGGCACCTTTCCCGTTGCCACTCCGGGGCGGGAACCGTTGCTTCTCGCGCATGGCCAAGCCTTCCCAAGCCACCTGGGGCGGCCGCTTCTCCAGCGGTCCCGCCGACCTGATGCTCCGCTTCAGCGAGTCCGTGTCGTTCGACCAACGCCTCGCGCCGTTCGACATCGCGGGCAGCAAGGCCCACTCGGCCATGCTGGCGCACGTCGGCATCCTCACGTCGGCCGAGCGCGACGCCATCCACAAGGGGCTCGACGTCATCCTCGCCGAGATCGAGGCGGGCAAGTTCGTGTGGGACACGAAGCTAGAGGACGTGCACATGAACATCGAGCAGGCGCTCAAGCAGCGCGTGCCCGCCGCCGCCAAGCTCCACACCGCCCGCAGCCGCAACGACCAGGTGGCGACGGACATGCGGCTCTATTTCAAGCACGCCTGCCGCGAGATCGCCGTGCGCCTGCGCGCGCTCCAGCGCGTGCTCGTCGACCTCGGCCACCTGCACCAAGCCGTCTACATTCCCGGCTACACGCACCTCCAGCGCGCGCAGCCGGTCTCGATCGCGCACCACCTGCTCGCCTGGGTCGAGATGATCGGGCGCGATGTGCGCCGCTTCGAGGAGGTCGCCGCGCACGCCAACGTCTGCCCGCTTGGCGCCGGTGCGATCGCCGGCACCACGCTGCCCATCGACCGCGAGTTCGTGGCGAAACAGCTCGGCTTCGTCGACGCCAAGGGCCGCCCTCAGGTCACGCCTAACAGCATGGATACCGTGGCCGACCGCGACCTCTTCCTCGAGTTCGCGTCCGCCGCCGCCATCGCCGGCGTGCATTTCTCGCGCATCGCCGAGGACCTCATCCTCTGGAGCTCGGCCGAATTCCGCTTCATCGACCTGCCCGACGCCTTCTGCACCGGCTCCAGCCTGATGCCGCAGAAGAAGAACCCCGACGCCGCCGAACTGCTCCGCGGCAAGAGCGGTCGCCTCGTGGGCAACCTCCAGACGCTGCTCGTGCTCGTGAAGGGCCTGCCGCTCACCTACAATCGCGACCTGCAGGAGGACAAACCGCCGCTCTTCGACAGCCACGACACGCTCGTGATCTGCGCCGAGGTGCTCGCCGGCACGCTCGCCGGCGCGAAGGTGCGCGCCGACGCCTGCGCCGCCGCGGTGGCCGACCCGCTCCTGCTCGCGACCGACCTCGCCGACTACCTCGTCGACCGCGGCGTGCCGTTCCGCGACGCGCACCACGCCGTGGGCGCGCTCGTGAAATGCGCCGAAGGCCTCGGCGTGCCGCTGCCCGAGGTGCCGCAGGAGGAGGCGCAGAAGATCCACGCCGAGTTCGCGAAGGACTGGCCGACCGTCTTCAACCTTGGCCGCGCGATGCTCGCCCGCCGCGGCACCGGCATGCCCTCGCCCAAGCAGGTGAAGCAGCAACTCTCCCGCTGGCGCAAAGCGCTCGCGGAGTGAGGGGCGCGTGAAGACCGGAACCGGAAGCGACAGAAGGTAACGAAGTGAACGAAGGAACCCAGAGAAGCGAAGTTCGCGGAGGCATCCGTGTGCTCAGCTGGGTGTTCGCGGGTCTCGTCGTTGCCGGCCTGCTTGCCCTGGTTTTTCTCCTGCCGCTCGTCGGGGCGATCGTCTTCCTTGTACTGCTCGTTGCCGCTGCTGGAATCGTGGCCAAGCAGGAAGGGGCGAGGAAAGGCGTGATCTGCTTCGTGAAAGAGATTCTCTTCGGCTGGTGAGCCGTGAATGACCAGCGGCGCCGACGAAGCGGCGCCCTCCAACGGAAATACTGGCGATGTACTGGAACCGGTTGATTATTGGACTCGTGGTTGTGCTCTACAGCCTGCTGGTTCTTGCCTTCGAATATGGGCTTGTTCCGCGAAGCTGGACCCGTGTGACGTGGATCCGGCAGCGACCGACTCAAGGTGGAAGTCACAGATGGAAGATCATTGGTCCACTTCTCATTGTTTGGGGCGTGTATCTGATTGTGACGTCATCACGGTGATTGGATCGCGTGGTGTTTTCAGAAGCGCTCTTCTCCGTCCTTCGTGACCTTCGCTCCCTTCTGTCGCCTTCCGTTTCCGAATGTCCGCCGCTGACTCACAGGCCCACGCTTCCGCTCCTGCCGCCGCGATGCCGCGGGCAACGCGGTCCACCTTGGTCTGCACTCATGTGCGAGGTTCACCAGCCTGCGGAACTCCATAGAAATGGTTCGTCTTTCCAGCCCGTGACCGGTTGGAATCTCACGTCTCCGCGATGTTCGGTGGCCAGCAACAACACCGCCGCCGTCATCGTTCGCAGCCTGGAGGCACTGTTTCCGGCGGCGAAACCGAAGACTGGAAAGGCCTGAACTATGACCGACACGCTGTCCGTCCCCGATCCCGATCAGCAGCCGTCTCGCGTGGTGCTCTATCAGGGCGCTGACGGCAAGGTGACGGTCAACGTGCTCTTCGCGAAGGACAATTTTTGGCTGTCCCAGAAGGTCATGGCGGACCTGTTCGGCGTGAAGCCGCCTGCGATCAGCAAGCACCTCAAGAACATCTTCGAGAGCGGCGAACTGGTGGAGTCGGCAGTTGTTTCCAAAATGGAAACAACTGCGGCCGATGGGAAGACCTACGGCGTTGCCTACTACAATCTCGATGCCGTGATCGCGGTGGGCTACCGGGTCAATTCGCTCAAGGCGACGCACTTCCGCATCTGGGCCACGAACACGCTGCGCGAGTTCATCGTGAAGGGCTTCGTCCTCAACGACACGCTGCTCAAGAACGGCCGGGCTTTCGGTCGGGACTATTTCGACGAGCTGCTGGAGAAAATTCGCGAGATCCGGGCCAGCGAGCGCCGCGCCTACCAGAAGATCGCGGACGTTTTCGAGCAGTGCAGCAGCGACTACCGGAAGGACAGCGAGGAGACGCAACTCTTCTACAAGATCGTCCAGAACCACCTGCACTTCGCGACCACGGGCAGGACCGCCGCCGAGATTGTCCACGAGCGGGCCGACAGCGAAAAGCCCTTCATGGGCCTCACGACGTGGAAGAACGCCCCGCATGGCAAGGTGCTCAAGACCGACGTCGGCGTGGCCAAGAACTACCTCAACCAGTCCGAGGTGGAGAAACTGAACCGGCTCGTGACGATGTTCATCGATTTCGCGGAGATGCGGGCGATGAACCGCCAAGTGATGTCCATGCAGGACTGGCTCGCGCAGGTGAAGCGGTTCCTCGATTTCAACGAGCAGCAGGTCCTCGAGAACGCCGGCCAGATTTCGCACGAGATGGCGCTGCTCAAGGCCCATGCCGAGTACGAGAAGTACCGGGTGAAACAGGACCGGGAGTACCTGTCGGATTTCGATCAGGCTTTTGCCCGCTACCTCAAGGGCGGCGACCAGCCCAAGAAGGATTGAGCCATGACCCGCGCCGCTTCCGCACCTTCCGCCGAGGCGTGCGCCGCCGCGGCACCGGCATGCCCTCGCCCAAGCAGGTGAAGCAGCAACTCTCCCGCTGGCGCAAAGCGCTGGCGGAGTGAGGGGGCGCGGGAAGACCGGAACCGGAAGCGACAGAAGGTAACGAAGAGCCCCGATGATATCCCAGTAGAGCCGCAGCAGCTCGTGGTTCACGCGGGCGGCGGCGATGAGCTGGGCGGAGCGGACGCGCGCCTTCAACGCAGTGATCCAGACGGCGTAGCCGGTAGGCAGACGCAGGGCGCGAGCGGACTTCGCAGGTTTCATGACCGGGCAAACGAGGGTTGCGCGGGGGGCGAGTGCAGGAAGCTGAGACGCGAGGCGCCGCGAGGGCAAGGGCGCAGGGGTTCCGCGCAACCGGTTTCGCTCGCGCCAAACGCGGTCGGCGGCGCGTCGGTGTGGAGGCGAGGTCCGGCCCCACGGTTGCAGCGCCGGGTCGCTCGTCTTCTCCTCCGTCCTTCGTTCGCTTCGTTTCCTTTTGTCGTCTGTTCCGGTGTAGCCCGAGGTAGGAAGCCCAATCCCAGATTTGAACCACAGAGTGCACGGAGAGCACAGAGACGGGAAGAGGCTCGACCTCGGTGTCCTCTGTGCCCTCTGTGGTGAAATTCTGCTCCAGCTTTTTGGTCCCTGATTTCCTGTGTTCCAGATTCTCCGACTCCGCCCTTCGTTCTCTTCGTTTCCTTCTGTCGTCCGTTTCCCGCTTCCTGCCTCGCTTCCGTTCCTGATTTCCTGAGTTCCGCATTCTGCTCCTCCGTCTCTTCCGCCGTCCCCGCATGCCGACCATCCGCATCCTGCCCGACCGCGTGGCCAACCAGATCGCCGCTGGCGAGGTGGTGGAACGTCCCGCGGCGGTCGTGCGCGAGCTGGTCGAGAACAGCCTCGATGCCGGCGCCACGCGCGTGACGGTCGAGTTCGCGCACGGCGGGCGGTCGTTGATGGGCGTCGAGGACAACGGCAAGGGCATGGACCGCGACGACGCGCTGCTCGCCCTCGAGCGCCACGCCACGAGCAAGATCGCCGAGGCCACCGACCTCGACGCGCTGCACACCTTCGGCTTCCGCGGCGAGGCGGTGCCGTCCATCGCCAGCGTTTCCCGTTTCGAGCTGCGGACGCGTCCGGCTTCGGCGGAGACGGGCACGGAGATCCTCGTCAACGGCGGCAAGTTCGTGCACGTGCGCGACTGCGGCATGCCGGCCGGCACGCGCATCACGGTGGCGAACCTCTTCCATCCGGTGCCGGCGCGGCGGAAGTTTCTCAAGAGCGACTCGACCGAGGCCGCGCACATCATCCAGTGCGTGCGGTTCTACGCGCTGGCGCACCCGGAGGTGGCGTTCACGCTGATCGAGGACGGGCGCACGATCTTCCAGTCGCCGCCGTGCCGTTCGCTGCTGGAGCGTGTCGCCGCGATCTTCGGACGCCAGACCGCCGAGGCGCTGCTGCCCGTCGAGGCGGCGGGCGAGGGGATGCGGCTCACCGGCCTGATCGGCAAACCCGGCGCCAGCCGCGGCTCGCGCCACGAGATGATCACGTTCGTGAATCGGCGTCCGGTCGACACGAAGACGTTGGCCTACGCGCTGATCGAGAGCTACCAGCAGCATCTGCCGAAGGGGCGGTACCCGCTGGCGTTCCTCTTTCTCGAGATCGAGCCGCAAGCGGTCGACGTGAACGTGCATCCGGCGAAGCGCGAGGTGCGGTTCCGCAACGACCCCGGCGTGCGGACGTTCGTCGTGCGCTCGCTGCTCGATGCGCTGCGCAGCGCCGCGGGCGATCTCGCCGCCGCACTCCCGCCCGGCGCGCAACGCGTGACGCCGCTGGAGCCGTTGCCCAGCGCGGTGCGGCCGCCGGTGGCGGGTGCGGCGGCTCAGCACGCGCCGTTGCCCGCGATCGTGCTGCCGTCGACATCAAGCGACCGCGTTGGGGGCACGACAGACACGGGTCTGGAGACCCGTGCCACGACGGCGTTGCCGGCCGACGTGGTGTCCGGTCTGCCCGAGCCGCTTGCGCGGCCGACGCCGCCGATCGCGCCAATCCTTTCGGCTGTGCCCGAGCCGGCGGTGGCCTCCGTGCCCGATGCGATCCCCGGCGAGGGCCGGCCTGGGGCGCTGGCGGGGTGGCGGCACCTCGGCACGGCGCTGGGCGGCGAGTGTGAGATCTTCGAGACACCGGCGGGCGTGGTCCTGATCGACCGACGCGCGGCGCTGGAGCGGGTGTTGTTCGAGCAGCTGCAACGCGAATTCCGCGACGGCGCGACGCTCAGCCAGCGGCTGCTCTTTGCGGTGCCGGTGGAGCTCGACCCGATCGCGGCGGCGATGCTGGCCGACCAGCTCGCGTTTCTGGAGCAGCACGGGTTGGAGGTGAGTGCGTTCGGGCGGAACTTCTTCCGCATCGAGTCGGCGCCGGCGTGGCTGGATCCGGCGGAGGCCGAGCCGTTCCTGCGCGACATCCTCGCGCGGCTGCGCGAAGGCCAGCTGGATCCGCGGCGGCCGGCGGTGGCGCGCGAGGAGTTGGCGCGGCTCGCGGCGGCGCGGGCGGTGCGGGGTGGGGCGAGGGCGGATACCGGGGCGGAACTGGTGGTGCGATTGCTGGCCTGTGACCAGCCGTTGCTCACGCCCGCCGGACGGCCGACGCTCATCGAACTCAGCCGCGGGGAATTGTCGCGACGGTTCCAAAAAGACCGTTGCTAGGAAAGTGCTTCCGGACAGGCTTCCGGCCCGCGGTTTGCTACATCGTGCGATCGACGCCGATGTGTCAGGCGCCATCCCAACGTCCACCCGTATGCCTTCCAAAAAAAGCAAGACCACCCGTGGGGCGAAGAAGCCTGCGGCACCCCTCGCCACCGTCCCGTTTAGTCCCGCAGTCGTCTCGGCGGCGAATGTCGAAGTGCTCAAGCAGTCGATCCTCGACCACCTGAAGTTCACCCAGGCACGCGATCAGGGCACCGCATCGCAGCGCGACTGGTGGATCTGCACCTGCCTGGCCGTGCGCGACCGGCTGCTCGAGCGCATGATCCGCACGCAGGGGGTGCACAACAACGGCAACCTCCGCCGCATGTACTACCTTTCGCTGGAGTACCTGATGGGCCGGTTGCTCCAGAACAACCTCTACGCCGCCGGCATCTACGGCGAGACCCAGACGGCCCTGCGCGAGCTCGGTCTCGATCCGGACAAGGTGCTCGACGAGGAGCACGACATGGGTCTGGGCAACGGCGGCCTTGGGCGCCTCGCGGCGTGTTTCCTCGACTCGCTCGCCACGCTCGATCTGCCGGCCATCGGCTACGGCATCCACTACGAGTTCGGCCTGTTCCGCCAGGAGTTCGTCAACGGCCATCAGGTCGAGCATCCCGACAGCTGGATGGTCCGTGGTGCGCCGTGGGAGGTGGAGCGGCCTGAATACACCGAGCCCGTGCAGCTCTACGGCCACGTGGAGACGCGCTTCGACAACCTCGGCCGCCCGCACCAGCGCTGGGTCAACACCCGCACCATCCTCGGCGTGCCGCACGACATCCCGATCGCCGGCTACGGCACCAACACCGTCAATTTCCTCCGCCTCTGGGAGTCGCGCGCCAGCCAGGACTTCGACCTGGCCGCGTTCAACAAGGGCGGCTACGTGGAGGCCGTGCGCGACAAGGCGATCGGCGAGACCGTCTCCAAGGTTCTCTACCCGAACGACAAGACCGAGAGCGGCAAGGAGCTGCGCCTCGTCCAGCAGTACTTCTTCGTCGCCTGCTCGCTGCGCGACATCATCCGCCGCTACCGCAAGGCCAACAAGGGCTGGGACAACTTCTCCGCCAAGGTCGCCATCCAGCTCAACGATACGCACCCGGCCATCGCCGTGCTCGAGCTCATGCGCATCCTGCTCGACGAGGAGGGCATGACCTACGACCAGGCCTGGGCCATCGTCTCCCGCACCTTCGCCTACACCAACCACACGCTGTTGCCCGAGGCCCTCGAGCGCTGGAGCGTGCCGCTGCTGCGCAAGGTCGTGCCGCGCCATCTCCAGATCGCCTTCGACATCAACCAGCGCCACATGGATGCCGTCGAGGCGCGCTGGCCGGGCGATGTGCACAAGAAACAGGTTTGCTCGATCGTCGAGGAAGGCCATGTGCAGAGCATCCGCATGGCGCACCTGAGCGTGATCGCGTCGCACTCCGTCAACGGCGTCGCCGCGCTCCACACCGAACTGCTCAAGAAGGATCTCTTCCCGGAGTTCAACGAGCTCTATCCCGGCCGCTTCAACAACAAGACCAACGGCATCACGCCCCGCCGCTGGCTGCGCGCCTGCAATCCGCGCCTCTCCTCGCTCATCGATTCGAAGATCGGCGGCGACTGGACGCGCGATCTCGACCAGCTCCGCCAGCTCGAGAAGTGGGCCGACGATCCGAAGTTCCAGGCCGACTTCATGGCCGCCAAGCGCGCCAACAAGGTGGAGCTCGCGCAGGTCATCCGCCACCTGTGCGACGTCGAGGTCTCCCCCGACGCGCTCTTCGACGTGCAGGTCAAACGTCTCCATGAATACAAGCGGCAGCATCTCAACCTGCTGCACATCCTCGCGCTCTATCGCCGGTTGCTCCAGAACCCGCAGCTCGAGATGGCCCCGCGCGTGTTCATCTTCGGCGCCAAGGCCGCGCCGGGCTACGACCTCGCGAAGAACATCATCAAGGCGGCCAACTCGATGGCCAAGATGATCAACGTCGACGAACGCATCGGCGGGAAGCTGAAGGTTGTCTTCCTGCCCAACTACGGCGTGTCGCTCGCCGAGAAGATCATCCCCGCCGCCGACCTCTCCGAGCAGATCTCCACGGCCGGCAAGGAGGCCTCGGGCACCGGCAACATGAAGCTCGCCCTCAACGGCGCCTGCACCATCGGCACGCTCGACGGCGCCAACGTCGAGATCCGCGAGGAGGTGGGCGACGACAACATCTTCATCTTCGGTCTCACCGTCGAGGAGGTGAACGCGCTCCATGCCCGTGGCTACAACCCGTGGGAGTACTTCCATCGGAACGAGGAGCTGCGCGCCGTGCTCGACTGGCTCGGCTCCGGCTACTTCACGCCCGAGGACCCGCACTGCCTCGGCGGCCTGCGCCACAGTCTGCTCGACGGCGGCGACCCGTTCCTCGTGCTGGCCGACTTCGAGTCCTACTGCGCCGCGCACGCCCGGGTCGATGCCGCCTTCCGCGATCCGAAGCGCTGGGCGAGGATGGCGATCCTCAACACCGCTCGCGTCGGCAAGTTCTCCAGCGACCGTACGATCGCCGACTACAACCGCGACATCTGGCACGTCGATCCGGCCCCGGTGCCCTGAGCAGAACCGGCCGCACCTGAGTCGAGTTTCAGTCAGAACGCCGCCCGCCCCCGGGCGGCGTTTTTCGTGGCGGGGTGCTTCAGCCCCCGCCGAGTGGCTCTGTCCGCCGCGCCCCCGCGATTCGCAGCCCCCAGTTCAGCCACGCGCAAGCTGCCGGCCCGAGCCCGCCGGCCCGGGCTAAAGCACCGGGCCACGCGCCAACTCCGGCGGACTTGGTTTCTCACTGCACCCAAGGGTATTGCTCCCACGTTGTCGCCAGTCCGGCCTTCACCGGGTTCTGGCGGATGTACTCGATGATCCGGGCGGTTTCTGGGGCATCGCGGCACCAGTGGTCGAACCATTCGCTCTGCCAGAACTCACCGGTCCGCTGGAGTAGGCTGTTGGCCCTCCGCGCAAAACGCCCCTTGAGCCGGGCAACGGCCTTTCGCAAGGGCAGTGGATCAGCGCCGGCCGGCGCCATCAGAAAATGGACATGGTTGGGCATGGCCACCCAGTGCGGGACCGCCCAGCCGCAGTCGGGTTCGATGGATTGGAGCGTCTCTTGCCACAGTTCACCCAGTTCCGGCGTAGCGAAGGGGGCGAAGCCGCTGCCGGCATCGAGATACTTTTCGCAGGCGAGGAAGTACCGGCGTTGCAGCTGCGCAAACCCGGGTGAATGCGGCTCCACGGTCTGCAAGGTTTGCTGGATTTCGCCAAGCCGCAGCCGCACCTCCTCCGGCAGGGACCCGGCGCAGCGGATCGTGACAAAATGCGGCCGGTCCCGAACCTCCCAATGCGGGAGTTGTGCGCGCCAACGCTCACGGGTCTCCGCCATGGCGCGAAGGCTGGCGCGTATCCGATCGGCGCGCAAGTACGTGTTGGCCCCCGTGGCGGGGAGCTTCAGCCCCCGCCGGGCGGCTCTGTCCGCCCCTCCCCCGGGGGTTCGCAGCCCCCGGCTCGAGCCCACCGGCCCGGGCTAAAGCACCGGGCCACGTTCGAACATCGGGCCATCCCTTCCCCCGGGCCACGGGCTGGGCCGTTTGTGAAGCTCGGGAACTCGATTACGCTCCCGGCGAATCGCTCAACCAGAACCCCGCGGGGTGCGGGCGCCGGCCGGCGGAGCCGAAGAGGCCCCTCTCGTCCGCCGCCAGCCGTGGCCGCCACCCCGCACCTCATCCGCCGAAGTCCCGAGATCCGCCATGAACCCGTCCGCGCATTACCCCGGCGCCGGAACCGATCCGGCCCCCGAGAACTGGAGACACGACGAAGGCGCCCTGCTGACGATGCTCGAGGAGGTCGAGCGCAAGCACGGCTACATCCCGCAGCAGGTCGGCGACGAGGTCTCGCGCCTGCTCGAACTGAAGCTGGAGCGGATCAAGCGCGCCCAGGCCAAGCTCGAGACCGGCATCCGCCGCGATGTGCAACGGCATGTCGCGCGGTGGAGCGGCGAGGAGGGCAACCTCATCATGATCCTCCACGCCATCCAGAATCAGTACGGCTACGTGCCGCGCGAGGTGGCCATGGAGCTGTCGCGCGAACTGGGCGTGCGCCTGGCGCGGATCTACGAGGTCATCACCTTCTACCACTACTTCAAACTCCAGCCGCCCGGGAAACACAACGTGACCGTCTGCAACGGCACCGCCTGCTACCTCAAGGGCGCGGCCGGCCTGCTCGCCGAGCTGCGCACGCAACTCGGAGTGGGCGAGGGCCAGACGACTCCCGACCGCGAGTTCCATGTCGACGTCGTGCGCTGTATCGGCTGCTGCGGCATGTCGCCGGCGGTCGTCTGCGATGGCAAGACCCACGGCCGGGTGAAGCCGGCCGACATCGCCGGCTTCCTGGCCGCGGCCCGCGCGACTTCCCCGGAGGCCAAGCCATGAAACCGCTCACGCTCGACGATCTCGCGGCGTTGGCTTCGCGGCCGGCTCCGGTCACCACGGACTTTGTCCGCGTCCAGCTCGATACCGGCGGCATCGCCGCGGGCGCCGAGGAGACGTTCGCGGCCTTCCGCGCCGCCGTTGCTGCTGCGGCCCTCTCCACGCCCGTGCTGCGCGTGGGCTCGCACGGGCGCTCCTGGGCGGATCCGGTGGTGGAGGTTTCCGCCGGCGGCTTGCCTCCGGTGCTCTACGGCGGCGTGAAGACGGATGTCGCGCCGCAGATCGTCGCCGCGCACCTCCAGTCCGGTCGCCTGATCGACGACCATGTGATCGCTCCTGCCAGCGGGGCGGAGGAACTGGCGGCGCCCGTCACGCACCTGCTCGTGCTCGACACCGGGGTGGGCGAGGCGAAGACAAAGTTCTTCCAGTTCTCCTTTGTCGAGGAACTGAAACGCCGCGGATTTGCCGACCAGGTGCAGGTGGCCCGCGCCCTCGATCTCGGTGTGTACGACGAGGGGGTGGTGGTGACCCTCCTGCCCGCCGGGGTGACCTACACCAACGTGCTCGCGCCCGACGTGGCGCGCATCGTCGAGCAATCGGTCCAGGGGCGACAGGTGCTCGACGACCTGCTCTGGAAGAGGACCGACCCGCAGGTGCGGATCGTCCTGCGCAATTGCGGGTCGATCGATCCGGAGTCGCTGCCGGACTATTTGGAGCGTGCGCACGGCTACCAGGGACTCCGGGTGGCATTGGCGCGCACGCCCGAGCAGGTGATCGAGGAGCTGAAGATCAGCGGGCTGCGTGGGCGCGGCGGCGCCGGGTTCCCCACCTGGCAGAAGTGGAGCTTCACGCGTCAGCAGAAAGCGGAGCCGCGGTGTGTGATCTGCAACGGCGACGAGGGCGACCCCGGCGCGTTCATGGACCGCAGCGTGCTCGAGAGCGACCCGCACAGCGTGCTCGAGGGGCTGATGATCGCCGGCTACGCGATCGGCGCCGCCCACGGCTATTTCTACATCCGAGCCGAGTACCCGAAAGCCGTGGAGCGTGTCGAGCGGGCGCTGGCGCAGGCGCGCGAGGCCGGACTGCTCGGGCGCAACATCCTCGGCACCGGGTTCTCGTTCGACGCCAAGATCCGCCTCGGCGCCGGCGCGTTCGTCTGCGGCGAGGAGACCGCCCTCATCGCCTCCATCGAGGGCAAACGCGGCAGCCCCAGCCCGCGCCCGCCGTATCCGTCGGTCCGCGGCCTGTGGGGCCGGCCCACCGCGATCAACAACGTTGAGACCCTCGCCAACGTCCCGGCTATCCTGTTGCGCGGCGGCGCCTGGTACGCCGGCTTCGGCACCGAGACGACGAAGGGCACGAAGGTCTTCGCCGTCACCGGCAAGGTGAAGAACGCCCAGCTCGTCGAGGTGCCGATGGGCACCACGCTGCGCTCGATCGTGTTCGACGTGTGCGGTGGCGTGCTCGAGGACAAGGACATCAAGGCCGTGCAGACCGGTGGCCCGTCCGGCGGCGTCATCCCCGACAAGCACCTCGACACGCCCGTGGCCTACGAGACGCTCCAGCAGCTCGGCTCCATCATGGGCTCGGGCGGCATGATCGTGATGGATACAACGGACTCGATGGTCGACGTCGCGAAGTTCTTCCTGAAGTTCTGCGTCGACGAGTCGTGCGGCAAATGCGCGCCGTGCCGGATCGGCGGCTTCCAGATGTTGCAGATCCTCGACCGCATCTCCCGCGGCCGGGGTGCCGCCGAGGACATCGCGGCGTTGCGGCGCATCTGCCAGGCGATGCAGAAGGCCTCGCTCTGCGGCCTCGGCCAGACCGCGCCGAATCCCGTGCTCTCGACGCTCCGCTACTTCGACGAGGAGTACAAAGCGTACATCGAGGGCGGCCCCAGTTACGCCCGCAAGATGGCCCGCGCCGCCAGCGGCGCCGAACCCGTCCGGGCGCTCGCCACCGCCACCACCGAAGGAGCCTGACCATGAGCGCCGTCGCCACACTTCCCACCGTCAAGGCCACCATCAACGGGCTCGTGGTCGAGGTCCCGGTTGGCACTTCGATCCTCGACGCCGCGCGGCGCGCCGCCGTGAAGATCCCCACGCTGTGCAAGCACAAGGACCTCCTGCCCACCGCGGCCTGCGGCTTGTGCGTCGTGCGCAACAAGGGCGGCCCGCGCCTCCTGCGCGCTTGCTGCACCCCGCTGGAGACCGGCATGGAGATCGTCACCCACGACAACGAGATCGTCGAGGTCCGCCGCTCCACGCTCGAGCTCATCCTTTCGAACCACCCGGCCGAGTGCCTCACCTGCGGCCGCAACGGCGAGTGCGAGCTCCAGTCGATCGCCGCCGACTTCAACATCCGCACCGACGGCATCAAACGCCATGTCAAGGAGCAGCCGGCCGACCGCTCCACCGGCTCGATCATCCTCGAGTTCGAGAAGTGCATCAAATGCGGGCGTTGCCTCCAGGTGTGCCAGGAGATGCAGGACGTGTGGGCGCTCTCCTTCCTCGAGCGCGGCATCAACACCCGCATGGCCCCTGCCGGCGACATCGCGCTCGCCGAGTCGCCCTGCGTGAAGTGCGGCCAGTGTTCCGCCCACTGCCCGACCGGCGCGATCGTCGAGAACGACGAGACCGCCGCCGTCTGGGCGGCGTTGAACGACCATGACAAGGTTTGCGTGGTCCAGATCGCGCCGAGCGTGCGCGTGACCGTGGGCGAGGCGTTCGGCCTGCCGCCGGGCACGAACCTCACGAAGAAGCTCTACTCGGCCCTGCGCCGACTCGGGTTCCACGCCGTGTTCGACACGAACTTCTCGGCGGACGTCACGATCGTCGAGGAGGCCACCGAGTTCGTCCAGCGCTTCGTCCACCAGCGCGGGCCGCTGCCGCTCATCACCTCATGCTGCCCGGCCTGGACCGACTTCATGGAGAAGAAGCACTGGGACTTCATCGACAACTTCTCCACCGCCAAGTCGCCGCAGCAGATGCTCGGCGTGCTCGCCAAGACCTACTACGCGCAACAGGCCGGCATCGATCCGGCCAAGCTCGTCGTGGTCTCGATCATGCCCTGCACCGCCAAGAAGTACGAGCTGTCGCGCACCGAGGAGATGTTCGCCTCGGGCTTCAAGGACGTGGATATCTGCCTGACCACGCGCGAGCTCGCCCGCATGCTCAAGCAATCGGGCATCGATTTCCTCGCGCTCGACGACGGCGCCGCCGACTCGATCCTCGGCCAGTACAGCGGCGCCGGCACGATCTTTGGCACCACCGGCGGCGTGATGGAGGCCGCGCTGCGCACCGCTCATCACTATGCCACCGGGCAGAAGCTGGGACAGGTGGAGTTCGCGGCGGTCCGCGGGCTCGACGGCGTGCGGACGGCGGTGATCGACGTGGGCGGCGCCAAGGTCCGCGTCGCCGTGGCGCATGGCCTCGGCCACGTGTCGGCCGTGTTGGAGCAGGTGCGGCAGGCGCGGCGCGAGGGCAAGGAGCCGCCGTACCACTTCATCGAGGTGATGGCGTGCCCCGGCGGCTGCATCGGCGGCGGCGGCCAGCCCTACGGCGTGGACAACGAGCGGCGGCGCCAGCGCATCGCCGGTCTCTACCAGGATGATCGCGACCAGGCCGTCCGCTGCTCGCACGAGAATCCCGAGGTGGTGCGCCTGTATCGGGACTTCCTTGGCCAGCCCAACGGCACCAAGGCGCACGAGTTGCTGCACACCCGCTACACCGCGCGCCCACTCTACAAACGGTGATCCGGCGTGGCCCGGTGCTTCAGCCCGGGCCGGCGGATACGAGAGGGCGACACCGGCGCTAGCGGAATCCGGGGCTGCGAAGGGACGCTTGCGGTGCACGACGTCGCCTCGCGGGGGCTGAAGCACCCCGCCACGGGCTCGGGAGTGGCCCGGTGCTTCAGCCCGGGCCGGCGGATACGAAACGGCGGCACCGGCGTGAGCGGAATCCGGGGCTGCGAAGGGACGCTTGCGGTGGACGGAGGCGGATCGCGGGGGACTGAAGCACCCCGCCACGGGCTCCGGGAGTGGCCCGGCGCTTTAGCCCGGGCCGGCGGATACGAAACGGCGCCACCGGCGCGAGCGGAATCCGGGGCTGCGAAGGGACGCTTGCGGTGGACGACGTCGCCTGGCGGGGGCTGAAGCGCCCCGCCACGGGGCCGCCGCTCCGGCGGCGATCGCTGTGTCCGTCCGCGCTGCGCCGCCTCAGGGCGTGAACAGGAAGTTGCGGAACTGCCACGGATCCTCGTGGTCGGCGCGCGCCTCGGGGTTCTCGTCGAAGTAGACGCGGTGGCGCCGGAGCGGGGTCCAGTCCGAGCGGGTCGAGACGACGCGGCCGAGGTATGGCCGGGCGTCGCGCAGGATCTCCTCGTGCGGCAGCGCCTCGGGGAGGTGGAAGCCGCGGCGGGGGTTTCGCTCCACCCAGAGCACGGCCGCGAGGACGCCGGCGGCGACCTGGATCGCAGTGGCGTTGACGTCGGGCACGAGTCGGCGGGCCTGGGCGATGGAGAGGATGCTGCCGGTCCACCAGGAGTCGAACGGGTGCCCCATGAGGAGCGCGCCGAACAGGTCCATCCCGGCGGTGATCTCTTTGCCCATGATCCGCTGGCGGGGGTGCAGCTCGTAGTTGCGGCACCGCAGCTCGTGGAGCGAGACCTGCGAGTCGTTGCACGGGAGGTATGCGTAGTGCACGGTGGGGCGGTACACGGGCACGCCGTCCTCGTGGACGGTGAGCGCGTGCGACACGCCGAACGACTCGCCGTGGGTGACGACCATGCCGACGATGTCCTGCCCGGGGACCCAGGAGCGGACCTGGGTGTTGAGGCCCATGCGCGGCAGGATGATCTGGTTACGGGGGCCCTCGGAGGGCACCAGGGCGTGCGGCGGCAGCTCGCGCTCGTGGGTGCCCCAGCCGAGCTCGCTCGGCGAGATCGACTCGTCCCACATGCCCTGGATCGCCCAGGTGCCGACAAACTCGTCGGGGCGCTTGGGCACGGAGGCGCGTTGCGTGTCCCACTCGCTGCAATGGATGACACGCACCTCGAGGGCGCGGGCGAGCTCGGCGAAGAGCCCGTGCCGGAGGCAACGCCGGACTTCGCGGCGGCGCGGCACCGTGAGGCGCTCCTCGCGGAGCGCGGCCTTGGCGATGTCGAGCAGCCCCTTCTTCACGAAGTGCGAGACCAGTCCGGGGTTGGCGCCGTGGTCGATCACCGCCGTGGGCCCGTCGGACCACCGGCGCGTCAGTTCGAGCAGCCGGACGTAGCGCGAATAGAGTGACTTGTCGTACAGCGAGCGCGTCTGGATCTCGTCCTCCGGATCCCACGATTCGACCGAGGCGTTGACGTACCGCACGCCGTGGTGGTGGGCCCACTGCAGAATCTCGAAGCAGTCGATGCTCCAGGCCAGGTCGATGATCAGCCCGCCCTCGGCGATGTGGGTGGAGAGCAGCCGGGTGAGGTTGGAGGGGCCAACCTTCTCGCGGACAAACCGCAGGCCGCGCCGGATCCAGGGCGCGAGCAGGCGCCGGCGATCCGCGAAGTCGATGACGGTGATGTCGGCCGGGCGCAGCTCCAGCCGCTGCACGAGCAGCGGCAGGAGCGCCTGCGCCACGATTCCGTATCCGGTGATCAGGACGCGACGGGGCTCGGGCTTCATGGACGTGCGCCCTCCGCGACGGGGATGCCTCCGAGCAGCCGGACGAGGAACGCATCGGCGGCCTCGCCGGCGGTGGGGGCCTCGCCATGGGTGACGGCGACGATGCGCAGCCGGCGGGCGCCGCCGGGGGTCGGCCACGAGACCTCGTCGCCCACGCGGTAACCGAGCAGGGCGGTGCCGATGGGCGAGAGCACGGAGATACGGCGCGCCTCGGCGTCGGCGTGCTGTGGGAGCGTGAGCGTGTACTCCTCGTGTTCGTTCGAATCGAGGTCGACGAAGCCGACGCGCGAGTTCATCGCGACGACATCGGCGGGGAAGTTCTCGCGCGGCAGCACGGTGGCGGCAGCCAGCTCGTCGCGCAGCGAGGCGCGGCCCGCCGGCTCGGGGTGGCGGGAGAGCAGGAGGCTGAGTTGGAGGTAATCGTCTTTGCGGATGTGGATCATGATGCGGAGTGGGTTGGAGTGGATTGGAGGGAGGTGAGGAGTTCGTGTCCGTTCGGCTCGTGGAAGCCGGGCGTGACGACCGGCGGGGCGGCGCGGCCGACCTGGAGCAGTTCGTGGAACGCGAGCTCGATCCGGGCGGCGCGGCGCAGGTCGTTGACTTCGGGCGGGGTGGTGGCCGGGACGAGCACCGCGCTCACCGTCGGATCGGCGAGCGTCCACGCGAGAGCGACATGGCGTGGCGGCAGGCCGCGCTCGCGCGCGATCTGCGCGATCGCGCAGCCGGCCGAATCGCGGACCGGATACGGACGCAGGACGCTGCGCGGGTGTTCGTCGTCGGTCGGGCCGGTGTAGGGCGGGCGGACGACGAGCCCGAGCCGCTGGTGGCGGGCGAGATCCCGGAGTTCCTGCCAGGACCCGGTGTCCCCGGGGGGCGCGAGCTCGGTCTGGAGCGTGTCCAGTCGCGAGAGGCGCCGCCGGTCGGCATGCCCGATCCACTCCATCGCGCGCCAGGCGGGGAAACCGACGCCGCCGAGGTGGCGGAACATGCCGCTGCGTTGGAGATACTCGACGGCGACAAGGGTGTCGTCGACCGGGAGCCCGTCGGTCCAGCGGATGAGCAGCAGGTCGAGGTACGTGGTGCCGAGGCGGCGCAGGGCGCGCTCGCAGCTCGTGCGGATCTCCGCGGCGAGGCGGAAGTAGCTCGAGATGGCGGGAAGGTGGATGCAGTACGACAGCACCACCTCGGGCCGGGCGATTCGGCGGCTGTGCAGCCACCGGCCGACGAGCGTCTCGGAGAGCGCGCCGACCCCGGACTCGCCCGCGTCGTCGCCGCTGTCGGCCTGGAGCTGGATGAAGGTGCCGCCGACCTCGCGGAAGGCGTCGAGCACGGTGTCGGCGTCGGCTGCGGCGGGGTGCCAGCCCAGCGTCGCGGCGTCGAGGCAGTACTCGGAGACGAGGAGGTCGGTGCGACCCAGTTTACGTTGTTTCATGGCAGTGGTCGGGTTCAGGCGGAGAGTTGCTCTTGCTCGGTGACGGGCCGGGTGGCGGGCCAAAGGACCGTCTCGGAGTACGAGCCGATCGGCCCCTCGGTCACGCGGGTGGCCGCGAAGCGGTCGGGCTCGATGAGGATGTGCTGCGGGATCCGGCTGCCGCGGGAGCAACCCGGGTTGAGGTAGATCGTGCCGTCCTCCTCGTGGAACCACGCCTCGGGATGATGGACGTGGCCGGAGAGAACCAACCGTGGCCGGTGCTCGCGGACGAGGGCCGGGAGCCCCTTGTCACCGAGGTCGATGCCGTATTCGCTGCGTGCGACCGGGGTGTCGGTCGGCGGCAGATGGACGAGCCAGATGTCGGCGGCGCTGCGCGGCGTCTCCCGGTAGCCGGCGACCTCGATCGACCGGCCGTGGAGGAAGGCGGTGTCGCCGTCGACGCGCAGGCGCGGACGGGAGAGTGCGCGCAACCAGGTGGCGGGTTGCCGTGGCCGGCCGGGCGGGAGGAACTCGAGGTCGCTGTTGCCGCTGCACACGCACACCGGGCGCGGATGCAACGTCAGCCACTCGGCAATGAGCGCGGCCTGGCGGTGGAACGGGATCCCCCGGCTCTGGTCGAGGAGGTCGCCGGAGAGGCAGAGCAGGTCGTGGTGCGGCGCGGACTCGTGCAGCCAGGCGAACCAGCGCTCGGTGAAGTGGAGATCGGTGACGTGAAGAATGGTCATGGCGGGCAGTGTCGGGGTGTTCTACTGACGCGGGGAGGGCCGGCCGCGAAGTGGGCGGGCAGGCGGGGCAAGGGATGGCGCGATGGCCTCCCGGAGGGCGGGCGGAGCGGTGGTCGCCGGCTCCGCGGCCCGGCGTGGCGGCGGAGCCGTTCAGCCGGGGGCGGTGGCGAGCACGAACTCCGAGACGGGCTCGACGGGCGGGGCGCCGGTCGGGGCCGGAGTCCAGGGATGGCGCAGGAGCACCTGCTCCTCGTGGGACAGGCGGCCGGCGGCACCCTGCATCCACTCCGTGAGTTGTCCCGGCGAGGTGGCGTGGACCACCGCGGTGGCGACGGCCGGGTGGCTCAGGACCCAGGCGAGCTCGGTCTGGGCAAGCGTGTCCCCGCGGCGTTGGGCGACCCAGGCGAGGCGCTCACGGACGCTGAGCTGATGGGTGGAGGGCAGCAGCGCCGCCCAGCGCAGATCGCGATGCGGGGAATCGACACTGTGCGCGAGCGTGCTGGCCGCGAGCGGCGTGCGGGCGAGGAACGCGAGGCGGTGCTCGGTGCACAGCTCCGCGTACTCGCGCTCGAACGGACGCGGGTCGAGCAGGGAGAAGGCGGCCTGGACCGTCTGCAGGGCGGGGAGTGTGGCCTGTTGGGCGAGGGCGTTCGCGGTGGCGACCCGCCAGGCGGGGAAGCCGGCGGCGCCGAGACGCAGGACGCGGCTCTGGCGCACCAGCGGCCGGAGCGCCTCGAGCAGACGCTCGATCGGCCCGGAGTCCTCGCGCCACTCGATCTGGAGCAGGTCGAAGTATTCGGTATTCAGACGCTGCAGCGAGGCCTCGCAGTTCGCGCGGACGCGCACGGCGAAGTCGGCGGCGGCGCACAGGCGCGCGCCGAGGAAGACCCGCCCGGCGAGGACGAGCCCGCGCCGTCGCTCGGGGTCCTGCGCCAGCCAACGGCCGACGAGGTGCTCGCCCGGAGCGGCGAAGAGCACCGCGTTCTCGGGATCGCGGCACCACACGGCGCTGGTTTCGACGAGGTTGCCGCCCTGCGAACGGTAGAGGTCGAGGATGGCGGCGGCTTCGGCCGCGCTGGTGCGCCAACCGAAACGGGCGGTGCCGAGCGCGAGCGGGGAGATGGTGAGGTCGGTGCGACCGAAGGGACGGTGATCCATGGCGGCGAGGTCGTGGCGGCAACGCCCGGGGGCGTTGCCGATGGAACGGAGGGGTGGTGCGCCGGGGCGCTGGATGGGCGGGAAGGCGGATCGCGGGCATCCGCCGGGGCGGGACACGGCGCCGCTTCAGCGGCCGCCGGTGGCGAGGAGCGAGGGTCGGCCCGGTCCGTTGACCGGGGTCGCTCTGTCGTGTATCCAGACGAAGGGACTCAGGTCACGGCACCGGGCACGCCCGGGAAGACGACGGGCAACAGGTCGTCTTGGCGGCGCGGGACTGTGGTGCGGTGGTTCATGATTGGATCGAGGGTGAAGAGGCCACGCAATTTCGGTTTGTCAAGGCCTTGGGCGCATCATCGGCACTTTCTTTGCGCGCCGGACTGGTGCAGTATCGGCGGCGTCATGCTCGCCGCGCTGCTCACCACCGGATTCTTCGCCGCGACGGCGGTGTTCGCGCGGCGGGCGGCGCTGGCACTCGGGGCGCCCGAGGCGAACTTCGCGCGGCTGGCGCTGGCGGCGGTGCTGCTGGGTGCGTGGTCGGTGGCGTTCGGTTACGGCTTCGGCGCGGCGCGCGGCTGGTTCTTCGCGAGCGGGCTGGTGGGGTTCGGGCTGGGCGGGCTGCTGCTGTTCCAGGCGCTGCCGCGGGCGGGGGCGAATCTGGCAAACCTCACAGTGCAGTGCGGTGCGGCCGTGGTGGCGCTCGCGGCCGAGTGGGTGTGGCTCGGCGTGCCGGTTCCGCCCGCGAAGTCGCTCTGCTGCGCGGCGATCATGGGGGGTGTGGTGCTCGGGTTGGCGCCGCGGAGTTTTCCGCAGTTCGCCCCGCGCGCGTTGCTGCTCGGCGCGGCGCTGGCGGCGTGCTCGGCGATGGGCCAGGGCGTGGGCCAGGTGCTGAGCCGGAAGGCGTTCGCGGTGCTGCGCGCCGAGGGAGTGAAGGCCGATCCCGGCACCGTGACTTTCGAGCGAGTGCTGGCCGGGTTGCTCGTGGCCGCAGTTGCGCTGGTGGTCGTCCGCATCCTCCGAGGACTCGACGCCGCTCCGCCACTCCGCCCTCCGCAGTCCGCCTTCCGCAATGCTGCGCCTTGGGTGCTGCTCAACACCCTCACCGGCCCGGTGCTGGGCGTGACGTGTCTGCAATGGGCGCTGAGCCAGCCGCACTGGCCGGCCGGGGTGACGCAGTCGATCGTCGCCACTGCTCCGCTACTTACGGCGCCGCTGGCGTGGAAGCTCGGCGAGGGTCTGCCGCGCGGGCGCTACTTCGCGGGCGCGCTGCTGGCGGTGGCGGGCACGGTGTCGCTCTTCTGGCCGTGGTGGCGGTGAGCGGCCGCGGGCGCTGCTGTGGTGGGCGGTCCGACGGGAACGGGCGAAGCCATCGGGGGCGGCCCCGCTCGCATGGGCGGCCGTGTGCTGGCGCGGCCAGCGAGCTACTCGGGGACCTCGACCACCTGAAAGAACCGTACCGGCTCGGCGGCGGGGTTGATCGGGTAGGTGAAGAGAAGGGGGGCTCCGGTGCCTGCCACGCCGACCGGCAGCACCTGCCAGTGTCGCAGGTCCGTGGAGGTGGCGAGGCGGTAGTAGAAGCCGGGTGACGAAAGGCACGTCAACTCCGCCTGGTTCTCGGAGAACCTATAGTTGGTCACGGCGGCGGGGCGCTGGCGCAAGGCCGAGTCGACCAACAGCGGATAGCCCAGCGCCCGCAGAAAATTGAGGTCAGTCGACTCGTAGGTGTACCAGGTGGGGTGGTCGTTCACGTAGGCGATGCCCTTCACGTGGCTGAAATCGATGGTGCTCTCGCCGCTGATCGGCGGCATCGGCACCATTCTGCCTTGGAGGTCGCGGGCTTCGAAATAGAGGCCGGATTGGTTGGCGCTGGTGGCCCAGTCGGCGGCGAGTGCGAAGGGATTGGTCGCGAATTGGTAGGTTGCGGCGTCGAACAGACCGAGCACCGGCATGCCGTTCAGATCGTGATAGAGGGGATCCATCAGCGCGGCATAGGTTGGCAGACCCCGTGGATCGTAGGTCGAGCTTAGGTGGAGACTGCTGACGCAGCCGAACGCATGGTGCATCTCGTGGCGTCCAAGGCCGCGGATATTCCCGATCAGCGCCGCCGAGGAGTCGCCGTAGAGCTGGGCGACGTCGAGGTTCCAGTTGATGGTGACATCCGATGTTGCGGCCGGGCGGTAGATGCCCTGGACCACGATCATCCACAGGCTCGGCGCTCGGACATAGCCGCCGGTGGGCGCGTGGAAGAACCAGTCATACCAGCTGGAACCGGCGGAGGCATAGGCGGTGGTGGCATCGTCGGTGATGGTGACGCGCACGGTGGCCTCGCAGTCGAACCGCGCGCCGAGCTCGGCGAGGAACGCTTGCATCTTGGTGCGGGCCTCGCCGGACCACGTCTCGGTGAACCACTTGCTGTCGGGCTCGAACGTGACGACGAAGTCGATCCCGGCGGAGCTGGACGAGGGGAACACCGCCGCGACGAGGGCCAGTGCCGTGGCGAGAAGCGCGGCCTTTCGCCGGCTGGGGCGCGCGGATTGTGGGCGAATGGACTGGGTGGGGGTGGTCATGGCTGGGTCCCTCGGAGTTGGGCCGATGGCGGGAGCGACAACTGTGCCCAGTGTTCTGGTATACCGACAAGAGAGAATCTGGCGGTCCGATACCCAGGCGGAAGGAGGGAGGGCGCCGCTTGTGAATGGCGCCGACGCGGTAAGCGAGGGATGGCGGTGCGCTGCGGGGGGGGCGAACGCGGGTATTGGATCGTTGGCGATGGCGTGCGACTTGTGCCATCCCGACTGAGGCAGGCAGGGCGGGACGCTCCGCGGTTTGGCGATGGCGTCCGGGGTGGCACCGTGTTCTCGGGTGAGGCATGGCCTGATCCCGGCGGCGGGCGGGGTGGAAACGGTCTCCCGCAACTCACTGGACAAGGCGGGGCGAGTTTTGCCAGCGTCGACCCTTTGTGCCCAGCCACCGACTTCCCATGAGCAACGCCACCTCCTCCATGAAACAGGGTAATCCCGCTGTCGTCGGCCTCGCCGGCTTCGGCCTCACGACGCTGATGCTCCAGTTCCACAACGTGGGCTGGGCCGGTCTCGGGCCGGTGATCTGGCTCGGTCTCGTCTTCGGCGGCGCCGCGCAACTGATCGCGGGTCTCCAAGAAAAAGCGACCGGCAACAACTTCGGCTACTGCGCCTTCACCGCGTACGGGGCGTTCTGGATCAGCCTCGCGCTGATGCTGCTCGGCAACCACTTCGGCGTCTGCAAGGCCTCGCACCACGATGTGGGCTGGTTCCTCGTGGGCTGGACGCTCTTCACCGTGATTCTCTGGCTCGGCTCGCTGCGCATCCACGGCGCGATGGCGACGACCTTCACGCTGCTGCTCGTCGGCTTCATCCTGCTGGATGTGGCGCATTTCTGCCCGCCCGAGTTGGCGCCGACCGTCACGAAGATCGCCGGTTACGAGCTGATGGCCTGCGCGCTGGCCGCCTGGTACATGATGGCCCGGATCATCCTCAACGATCTCGCCGGGCGCGAGCTGTTGCCCGCTGGTCGGCCTTGGGTCAAGGGCTGAGCGATCGCGCCTGTCCGCGGCACCTTCGGATTGTGCAAACCGGCGGCCCTGTGGGGCCGCCGGTTCTTTTTTAGGGTGGGGCGAGGGAGGATGTGCGAATCCAACGAGTCCAGTCGGAGACTGGACCTACGGGGTGAATCGACGGACCGTAGGACCGGTCTCCGACCGGTTGCGACAGACGGGAGCCGGAGGGTGTGGCGTGCGCGCGGGCCTTGTGGAGAACCTTCTACCGGCTCTGGCGCAACGCACCGAGGTTGCCGATCCAGGAGGTCACGGCGCAGCCAAGCAGTGCGGGGGTGAGCAGCGAATCGACGGCGTGGGCCATGGCGCCGGTCTCGGCCACCGCGCCGGCACCGATCGCCGCCGCGGCCAGCGCGACCACCCAGGCAAAGGCGGCGACGCTGCCGAAAAGCCAGCGGCCGAGCACTCGCGTGTTGTCGAAGGTACAGGCGAGTGGGATGCAGGAGAACACGAGCAGCAGACCGGCGATGAGCCAATCGCTGCGGTGCAACCCGAGTCCGGCGGCCGCGAGGGCGACGCCGCCGAAGGTGCCGGCGCCGATGGCAAGCGCCTCCAGTTTCTCATGGCGACGGAGCACAAGGCGGCCGAACCGGTCGGTCAGCAGCAGGAGGTTGCCGATGCCGCGCGCGACCCAGATCCAGAAGGCGAACACGAAGTACGCAATGCCCACGACCAGCCCGAGCCAGCGCCACTCGCCGGTGAAGACGGTGCGTGCGAAGCGGGCCCCGAGATAGAGGCCGATGACGATGGCCCACTGCTGGCCGGCGCGACGCTTCGACATCCAGAACGAGTACGCGAGGTAGGCGCGGTAGAGCGGCGAGCGCGCGCGGAACGACTGCACGAGGCCCTCGCGGGCCCACTCGAACTCAGGGCTGAGGCGCAGCGCCTCGGCGAAATGCTCCTGCGCGCGGCGGACCTTGCCGCGCTCGAGCGCGGCCCAGCCGGCGTTGGCGTGCGCGAGGGGATCGTCGGGATTGCGGCGCAGTTGGCCTTGCACGGCCTCCGCCTGCTCGGCGCCGCGGCCCTGCTGGCGCAGCGCGTGGGCGAGGTGGTGGTGGGCGAGGTCGAAGTCGGGGTCGAGTGCGAGCGCTTGCCGTGCGGCTTCCTCGGCCTCGCGCCAGCGGGCCTGTGCGTTGTGCACGGTCGCGCGCGCGGCGAAACCGCCGGGCTCGTCGGGCGCGAGGCGGACGGCCTCGTCGGCCGCGCGCAGGGCGTCGTCGTACTTTTCCTGAGCCACGAGCACGTGGGTGTGGAGGATCTGGTGCTCGGCCTCGTCGGGTTCGAGCCCGATGGCCTGGCGAACGAGCGGCAACGCCTCGGCCTCGCGGTCCTGCCGCCACAGCACGCGGGCGAGTTGGTGCAGCGCCCAGGCGTGCTGCGGGTCCTGCGCGAGCACGCGCCGGAAAGCGGCCGCGGCGTCGTCGAAGCGGCGCAGTTCGTAGAGCTGGCAACCGCGCTGGAATTCGGCGTGGGGGGAGGCGGGGTCGTTCATTTCTTCAGGCCGAGGTGGACGAGGACGTCGTCGTAGAAGCCGCTCTGGTTGGCGTAGAGGGCATGGTTGCGCGCGCTCTCGAACCACGCGCGAGTGGAGGGCTTCACGTCCTTGGCGGCGCGCACGAGATCGTCGGTGCCGAGGGGGACGACCTGGCCGCGCTTCATCGCCTCGGTGAGCGCGCGCTCGGAGGCTTGCTCGAAGACGGCGCGCAGATCGGCACCGGAGAAATCCTTGGTGCGCTTGGCGAGCGCGGCGGGGTCGAACTTCTCCACGGGTTTGCCGCGGGCGAGCACGCCGGCGATGGCGGCGCGGGCGGGCTCGTCGGGCGGCGGCACGAAGAGCACGCGGTCGAAGCGGCCGGGGCGCAGGAACGCGGGGTCGAGGTGCCAGGGCGCGTTGGTGGCGCCGAGCACGAGCACGCCGTCGTTGGCGCCGTTGGTGCCGTCGAACTCGGCGAGGAACTGGTTGATGAGCGTGCGGCCGGCGCTGGCCCGCAGGTCGGTGCGGTTGGCGGCGAGGGCGTCGACCTCGTCGAAGAAGAGCACGGCAGGGGCGTTGCGGCGGGCGTATTCGAACAGTGCGTGCAAGTTCTGCTCGCTCTTGCCCAGCCACATCTCGATCACCTGGTGGATGCCGACGGAGAGGAAACGCGCCTTGATCTCGCCGGCGACCGCGCGGCTGATGAGCGTCTTGCCGCAGCCGGGCGGGCCGTAGAGCAGCACGCCTCCGCCGGCGGTCTTGCCGTAGGCCTTGAAGAGTTCGGGGTGCTGGAGCGGAAAGAGGATCTTCATCCGCACCTGCTCCTTCACGCTGTCCATGCCGCCGACATCGGCGAAGGTGAGCGAGGGGCGCTCGACGTCGGTGGGCAGCTCGTACTCGGCCACGCGCTCGAGATCGCCGGGTTCCTCGTCGTCGCTGTCGGAGGTGGCCGGCTCGGCGGGTTGGGCGCCCTGCGCGGTGAGCGGGATCTGTTTCGCGGCGCCGGGGGCGGGAGCCGCGGTGGCGCCGAGGGTCTGCTCCAGCGCCTCGTCGCGCGCGGCGGGGTCGATCGCGAGCGCCTTCTGGTAGGCGGTGCGGGCGGCGGCGGGGTTGCCGTCGTCGAGCAGCCAGCGGGCGAGCCAGAGGTGGGCGGGGGCGTGGCGCGGGTGGGCGGCGACGAGCGCCTCGGTGCGGAGGATGGCCTCGGAGGCGCGGCCGAGCAGGTGGAGGGCGCGGGCGAGACCGAGTCCGGCTGCGGGATTGGCCGGGTCGAGGCGGAGCGCGGCTTCGAAGGTCGTGCGGGCCTCGTCGGCGACGAACTCCTCCAGACAGGCGTCGCCGAAGACGAGCAGCAGCGGGACGTTGTCGGGCGAGTGGGCGAGGGCGGCGCGCAGGGAGTCGAGCTTCGACATGGCCCGAAAGCACAAGCACGCCGAGCCGGTCAGGCAATGCCGGAGGCGAAGGGGCGACCGGCCGGCGGGACGTTGCCCAGCGGGCTGCGGCAGAGGGGGGGCGGAGGGAGTGGGGTTTCGGAGCGGGGAACCACTGATGGAATCCGCCAAGGGCGGATTCTTGGAAAAGTCCTCCGGCTGATCGCCGTCGGGCAGTGGAGACCGGCGCCCGCTGATCGCGGGCGGAAGGGCGGATCGCTTCTCTGGCGAGCGATGCCACGAGGACGAGGAGCGTGGCGCAGCGGCGGGAGATTTCGGAGCGGGGACACGAAAAAGCCGCCGGAGGCGCGGGCCTCCGGCGGCGAGGGTGAGACAAACGATACCGGTGAAAACGGGCTACTTCTTCTCGACCTTGGTCTCGTCGACCATGACGTAGCGGCGGACGCTCTCGCGCCAGAGCAGGAGCAGCGTGCGCTTGCTCTTCGGCTTGGTCGTGAGTTCGACGGCCTGCTTGGCGGTCTCGACGGGCTGCTTGTTGATCTCGAGGATCACGTCGCCCTCGCGCAGGCCGGCCTTGGCGGCGGCGCTGTCGGGGTCGACCGCGACGATGAGCACGCCCTTGAGGTCGCGCGGCAGCTCGAACTGGTTGCGGTACTGGTCGGTGAGGTCGGCGACGCCGACGCCGTTGAGCGTATCCTCATCGCTGTTGCTGCGTTCGGTGCTGTCGTCGTTGCCGAGCTTTTTGCCGTCGGCGGGCTGGTCGCCGAGCTTGAGGGTGAAGGTCTTCTCCTGGCCGTCGCGGATGACGTCGAGCTTCACCTCGGTGCCGGGGGCGTGGCGGCCGACGGCGAGGCGGAGGCGGCGGCCGTCGACGATGGGCTGGCCGTCGAGCTTCACGATCACGTCGCCCGACTTCAGGCCGGCCTTCTCGCCGGCGCTGTCCGGGGTGACGCCGGTGACGATCACTCCCTCCTCGACACCGAATTCCTTTTTCAGCTCGGGGGTGATGTCCTGGATGTTCACGCCGATGAAGCCGCGCTCGATCTTCCCCTTGGTGATGAGCTGCTCCATCACGGAGCGGGCGAGGTTGGAGGGGATGGCGAACCCGAGGCCCATGAAGCCGCCGGTGCGGCTGTAGATCGCGGTGTTGATGCCGACGAGACGGCCCTCGCAGTCGACGAGGGCGCCGCCGGAGTTGCCGGGGTTGATCGCGGCGTCGGTCTGGATGAAGTCCTCGTACTCCTCGATCCCGAGTCCGCCGCGGCCGGTGGCGCTGACGATGCCGGAGGTGACCGTCTGCCCGATGCCGAAGGGGTTGCCGATGGCGAGCACGGTGTCGCCGACCTCGAGAGCGTCGCTGTCGGCGAGGGTCACGGGCGTGAGGCCCTTGGCGTCGATCTTGAGCACGGCGAGGTCGGTCTTCGGGTCGCGTCCCACAACCTCGGCGACGAACTCGCGCTTGCCGGCGTCGAGGGTGACCTTCACCTCGTCGGCGCCGTCGATGACGTGGTTGTTGGTGAGAATGTAGCCGTCGGCGGAGACGATGACGCCGGAGCCGAGGCCCTGCTGTTTCATCTCGGGTTGGCGGCGCTGGCCGTGGCGGCGGGTATTGCCGCCGTTGTCGTCGTCCTGCTCGGGCAATTGGTCGCCGAAGAAGCGGCGGAACATCGGGTCGTTGAAGAACGGGTGCATCTGCATCGGCGGATGCTTTACGGTCTTGGTGGAGAAGACGTAGACGACGCTCGGGGCCGCCTTCTTCACGACCGGGGCGTAGCTGCGGGGGGCGGCACCGTCGCGTTTGGTGGCGCCGTGATCGACCCGCAGTTCGGGCATGGTGCGGTCCTTGGCGGCCTTTTCGTCGGCGCGGAGCGGGGCGACCGTCAGCGAGCCGGCGATGACGGCCAGCGCGAGCGCGGCGAGGGTGAGGGAACGGGGAGAGGTCTTCATGGGAAAGCGCATATGGTAGAACGGGTGCCCTATGACACAACACCGGCCCGGGTTTGTTCCCTGACAAACGCCTGACAAACCTCTGACCCGGCCCTGACGACTTCCGGCGGCCGCCGTGCGATCATGGGGCCGATGAAAACGAATTCACTTCTCCGCGCTTTCGCCACTGCGGCCGTCGCTGCGGTCGGGCTCGTGTTTCCGGCCACCGCCCAGCCCCAGCCGGCTTGGGCCCCCGTCGACCTGCGCATCGAGTTCGACCGCCCGGTGCTGCCCGCCGACACGGTGCAGCGGGCGATCGTGAAGATCGGGCTGACCGGTTGCCGGCCGGAGCGCGAGATCGAGCGGGCACCGGTGAATCTCGTGATCGTGCTCGACCGCTCCGGCTCGATGAGCGGCGACAAGATCGCGCAGGCCCGCGAGGCGGCGATTGAGGCGCTGCGCCGGCTCGACCGCCGCGATGTCTTCTCGCTGGTGATCTACGACCACGAGGTTTCGACGCTCGTGTCGCCCCAGGCGCCGACCGAAGTGCAGCGGCTCGAACGCCAGATCCGCAGCATCACCTCGCGCGGCAACACCGCGTTGTTCGCCGGCGTGTCGCAGGGCGCGGCCGAGCTGCGCAAGAATCTCGAGCGGCGCGGCTTCGTCCACCGCGTGCTGCTGCTCTCCGACGGCCAGGCCAACGTGGGCCCGAGCTCGGCCGACGATCTCGGCCGTCTCGGCACCGCGTTGCGCCGTGAGGGGATCGCGGTGACGACCGTCGGTCTTGGCGAGGGTTTCAACGAGGACCTCATGGCCGCGCTCGCCCAACGCAGCGACGGCAACCACTACTACGTGGCCGAGAGCGGCGAGTTGCCGCGGATCTTCGCCGCCGAACTCGGCGACGTGCTCAACGTCGTGGCGCAACGGATCGAGGTGACGATCGAGTTTCCCGAGGGTGTGCGCGTGATCCGCTCGATCGGCCGCGAGGCCGAGTGCCGCGACCGCAACGTGAGCTTCGGCCTCAACCAGCTCTATGGCGGCCAGGAGAAGTTCGTGCTGGTCGAGGTCGAGGTGCCGGCGGCGAAGGGCGACGAGGTGCGCACCTTGGCCCGCGCCCGGGCGAGCTTCGCCGGTGCCTCCGGCGACTCGCGACAGGAGCTGCGTGCCGAGGGCCGCGTGCGCCACACGCACGACGAGGACCTCGTGAAGCGCGAGGCCAACCGGCAGGTGCAGACCGAGTACGCCGCCAACGTCGTCGCCGAGGCCCGCAGCGAGGCGATCGCGTTGGCCGATGCCGGTCGGCAGGACGAGGCCGCCCAGGTTCTCGCCGAGCGCAGCGCCCGGCTCTACGGATCGGCGGCGTACTTCGGCAACTCCGCAATGCAGGCCGTGGCCGAGCAGGCCAGGCGCGAGGCCGAGGAAGTCGCCGAAAAGGGGATCGGCAACGAGAAGCGCAAGGCGATGCGTGCGGAGAGCTACAAGACCGCCAACCAACAACGAAACTGAGTGTTCGGCGCGATCGGCTCTCGGGTGGGGCGAACCCTCCGGGTGCGCCGCGGCTCGGCGGGGACGCCTCGCCCTACCTATGAGTCGCAGGGCCCCGAGGCGTCTCCGCAGGGTTTTGATCCCCAGTGCTGAACTTCCCTCGACCTCCTCTGTGCCGGCCGTAAACATCCCCGCCGCCATGAAGCCCGCCCCCCGCCGTGTCTGGTTGCCCTGGCTGCTGCTGCTCGTGCCGACGCTGCTCATCGGCGCGGCGGCGCTGTGGCTGCTCTGGCTGGAACAGCAGCGCATCGACCAGGCGGCGCTCGAGGTGCGGCAGCGGGCGCAGGTGGCGTTGCAGGCGCGGGCCCAGGTCGCTGCCGACAACATCGAGCTGCTTGTCTCCGAAATTCGCGACGGTCTGTTGCGCGAACTGGCCGAGACGCCGGACCGCGATCTCGAGGCGTTGTTGGCGAACTGGCCGCGGACGAACCCGCTGGTGGCCGAGACCTTCCTGTGGCGGCCCGATCAGGCCGCGCTCGCGTGGCCGCCGGCGGATACCCCGGAGCGCCGCGCCTTCCGGCAGCGGCATGCCGCGCTCTTCGGCGGCGGGGCCAGCAGCCTGGCCGCCGCGGTCCGGCAGGAACAACTGCAGACGGACCGCGACGCCGCGCTCCCGCGCTCCGGATCGCCGGCGCCGGCGTCGGCGGAAGCGCCCGAGAATCGGGAGGTGGTGGCGTCGCAGTCGGTGCGTTTGGCTGTGCAGCAGTCGGCGCGCAGCTCCGCCTTCGCGGCCAAGAACATGGTGATGCCGGCCGAGGCGGCGAAGCAGGATACGGCCGACGAGGCGTACGCCAGCCGTGCGGCGGAGGATTCCGCCCGGACGAAGACGAAGCTCAAGGCCGAGGAGCGGCGGTATGGATCATCAGAATTCAAGGGACGGCTCCCCGGCACGGCGGCACCGAGGGCGAAGGTGGCGCCGGAGGCGCCCGCGCCAGCCGCGGACGCCGAGGCCCCGCGGCGCAACGGCCACCCGGAGCCGTTGCTCATGGACGCCGCCGTGGTGCCGTGGCGGGAGCCGGCCAGCGGCTGGCTCGGCCGCACGGACGCCGGGCGGGTCTTCTTCCTCGGCTGGTGGCAACCCGCCGGCGGCGGTGCGGTGCGCGGTGTGGAGCTGAATCTCCCCGCGGTGCTCGAGCGCGCCCAGGCACTGGTGCCTGCGCGTACGGGCGAGGGCGGACGTTTCGCGTTGCACGGCCCGGGCGAGGCGCAAGTGGAGGCGCCGATTCGAATCCCGCTTTCAACGACGCTGCCGGGCTGGACGCTGGTGGCGTGGCCGGGGACCGCGGCACGGCTCGAGTCGCTGGATGTCGGCGGCGGCTTCTTCGTGGTCGCGGCGCTGCTGGTCGGCGTGTTCGTGGTCTCGATCGTGGCGGCCGGCTTGCTGTTCTTCCGGCAGGCGGCCGCGGCGGCCCGCGAGGCTGCGCTGAAGACCTCTTTCGTGTCGAACGTCTCGCACGAGATGAAGACCCCGCTCACCACGATCCGCATGTACACCGAGATGCTCGCCGACGAACGCGTCGACAATCCGGAGAAACGCTCCCGCTATTTCGCGACGATCGGGCGCGAGACCGCGCGGCTTACGCGGCTGGTGAACAACGCGCTCGATTTCGGCCGGATCGAGGCCGGCCGGAAGGAGTATCGGCCCGAGGCGATCGCGCTCGGCCCCTGGCTGGCGCGGCTCGTCGAGACCTATGCGCCCCGGGCGGCGGAGTCCGGTGTCCGACTGGTGGCGACACCGCCGGCGGTGGGCGCCGCCGTGCGCTGCGATCCCGACTCGCTCGACCAGATGGCGCTCAACCTGATCGACAACGGCCTGAAGTACGGTACGGCCGGCGGCGTGCTCGAGCTGTGCACCGAGGCGGTGGCGGGCGGGTGGGCCGTCGTGGTGGCCGACCGCGGCCCGGGCGTGCCCGCGGCGCACCGCGAGCGGATCTTCGAGCGGTTCCATCGCGTGGACGACTCGCTCACCGCGACGAAGCAGGGCGCGGGGCTCGGCCTCACGATCGCGCGGCGGCTCGCCCGCGACCAAGGCGGCGATCTCGTCTGCCACGCCCGCGAGGGCGGCGGCGCGGAGTTCGTGCTGACGTTGCCGGCAGTGACGACCTGAGTCTGCCGAAGTCGCTCCACCCCCTCATTCCCCCATCCCTTCACTCCCTTCCGTCTGCATGAAAGCCCGCATCCTCCTCGCTGAAGACGACGCCGACATCCGCCAGGGCCTGTGCGACCTGCTCGAGGGCGAGGGCTACGCCGTCGTGCCCGCGGCCGACGGCCTGCAGGCGCTCAAGCTGGCCGCACAGGAGAAGGTCGATCTCTACGTGCTCGATGTGATGATGCCCGGGAAAAACGGCTACGACGTGTGTCGCGAGCTGCGCCGCCGCGACCAGCACACGCCCGTGCTCTTCCTCACCGCCAAGGGCGAGGAGATCGACAAGGTGGTGGGACTGGAGCTCGGGGCTGACGACTACGTGACGAAGCCCTTCGGCGTGCACGAGCTGCTGGCGCGCGTGGGCGCGCTGCTGCGGCGGGCCAAGCGTGGGGCGGCCGAGCCGGCGGCGGCGACGTTCGGCGACACGCTCAAGTTCGGCGACGCGGTGGTGAACCGGAAGACGTTCACGGTGAGGCTGCGCGGGGCGGAGTCGCCGCTGACGCCGCGCGAGATGAAGCTGCTGGAGGCGTTCGCCGCGCGACCCGGCGAGGCGCTCACCCGCGACCAGCTGCTCAACGCCGCCTGGGGCATCGATTACTTGGGCACGACGCGCACGCTCGACCAGCACGTGGCGCAGCTGCGCAAGAAGATCGAGGTCGATCCCGAGGTGCCGCGCGTGCTCGTGACGGTGCATGGGGTCGGATACCGGTTCGTGCGGTAGCGTAGGCCTTCCCTTCAGCGCGACCCGGCGAATGGTATTGTTGCAACGGGTGCGAGTGCGCAGCCCGCCGGCCCGGGCTGAAGCGTCGGGCCACGCGCCGGAGCGGCCGGACCGTGGCGGGGTGCTTCAGCCCCCGCCGAGAACGCGGCAAACGACACAGGTCGGTCCGGGGTCCCGGATGTGGTGGTGCTGCTGATGCTGAGCGCGGACAGAGCCCGCCGGCCCGGGCTGAAGCGCCGGGCCACGGCGGAATGCGCCCGCCCCCGTCGTCACCAGCCTGTCACGGACGGGTCCCTTGACAGGGCGGCGGGCGGTCGCTACTTCGGTGCCCCCGATGGACGCCGCGCTCACCCAACCGGTCCTCGTGTTGAACCGCCTCTGGCAGGCGGTGAACGTCATCGCGGCGCGTCACGCCTTCGTGCTGCTGGCCCGGGAGCACGCGCAGGTGGTCTATCGCGACGAGCGCGTCGACGACTTCCGGGTGTTCTCGCTGCTGGATTGGATGGATTTCTCGCGGCACAACCCGCCGGTGGACGCGCGCGAGGGCGTGCGCACCGTGCGGCAGCAGGTGCGGCTGCCGCGGGTGATCCTGCTGACGGTCTTCGACAAGATGCCGTGCAAGGAGCTGAAGCTCACCCGCAACAACGTCTTCGAGCGCGACAAGAACCGGTGTCAGTACTGCGGCAGGACGTTCGCGCGCGAGGAGCTGAACCTCGACCACGTGATCCCGCGCCACCATGGCGGGAAGACAACCTGGGAGAACATCGTGTGCTCCTGCATCGCCTGCAATTCCCACAAGGCCAACCGCCTCCCGCACGAGGCGCGCCTGCGGCTGATCCGCAAGCCGACGCGGCCGAAGTGGCGGCCGATCATCTCGACGATGCTCGACAAGCAACCGCACCATCCGGCGTGGAAGCACTTCCTCGACGTGGCCTATTGGAACGTGGAGCTGGAGGAAGGCTGAGGATTGCGGAATCGGGAATCCGCAATCCTCTCAGAGCGTCCCGCCGGGCTCGCGGGCTTCCTCGGTGAGGTTCACCCCGCGCAGCAGCAGGGCCTGTTCCTGAAGAGCGAAGAACCACGGGGCGAGCAGGCCGGCGACCAGCTGGGAGCACAGGAGGTCGACGGCCACGCGTCCCCAGGTGGCGCTGCCGGCGAGCGGCGCCCCGAGCAGGAGCGGTTGGGCGAGGAAGAGGATGAGGTTGGCCACGAGCGCGCCGACGACCACGGGCGCCGCGCCGTCGCGCGGGAGGCGCGAACGCACGGCGTGCCAGCAGGTGAAGAGCGCGGCGAGCAGCAGGGCGGTGGAACCGAAGGGGACGGGGCGGGCGGCGTCGGCGAACAGGCCGCTCAGGAACATCGCGATCAGCCCGGGGCGGAGGCGCAGCCGCAGGCCGGCGACCGGCAGGCACAGCCCGAGGAGGAAGACGGAGACGGGCAGGGGCGCGAGATAGTGGTTGAGCTGGCCGCCGAGGAAGGCGAGCAGGGCGTTGGCCAGGACGATGACGATCCAGCGCGGGTCCATGGCGGCGGGCTACTGCTGTTCGGGATTGAGCGGCACGAGCACGGCGACCTCGTGCAGCTCGTTGAGCCGCGGGTCGAGCAGCACGGTGCCGCTCTTGAAGAGACCGCCGGTATCGAGCTCCAGATTCTGGATGTAGCCGATGACGATCCCCGCGGGGAACACCCCGCCGAGCCCGGCGGTGACGATGCGCTTGGGCGATTCGGGGCTGGCGTAGACGTCGAGCGGGACGAACTCGACCGAACCGCGGGCCTGGGTGAAGGGCGGGTTGGGGCCGCCTTCGAAGCTGAAGGGGCGGGAGTCTCCGTCGGCCACGGCGGCGATGCGCAGCGTCGGGCTGCTGACGAGGTCGACGACGGCGGTGTAGGCGTGGACCTCGGCGACGCGCCCGACGACGCCGCCGCTGAAGATGACCGGCGCGCCGACGGGCAGGCCGGCGTTGCGGCCCTTGCGGATGACGAGGCGCTGCGACCAGGTGCCGAAGTCGCGCCGGACGACGCGGGCGATCTCGGTGCGGTATTCGGGGTTCGAGGGCAGGTGGAGCGCCTCCTCGAGGCGCCGGACCTCCTCGCGCAGGGCCTCATTCTCTTGGATGCGGGCCTCGTAGCCGGCGTTGAGGTTGGCGAGGTCGCGGGCGGTCTGGAGCAGTTCGTTGGTGGAGCGCGTGCGCAGCGACCAGTACTGCTGGAGGTCGCGGGCGTAGGAGGCGGCGAAGTCGGCGGGGGCGCCGAACTCGAAGAGGCTCACGCGGGCGAGGCGCTTGAGGGCGACCGGGGCGAGCAACCACAGCAACCCGACGACGCCGAGGATGGCGAAGGGGCGCTGGCGGATGAATTGCAGGGGCGACACGGCGGTGGCGGATCTCAGATTTGAGATTTGAGATTCCGGATTCGCCGGGGGACGGCGGCCGGGGCGGCCTCAGCCGACGCGTTCGCCGGTGAGTCGGCCGAGCAGCCAGTTGAGGTCCTCGAGGACGGCGCCGGTGCCGTTGGCGACGGCGCAGAGCGGGTCGGCGGCGATGGTGACCGGCAGGCCGGTGCGTTCGGAAAGGAGGCGGTCGATGCCGCGGATGAGCGCGCCGCCGCCGGCGAGGACGAAGCCGCGGTCGACAAGGTCGGCGGAGAGTTCCGGAGGGCAGCGCTCGAGGGCGTTGCGCACGGCGTCGACGATGGAGGCGATGGTGTCGGCGAGGGCTTCGCGGATCTCCTGGGAGGTGATGTGGATGGTCTTCGGGAGGCCGGCGACGGAGTCGCGGCCCTTGACCTCGAGGGTGAGCTCGTCGTCGAGCGGGTAGGCGGAGCCGACCTTGATCTTGATCTCCTCGGCGGTGCGCTCGCCGATGAGCAGATTGTAGGCGCGCTTCATGTAGCTGGTGATGGCGCTGTCGAGCTCGTCGCCGGCGACGCGGATGGACTTGGAGAAGACGACGCCGGCCAGGGAGATGATGGCGACCTCGGTGGTGCCGCCGCCGATGTCGACGATCATGTTGGCGGCGGGTTCCTCGACGGGCAGGCCGACGCCGATGGCGGAGGCCATGGGCTCCTCGAGCAGGAGGACCTCGCGGGCGCCGGCGTGGATGGCGCTCTCCTTGACGGCGCGCTTCTCGACCTCGGTGATGCCGGAGGGGATGGCGACGACGACGCGCGGCGGGATCATCTTCGAGTTGTTCTGCACCTTCTTGATGAAGTAGCGCAGCATGGCCTCGGTGATGTCGAAGTCGGCGATGACGCCGTCCTTCATGGGGCGGATGGCGTTGATGTTG
>JAEWNN010000030.1 GCA_023457035.1 Verrucomicrobiota bacterium
CGCTGAGGCGGACGACGACGCGGTCGCCGTGCATGGCGGTGCCGGTGTCCTCGGCGGCGATCTCGACCGGCTCGGGCGCGGGGGCGTCGGGCGCGGCGCCGGCGGCCGGTTCGGGCCGGAGCAGGCCGCGGCCGTTGGGCCGGATCTGGAGGGTGCCGGTGACGAGGTCGGCGTCGGCCGGGAGGCAGTAGCGGTCGGATTTGACGCGGACGACCGCGCCGCGGGAAAGGAGTTGCTGGAGCTCGGTATCGAGCTTGCGGAACTCGGGCTTCTTCAACCCGAGCTTGGCCCCGATTTCGTTGCGATTGAGGGGCACGTAGTCGCGGCGCCCCAGCAGTTGGAGCAGTCGCTCATGTAATTTCATCCCGCGGAAATTGGGATGGAAACGGGCGGGGCACAACCCCAGTTTCGGGGGCGATGAACATCGTGCATGCAGCCAGCGAGCTGTTTCCGTTCATGAAGACCGGCGGGTTGGCGGATGCGGTGGGGGGCCTGACCAAGGCGCTCGCCGCGGCCGGCCACGAGGTCTCCGTCTTTCTGCCCGGATACCGCGCCGCGCTCGAGCACCCCGACGCCGAGGGCGCGGAGCGCGTGCACCGCCTGCAGATCGAGCTGGGCGGGCGCTTCCTCGAGGCGGACCTGCTGCGACTGCGGGTGGCGCCGCGGTACACGGTGTATTTCGTGGCACGCGACGAGTTCTTCGACCGCCGCGGCGCCTACGGCACCAACGGCCGCGACTACGACGACAACGCCGAGCGCTTCGTCTTCTTCAGCAAGGCGGTGGCCGAGGCGATGCGCCTGGCCGACCTGAAGGCCGACATCGTGCACGCGCACGACTGGCAGACGGCGCTGCTGCCGGTGTACGTGCGGCTGGTCGAGGAGCGCCACGACACGTCGCTGGCGGTGAAGACCGTCTTCACGGTGCACAACCTCTCGTTCCAGGGCGTGTTCCCGATGGATGCGTTCGCGCTCACGAACCTGCCGGAGGAGTTCCGCAGCGTCGACGGGCTGGAGTTCTTCGGGCAGCTCAACCTCATGAAGGCCGGCCTGCTCTTCGGCGACCGGCTGACGACGGTGAGTCCGACCTATGCGCGCGAGATCCAGTCGCCGGAGTATGGTTGCGGGCTGGAGGGCGTGATCGCCACGCGCGCCGCCGATCTGGTGGGGCTGCTCAACGGCGTCGACGAGGCCGTCTGGAACCCGGCGACCGATGCGCTCCTGCCCGCCCGCTACTCGGCGGACGATCCGGCGGGCAAGGCGAAGTGTCGCCGCGCGCTGCTGAAGAAGTGCGGCTTCGACCCGGAGACGAAGGCGCCGATCTTCGCGATGATCAGCCGGCTCACCGAGCAGAAGGGCATCGACCTGCTGCTCAGCGCGCGGCGCTTCTTCGAGACCGAGGACTGTCGCCTGATCATCGTGGGCGTGGGGCAGAACCGCTACGAGGAGGCCCTGCAGGATCTCGCGCAGGCCAACCCGCGGCGCGTCGCGCTGGCGAAGATGCTCGACGAGCCGATGACGCACCTGGTGGAGGCCGGGGCGGATTTCTTCCTGATGCCGTCGATCTTCGAGCCGTGCGGCCTCAACCAGATGTATTCGCAGCTCTATGGCACGATTCCGTTGTGCAGCCGTGTCGGCGGGCTGGTCGACACGGTCGCCGACCTGGAGGATGCGCCGGCGGAGGGCACGGGCCTGCTGTTCACGCCGAGCGAGCAGGGCATCTCCTGGGCGCTCCAGCGCGCGCTGCTGCTGCACCGGCAGGCGGAGGTGAAACGGGCGGTGATCGATCGCGGCATGCGTCGCGAGTTCGGCTGGACCGCCGCCGCGCGCCGCTACGTGCAGCTCTACAACGACGAGATCTGAGGCGGCAACGATGCAACTGGCGCGGACTTCTCCCGGTTGCGCCGATTCCTCCGGTTGTAGGGGCTGAGCTTGCTCAGCCCGTGGGCGCCGCTCTTGCCGAGCGGTGCGAGCCGGCTCGCACCCTATGCAGGCGGCATGACTCTGGTTGAGGCGGCGGGCACAAACAACTGGACGTTCTCGCGCAGCGGCGCAACGGCGCGACCGGCGGACTCCATCCGTGTGCATCGACGGTGCCGTTTCCCGGAGTTGCTGAGCCACCGATTCACACCGATCCCTGCAGATCCGGAGGCCGCCGCGTAGGCCGGCGATCATCGGTGCAGATCGGTGCTCCTCTGTGGCTCCACCTTCGGTTGGCGGGGACGAATACCAAGCGGGGCCCGTAGGATTATCGACGGGTCTTGGGCGGGCTCCGCGGTGGCTCGCGCTGCTACGGTGCGAGCAACGCGGTGGCGGTCCAGAGGAGCGGGGCCTGACCGTGGAAATCGCCGGTGCGGCGCGGGCGGTCCAGGTAGTGCTGGCGATCGTCCTTGGTGCCGGTGCCGACGCAGACCTCGCGGATTTCGGCGGTGGGCTCGAGCTGGGCGACCAGCGCCAGCCACGCGCGCCGGGCGGCGGGACCGTAGGTGGCGGCATCGAGCCAACCGCGTTTCACGCCGGTGACGAAGGCGTAGGCGAACATGCCCGTGCAGGAGGACTCCGGCCAGGCGTCCGGTTGGTCGAGCAGTTGGCGCCACAGGCCTTCGGGCGTCTGCAACGCCAAGAGCGTCGCCATCATCTGGTGGTAGCCGGCGAAAATGCGCGGGCGGAGCGGGTGGTTCTCGGGCAGGTCGGCGAGGAGCAGCGTCAGGCCGGCGGCCATCCAGCCGTTGCCGCGGCCCCAGTGGTGCGGGGCGTCGGGGGCGTGGAAGAAGAGTCCGTTGGGGCGCTGGAGCCGGTCGAGGTAGGCGACCATCGACCGGGCGGCGCGGTCGAGGTAGACGGTGTCGCCCGTGGCGCGGAAGGCGCGGCCCTGCAGGGCGGTGATCATGTACATGTCGTCGATCCAGAACCGGGTCTGGTCGCTCAGGTCCTCGGTGGTGGGTCGGGCCCACTGCGTATCGGCGTAGCGGATCCCGAGCGGGCGCAGGCGGGCGTCGCCGGCGGGCGCGGCGAGGGCGAGCGGCAGTGCGCCGAAGACGGAGTTGTCGACGTGGTTGGGCGGCGGCACGAGTGCGGCCTCCGTCGTGAAGAACGGAGTGAAGCGCGCGGCGAGCCGGGCCGCCAAGTCGTTGTCCGCGGTGGCCGCGGCGAAGTCGACGGCGCCGGTCCACACGCAGACCTCGGAGTAGGAGATCGTGCCGAACTCCGGCCAGAACGCATGGGGCGAGGCGAGGAAACGCTCGGCCACGCGGCGGCCGACCGCGCTCGGGTCGGCGCCGGCGGGCCAGTCGGCGAAGGGCGAAGGGGGCGGCTGCTCGGCGGCGACGCCAAGGCTGGCGAGTGCGAGCAGCACGGCGGCGGCGGTGAGGCGGAGGTTCATGGAGAGGTCGGGGGCGAGGCGGGCGACTCCGGCGGCGCGGGCCGGAGTCGGCGCGCGCGGGCAACGAGGAGGAAGTACACGGCGGGGCCGAAGGCGAAGAGCATCACGGAGACACCCATCGCGAGGCCGAACATGGTGAAGATGCCGGCGCAGCAGTAGTCGCGGCAGCGCACGACGATGTGGCAGGGCACGGCGACGAGTAGTTCGAGGAGGCTGCCCTGCAGGAGCCGCCGGCAGAGGACGGAGAGGAAATCGGCGGGCGGGCGGGCACCGGCAAGGCGGTGGAAGGCGATGGTCCAGAACCCCCACAGGACCGCGAGCAGCGCGGCGAGCGCGTAGACTTCCCACGGCTTCGCGGACGCGTCGCCGAGAATGGCGGCCCGAACCGAGAGCGCGGCGGCGGCGCCGAGCAGTCCCAGCATGAGCGCACCGACGAGGACAGTCGGCCAGAGCGCGCCGCGGGTGACCGGGCGGCGGCTGACGATGCGCAGCGGCACGAGCAGCAGCACGAGCTGGCAGATTCCCATCGCGAGCAGCCAGAGCCAGACCGCGCCGCAGCCGAAGAAGGCGCCGAATTGGTCGAGCGTCGGCCAGCTCCCGAAGCCGAGCGCGTAGAGCGGCACGGCCAACACGGCCAGCACGAGCAGGTAGAGTCCGGAGACAATGAGGTGCCAGGGTTTCATGGACAGGGAACGGCGGAGGAGGGCGGAGGTGGCGCCCGGTGCGGGCCGAGATTGACCGACGCCGCGGCGCGGGCGAGGGGGAAACTCCACCGGCGGTCCGCTGCAACGGGCTGGCCAACACCGGCGGGAGCGGCTTCGCTGCGGGTGCCGGCCCGCCAGCCGCCCACACCATGAAGATCCTCCCGCTCGACCCGCTCGCGAATCGTTCGCTCGAGGCGCTGCTCGCCTTCCTCGGCGGGGTGCGCGCCGAGGCGGAGCGCGACGGGGTGGCGCGGCTGGTGAGCATCTCGGTGGAGGCCGAGCGGCTCGATCCGTTGGCGGTGCTGGAGTCGATCTACGAGCCGGGCGAGGTGCATTTCTACGTGGAGCGGCCGGCGGCGGACTTCGCGGTGGCCGGGGCGGAGGCGGTGGTCGCGGTCGAGTGCGCGGGCCCGGGGCGGTTCGCGGCGGCGGCGGATTTCGTGCGGTCGACGCTGGCGCGCACGGTCGCGGTGGGCGCGGTGAACGTGCCGTTCGGCGGGCCGCTGTTTTTCGCGACGTTCGGCTTCGCCGACGAGGCCGCGCCGGGCGCGGCGTTCCCGGCCGGGCGCGTGTTCGTGCCGCGCTGGCAGGTGGCGCGCAGCGGCGACTGCTCGGTGGCGGTGGCGAACACGCTGATCGCGCCCGGCGGCGACATCCGCGCCGCGGCGGAGCGGATCTGGCGCGCGCACGCCAAGTTCGGCGCGTTCGACTATGCGGCGCCGAGCTTCGCCGGCGCGCTCGAGGGCGCGGTGGCCGCGGAGCGCGAGGTGGGCCCGGAGGGCGGATACGGGGACAACGTCGGGGCCGCGGTGGCGGCGATCCGTGCGGGGCGCTACCGCAAGGTGGTGCTGGCCCGGGCGCGCGACCTGCGGGCGACGACCCGTTTCCACCCGCTGCGCGCGCTCAACGCGCTGCGTGGCCGGTATCCGGATTGTTATGCCTTCTCGGCCGGCAACGGCGCGGGGACCAGCTTCATCGGCGCGAGTCCCGAGCGGCTCGCAGCGGCGGCGGACGGGCGGCTGCGCACCGAGGCGCTGGCCGGCTCGGCGCCGCGCGGGCGCACGGCGGCCGAGGATGCGGCGCTCGCCCGGCAACTGCTCCACAGCGACAAGGACGGCCGCGAACAGGGACTGGTGCTCGACTCGATCCTGCGGCGGCTGGCGAAGGCCGGGGTGGCGACGGTGGCGCCCGGCCGGCCGCGCGTGCGGCAACTGCCGAACGTGCAGCACCTGTGCACACCGGTGGAGGCCACGCTCGCGCCGGACGCGGATCTTCTGCGGATCGTGGGCGAGCTGCACCCGACGCCCGCGGTGGGCGGCACGCCGCGCGAGGCGGCGGTCGCGCACCAGCGGGAGCTGGAGCCGTTCGACCGCGGGCTGTATGCGGGCGCGCTGGGCTGGTTGGACCACCGCGGCGGCGGGGAGTTTTTCGTCGGGATCCGGTCGGCATTGATGAATGGCGACACGGCGCGGCTCTACGCCGGGGCGGGGATCGTCGAGGGTTCCGATCCGGCGGCGGAATTGGCGGAGACCGAGCTGAAGATGCGCGCCCTACGGGAGGCGCTGCTGGGGTAGGGCGTCGCGCAGGAGCCGGGTCGAGAGTCGGGCCGGGTGTCCCGCGGGAGGGCGATGGGCGAGCGGGGCCGTTTCTCCATGGCGTTCGCCTTGGGGGTGGAGAACTTGAACCTCAAGCTGCGCGCGAAACAGGTGGCGAAACCGGTGGAGCTGCACCAGCCGATCCGTTGAGCTGCGACACCTCAATCGGCGCGGCCCTCACTCTGTCGCGCCGATCGTTTCGGTTGTAGGGGCTGAGCTTGCTCAGACCGTTAGCCGTCGCTCTTGTCGAGCGGTGCGAGCAAGCTCGCACCCTACGCCAACCGAATGATTATGGCTGAGTGGCGACAAGGCGGACGAGGGTCGAGAGACGAGGGACGAGCGCCAGGAAATCCGGCTGCCGGGGCGGCCAACACGAATGCTCTCCGTCCGCGGCCCTACGCTGCGGGAACCGGACGCGAGTGGATCCAGTAGCGCATGACGGTGAGGTGCTCGTGGCGGAGGTCGTAACCCCACTCGGTGGCGAGGAGGGTGACCATGGGTTCGCCGGAGTCGGCGGAGGACAGGCTGGCGTATTGGTGAGCGAGGAGGGCGGCTTCGCGGCGGGCCCGGTCGAGGGCGGTGGCGAAGGCGTGCTCGATCGACTCGAACTCCCCGACGTTCTTCACGCTCTGCCGCGGCGATCCGTTGGGCACCGGGACCAGCGCGAACTCGAACACGCTGTGGATCTCGCGGGGAGGAAGCGGAGAGGAGTGATCGTCGTTCATGGTGTGGGAAGGTTGCGGCACCATCCCTGCACATCGCATGCCGCACAAACGCCGAGATCGGCAATGAAGGTGCGCTTTTCAAGACACGCGCCAGCGGTAGGGACGCTTATCGGTGAGCCGGTTGCCGGTGGACGGTTGCCGGTAGGCGGATGCCAGTTGCCAGTGGCCAGTGGACGGGTGGGCTCAGGGCCGGCGAACGGTAGCCGGTGGGCAGTGGGCGGGGTCCAGTGGCCGGTGGGCGGTCGCGGGTGACATGCCTGCGGAGGTCGGGCGAAGTGCGGGTGAACTTCGCCGCCGCATGGGGCCGCGCTCCGGCGCGAGGATCGACGATCCTTCAGACGGCGCCGGGGCGCGTGGCGGATCGTGGTGCGGAGCTCGCCGGAGTGGCGGGGCCGAGCAGGCGGCGGAGGGGGCGGAAGACCAGCAGTTGCCAGAGACCGAAGGCGATGACGATGCCCACAGTGGCGTAGACGGCCCCCTCGGCGGTGGTCGGTACGGCAGGCTTGAACACGGCGAGCGTACCTTGGGCAATCTCGGTGTCGAGGTGGTGCAAAAATGCCCACGGGCGCGTCCAAACCGAAGCATCGAGCAACGCGGCCTGGGCGGCGCCGAGCGAGTCGACCCGGGCGGCGGTGTCGGCCATCGCGGTGCCGAGGCGGGCGATGCCGGGATCGGCGTTGGCGGAGGTGTCGGCGACGAACTGCGCCCAGGGTTTGCCCGCGGCGCGGGCGGCGGTCTCGAACGTGGCGAGCTGTCGCAGGGCCTCCGCGAGGTGGCCGCCGAGCCGCTGGAGGTATTGCTGGAAGAACTCGGGAGCCTGCGCCGCGACGACGGCGCCGAGCACGCAGACGACCCGGTCGAGAAATCCGGCGGACGCGACGAGGGCGGCGGCGGCGGGGCGGCGGAACATGGGCGGAGAGAAACGAAACGGCGGCATCGGGTCAACCGATGCCGCCGTGAGAAACCGCTGAAAGACGCCGTTACGGCGCGGGCGCCGGCGCGGGGGCCGCCGGGGCCGGGGCGGGCGCGACCTCGGCCGGAGGCGTGCGATCTTCCCAGCAATACTTCCCGCCGTGGCGGTTGTGGTCGATCCGGACCCAGATGGCGGCGCCGACCAGCGCGAGGAGGAAGAGCAGGAACAGGAAGCGGCGGCGGGCGCGGGCGGCGGCCTTGTCCTCGAACGGATCCTCGAGCGAGCGGCGGGCGCCGGGGGGGAGCTTGGCGAGCGCGGTGAACGAGGTGCCCAGCGGGATGTTGATCTTCACGCGGCCGTTGATCGCCCAGCCGTTGGCCTCGAGCACGGGCCCGAGGGTGCGTTGGCGGAGCTTGAGACAGGCGATGAGCATCGAGGGCAGCGAGATCACTAGGATCAGGGCGACGAGGACCAGCGGATACTGCCACCAGGCGAGGTCGAGGACCTTCGCGAAGATGGCGGCCATCATCGTGCCGATGGATCCGAGGGCGACGCCGATGCCGGTGATGAGCGCGAGATCGAACTTCTTCGGCTCCGCGGGTTTGGCCGGGGCGGACTTGTCGGCGTTGGCCGTGGCGGAGGCGGCGGTGGCGAGCTTGGCGTCGGAGGCGGACTCGGCGGCGGCGGCCCGTTTGGCGACCTGCTCCTCGACCATGCGCACGAACTTCTTGTACGGGGACCAGAAGGCCTGCCGGATGGAGATCGGGTTGTCGACGATCTTGGTGATCGTGGCGTCCCAGTCGCGGCCCTTGCGGTCGATGAACATGCCGTTGCGGCCGACCATGAGGAAGTCGGAGTCGCCGTTGGAGAAGACGGCGGCGATCTTCATCGTCTCGCCCGGGCGCTTGAGGTCGCAGTAGGCGATGTAGCACTTGCTCAGGGCGGCGATGGCGGCGTGGGCGCCGGCATCGGCGATCTGGATGCAGAGGTCGCAGTGGCGGCTGTCGAGGTAGAGCGTGCCGGCCTGGAAAACGGTGGGGCGGGCGGGATCGTAGAAGTCGGCGAAGTTGACGAAGTTGGCCAGGAGGCGGGCGAGGTGGCGGTGGTAGCGCACGAGGCGCTCGACCGAGTCGATCGCGGCCATCTCGCCGGCGAGGGCGTTGTCGCGGGCGATGAGCTTGGTGATCTCCTCGCGGGCGGAGCCGACCAGCAACTCCCGGATACGCGGGGCGCCGAGCTTCTCGACGGCGCTGGCGGGTTTGCCGGCGGCCCACGCGGCGTGCGCCTCGAACTTGGCGACGGTCTCGCGCCATTCGGTCTCGGTGAGCGAGGCGCGTGCGGCGCCGTGGATCGGGATGACGACCTGGGTGCGGAAGGCCGCGATGGCGGGGGCCCAGGCGGGATTGACCCCCTCGGTCAGCGGCAGCGCCTGGCCGGGGCCGATCTGGGCGAGCGGCAGTGCGGCGATCTCGGCGCCGAGGGTGGAGAGGTCCTTGGCGGCGGCGACGACGAGTTCGGACTCGGGGCGGTTGAGATGGTTGGCGGCGCGGCGGTCGAACGCTGCGAGGTGGCAGCGGTTGAAGTAGTCGTCGATCTTCACTCGCACGGCCTGCAGGGCGGCGTAGGCGGCGGCGGTGCGGTCACCCAGAAACTGGATGCCGGTGGGGGTGGCGGCGGACTGGTCGGCCTTGGCCGTCCAGTCGGCGCAGGCCTGGAGGTCGGCGAAGAATCTCGTCACCAGTTCGGTGTCGACGCCCGGCAGGCCGCTGCGGTCGGGCTTGGAGCCGACGGTGGCGATGATGTCGAGGATGGCCTGTTTGGTCGCGGCGTCGGCGGCGGCCTCGGCGGGCACGATACCGTCGCCGTTGAAGCGGGTTTGGGCGAAGATCTTGGCGGTGTCGGCGATCTGGGCGACGGAGATGCTGGTGGCGTCGGTCTTGCCGAGGGCGGAGAGGATCTCCTTGGCGGCGGCGAGCACGGCCTTGCCGTCGGGGTTTCCGGTGTCGATCTCGGCGAGGGCGAGGGCGTCCTCGCCGCGGGCGAGGCTGTCGCCGGTGTTCAAGCGGGCGAGGGCCCAGTCGACGGCGGCGAGGATCTCGGGCACACGGATGCGGCCGTCCTTGTCGGTGTCGATCAGGTCGAGGGTGCGTTGGTCGAACTCGAGGCCCTTGGTGGGGCAGGCGAGGGCGATCCAGAGTTTGGGGTCGAGATCGGCGAGGTGGGCAAGGTCGGCCCCGGTCTCGAGTTTGACTTGGTCGAGTCCCCCGGCGCGGAAGAACTGCCAGGTGTAGGGTGAAGCGGAGTTGGAGGAGTTCATGTTTTGGGTCGAGGGTGCCAAGCGGGTTTTGCCCGGGAGGCGGTGGGCTGTCGAGTGGCGTATGCGTGCCACTACGCGTGGGCGCGCTGCGGAGAGCGGTCAGTGTGTCGCTGCGACGGCAATCTGCAATCCGGGGACGAAGTCGGGGTGGGTGGGGGAGGCCGGCGGCGGCCGCCGGCTGGGCCCAGTTGCCTCGCCTTCCCCGGTTGCGGGCTTTTCTGGGAAGGGCACCCGTTGACTGGACCGGCGGCGGTGGCGCGGCGGGGAGGCGTGACTGGAGAAAAAAGGTTGCGGCCTGAAAATAAGGGACCTAACCATCCGCCCAGCTCCACATTTCTTCTTCGCCCAGATCATGTTTCTTCTCCGTGATACACCCAGTCAGGACTGCCTCGATCGGCTCGTGGCCCGCTATCCGCAGATCGAGCCGGATGCGGTGCTGGCGATCATGTGTTTCATGCGCACGGGCGCCGATGTTTCCGAGTGTTTCGAGCGTTTCCTGACCAAACACGGGCTGTCGCACGGTCGGTTTGCGATCCTGATGTACCTCAACCGCGAACCGGACGTGGCGGTCAACCAGACGCATCTGGCGGAGGCGTACGGGGTGACGAAGGCCACGGTGACCGGGCTGATCGACGGTTTGGAGCGCGAGGGCATGGTCGAACGGCTGGCGGATCCGGCGGATCGGCGCGCTTCGCTGGTGCGGCTCACGACTGGCAGCCGGAAGTTTCTCGACGAGTTTCTGCCGGCTCATTTTCGCGGCATCTCCGAACTGATGGCCGGGCTCGATGCCCGCGACCGGACCGACCTCACCCGTTTGGCGGGCAAGATCCGGGACGGAATCGCACGGTTGACCAGCAACGGCGCCGGCGGGTGCGACTGCCTTTCCCCCTCATCCACGCCCAGCGACCGTTCATCACGCCCCGCTTGAACTACCGGCGTTTCTGGCCGTTTTCCCCTACTCTCCGCCCGTCTTCCAATCACTTTCCCTATGCACAAACGCATTCTCATCGGACTTCTCGTCTTCCTTGGCCTGGGTGCCACGATCCTTGGTCTGGTCGGCGCCAAAGCCCAGCAACTCGGTGCCATGGAAGCCGCCGACAAAGAGCGGCCGACCGAGCCTGTGACCACCGCCAAGGCGCAGCTCCAGACCTGGAATCCCACACTCTACTCGGTGGGCACGCTCACCGCCGAGAATGGCGTGACGCTCTCCGCCGAGGTGCCCGGCACCGTGACGCGCATCGAGTTTGAGTCGGGCGCGCAGGTGGAGCAGGGCACCCTGCTCGCGCAGCTCGATGTCTCCGTCGAGCAGGCGCAGTTGCGCTCCGCCGAGGCCAGCGCCGAGCTCGCCCGCCTCAACGCGGAGCGCATCCGCGAACTGCGCAGCCGCGACACCCTCGCGCAGGCCGAGCTCGACGCCGCGGAGGCCCAGCTCAAGCAGGCGGTCGCCAACGCCGAGGCGATCCGCGCCGCCATCGACAAGAAGACTTTCCGCGCGCCCTTCTCGGGCACGCTCGGCATCCGCAAGGTCAATGTGGGCCAGTACGTCAACTCCGGCCAGGCCATCGTCGAGCTCCAGACCCTCGCCCCCATCCACGTCGATTTCGCCCTCCCGCAGCAGCGGGTCGTGGACCTGGCGGTCGGGCAGCCCGTCGAGGTGACGACCGACGGCGTCTCCGGGACGAAGTTCCTCGGCAAGATCACCGCGCTCGAGGCGCTGGTCGACTCGGCCACCCGCAACGTGCGGGTGCGCGCCACCCTCGCCAACGAGGGCGCCAAGCTGCGGCCCGGCATGTTCGCCAACGTCGAGGTGCTCCTGCCGGCCGGCGAGCCCGTCGTCGTCGTGCCCGCCAGTGCGATCCTGTATGCTCCCTATGGCGACTCGGTCTTCGTCATCGAGCGCCGCAAGAACGCCGAGGGCGCGGAGGAGACGGTGGTGCGCCAGCAGACCGTGCGCCTCGGGCTGACCCGCGGCGATTTCGTCGCGGTGACCTCCGGCGTGCAGGCCGGGGACGAGGTCGTGAGCACCGGCGCCTTCAAGCTGCGCAATGGCGGCACGGTGCGCATCAACAACTCGGTGGCCCCCGCCGCCGAGCTCGCCCCGAAACCGGCCAACAGCTGAGCCCGGCTCCCGCGACCTCCCCCGCCGCGAGCGCGCCGTCCCGTCCGCGCGCCCGGCCCCGATACCTATGAATCTCACCGACCTCTTCATCCGCCGGCCCGTGTTGGCGTTCGTCGTCAACCTCGTGATCATCGTCGCCGGTCTGCAGGCCTATCGCACGCTCACCGTGCGCCAGTACCCGACCAGCGAGATCGCCAACATCACGGTGTCGACCGCCTACGTTGGCGCCAACGCCGACCTCGTCCGCGGCTTCATCACCACCCCGCTCGAGCGCGTCATCGCCGCCGCCGACGGCATCGACTACCTGGAATCCTCCAGCTCGCAGGGCTTCTCGACGATCACCGCGCACCTCAAGATCAACTACGACTCGAACAAGGCGCTCTCCGAGATCAACTCGAAGGTCAGCCAGGTCCGCAGCGACCTGCCGCCCGAGGCCGAGGTGCCGATCATCAACATCGAGACGTCGGACTCCCAGTTCGCCGCGATGTACCTGAGCTTCAGCTCGACGACGCTGCAGCCCAACGAGATCACCGACTACGTCAACCGCATCGTCCAGCCCCGCCTGGCCTCGCTGGGCGGCGTGCAGCGCGCCGACATCCTCGGCGGCCGGGTGTTCGCCATGCGCGTGTGGCTCAAGCCCGAGAAGATGGCGGCGCTCAATGTCACCGCCACGCAGGTGCGCCAAGCGCTGGCCGCCGGCAACTATCTTTCCGCCCTCGGCAGCACGAAGGGCTCCTATATCCAGGTCCGCCTCACGGCCAACACCGACCTGCGCTCCGTCGGCGAGTTCAAGCGCCTGCCCATCCGCGAGGAGGGCGGGGCCATCGTCCGCCTCGAGGACATCGCCGACGTGGTGCTCGGCGCCGAGGACTACGAGACGGAGGTGCGCTTCAACGGCGAGACCGCCGTGTTCATGGGCGTCTGGGTGCTGCCGAATGCGAACACCCTCGACGTGATCGCCGGCGTGCGCGAGGTCATGCCCGACATCCGCCGCAACCTGCCCAGCGCGCTCAACGCCAACGTCGCCTACGACTCGACCGACTACATCAACGACGCCATCGACGAGGTCTACAGCACGCTGCTCGACACGCTGCTCATCGTCGTCGCCGTCATCTACCTGTTCCTCGGCTCGTTCCGTTCGGTGCTCATCCCCGTGATCGCCATCCCGGTGTCGTTGATCGGCGCGATCTTCCTCATGCAGGTCTTCGGCTTCACGATCAACCTGCTCACGCTGCTCGCCGTCGTGCTCTCGGTCGGTCTCGTGGTCGACGACGCCATCGTCGTCGTCGAGAACGTCGAGCGCCATCTGCGCGACGGCATGAAACGGTTCGACGCCGCCATCCAGGGCGCGCGCGAGCTCGTCGGCCCCGTCATTGCGATGACGATCACGCTGGCGGCGGTGTATGCGCCGATCGGTCTCCAGGGAGGCCTCACGGGCTCGCTCTTCCGCGAATTCGCCTTCACGCTCGCCGGCGCGGTGCTCATCTCAGGCGTCGTCGCGCTCACGCTCTCGCCGGTGATGTGCGCCAACCTGCTCTCCCACCAGGTCGAGAGCGGCCGTTTCACCAGCATGATCGAGCGGCACTTCAACGCCTTCCGCCGGTTCTACGGCCGGGCGCTCGACGCCGTGCTCAAGGAGCGCTGGGCCGTGTATATCGTCTGGGCCGTGCTCACGTTGTGCATCCCCGGCCTGTTCATGTTCTCGGCTCGCGAGCTGGCGCCGGCGGAGGACGAGGGCTTCCTCATGACGATGGCCGACGCCTCGGCCAACGCCACGCTCGATCAGACCTCGCTCTTCAGCAACATGGCCTTCAACGAGGCCGTGCGCACGCTGCCCGAGTACGACTACTCGTTCCAGATCACCTACGGCACGGGCGGCTTCGCCGGCTTGGTCGTCAAACCGTGGAGCCAGCGCGACCGCAAGATCGGGGAGATCCTCACCGACTTGCAGGGCAAACTCGCCTCGATCCCCGGCCTGCGGTTCAACGCCCTGCAGCCGCCCGCCCTCCAGGGCGGCGGCATCTTCCCGGCCGAGATCGTCATCGCCTCGACCGCCAGCGAGCAGGAGTTGCTCGGCTTCGCCCAGCAGCTCGCCGACGAGACCTTCGCCGAGGGCCTCTGGGCCATCCCGCCGATCATCGACCTCAACATCGACCAGCCGCAGACGCAGCTGCTCATCGACCGCGACAAGGTCGCCTCGCTCGGACTTAACCTCCAGCAGGTCGGCGCCGACATCGGCTCCATGCTCGGCGGCGGCTACGTGAACCGCTTCAGCATCTCCGGCCGCAGCTACAAGGTCATCCCGCAGATCGAGCGCACCGGTCGCCTCAACGCCGACCAGCTGCAGGACATCTACATCACCGGCACGGGCGGCCAGCTCATCCCGGTGAGCACCATCGCCACGCTCAAGAACACCGTCGAGCCGCGGCAGCTCAACCGCTTCAACCAGATGAACTCGGTCACGCTCAGCTCCTTCCCGCAGCAGGATCTGGGCGGCGTGCTGGAGAAGTTCGAGAAGCGCGCCCGGGAGATCCTGCCCAAGGGCTACGTGGTCGATTTCAAGGGCCAGTCCCGCCAGCTCAAGGTCGAGGGCAACAAGTTCCTGCCGGCGATGGGCCTGGCGGTCATCCTGATCTTCCTGGTGCTCGCGGCGCAGTTCAACAGCTTCCGCGACCCCTTCGTCATCCTCCTCGGCTCGGTGCCGCTGGCCATGTTCGGCGCGCTGCTCTTCACCTTCATGAAGATGCTCAACCCGAACATGCCGTGGTGGACGGACGGGTGGACGACTTCGCTCAACATCTACTCGCAGATCGGCCTCATCACGCTCGTCGGCCTCATCGCCAAGAACGGCATCCTCATCGTCGAGTTCGCCAACAAGCAGCAGGAGGCCGGGCTGTCCAAGCTCGAGGCCGTCAAGGCCGGCGCCAGTCTGCGTCTCCGCGCTGTCATGATGACCTCGGCGGCGACCATCTTCGGCCACCTGCCGCTGTGTTTCGTGTCCGGCCCGGGCGCCGCGGCCCGCAACAGCATCGGCCTGGTGCTGTGCACCGGCCTGACGATCGGCACCTTCTTCACGCTGTTCGTCGTGCCCTGCCTGTACATGCTGCTCGCCAAGGACCACAAGGCCCAGCAGGCCAAGGTCGCCGGCCAGTTCGCCCAGGCCGGGGCCCCCTCGCCGGTCCCCGCCAAGTAACGCCACCGCCTTCCCGGAAATGAATACCATCCCCTCGCTCCTCCTGTTCGCCGCCGCGGTCGCCACCGCCTTCGCCGCGCCCGATGCCGCCCAGCCCGTGCCCGAGCGTATCGATCTGCCCGGTGCGCTGGGTTACGCGCTGGAGAACAACTTCAGCATCCGGCAGGCGCGCGAGCGCCTCAACCAGACCGAGGGTGCGCTGCTCTCCGCCCGCGCCGGCTACCTGCCCTCGGCCAGCGCCGACGCCTCCTACCAGCGCACCGCCGACCAGATCACCTCGCCCGGCTTCGACAACGAGAACTGGAGCGGCACCGCCAGCGTCAACCAGACCGTCTTCGCCGGCGGGGCGGTGATGGCCGGCGTGCGCGCCGCCCGGGCCGCGCGCGATGCTGCGCAGTACGAGCTCCAGGCGGTCACCAACACGGTGCTCACCGGCGTGCGCGTCGGCTTCTACAACGTGCTGCGCGCGCAGGAGACGATCAAGGTGCGCGAGCAGGCGCTCGCCCTGCTCGAGGAGGAACTCAAGAACGCCCGCAACCGCTACGACGCCGGCGCCGGCGCGCAGTTCGATGTGCTCCGCGCCGAGGTCGCGCTGGCCAACGGCCGCCCGCCGCTGATCACCGCGCGCAACGATCTCAAGATCGGCATCGAGGAGCTGCGCCAGCTCCTCGGCTTCACCAACGGGGTCGGCGCGGATCTCCAGAAAGTCCCCACCTTCCTCGGCGAACTCGCCTTCGGCAACGAGCAGTTCACCCTCGAGCAGGCGCTCGACTCCGCCCGCCGCCACCGCGCCGAGCTGCAGGCCCTCGCCAAGGGCGTCTCCATCGCCGACGCCGGCGTGACGGTCGCCCGCGCCGGTTACCTCCCGAAGGTCGGGGTGGGGGCCGGCTGGCAGATCGTCGGCACGCGCTCCACGCCGCACTTCGGCGAGAGCAGCCGCGACGGCTGGTTCCTCGGCGCACAGTCGTCGTGGGCGATCTTCGACGGCCGCGCCACCGCGGGCCGGGTCCGCAGCGCGAAGTCGCAAGCCGCGCAGGCCCGCCTCTCGCTGCAGGAGCAGCAGCTAGCGATCGACGTCGAGGTCCGCCGTGCCTTCGCCTCCTGGCAGCAGGCCGTGGAACTCGTGGCCGCCTCCGGCAAGGTCGTCGAGCAGGCCGCGGAGGCGTTGCGCCTCTCCCGCGCCCGCTTCGACGTGGGCGCCGCCACCCAGCTCGACGTGCTCCAGGCGCAGGTCGCGCTCACCGAGGCCGGCAACAACAAGGTGCAGGCCCTTTTCGCCTACAACAGCGCCGTGGCCCAGCTGCGCAACGCGATGGGCGAGCCCGGGGCGGTGCAGCCCTGAGCCCGTAGCTCGGTCCCACCGACCTCCAGCCCCGCCGCTCCCGGCGGGGCTTTTCTGCGACCGGAGGGCGCGGAGGACACGGAGGCGGGAGCGAGAACGAGATCTCGGGAATCTTCCGGTTCACTGTGTCCTGTGGTTGAATTCCGGAAGCCATTTGCCTGAGGGGGAACTCGACTCATCGGAAGGGGCCACGGATTTCGCGGATGCATGAAGCCGCTGGACACGGCGGGCACTGCGCCGGGGCGGTGCAGGGGGGGGCGAGCGGCGGTTTCTTCCCACACGGGCAGGCGCTCCGCGGTGGGATACGGGCGAAAGCGTGCGCCGGTCGGTTCGCTTCTCGCGTTTTGCGCCAACCTTCCTACGTTCCGTGCCCTCGGGTCGCTCCGATCCCCCCCGGCGGACAACTCGAACTCCAAACCCTGACGCGATGGACTCCGTTCCTCCTTCACTGTGCGAAGACCCCCGGGTGGTGGCGCTCCCCGGCGTGAGCGACCGGCCGCGGCCGGTCTCGCGGCGCGAAATCCGGACAAGTCAGCCCGGGGAGCCGGAGGCGTTGCCGCTGAAGGTATTGATCGTCGAAGACAACGAGCGCGACGCCGAGCTGATCCTCCGGCACCTGCGGCAAGCCGGCTACGCTCCCGACTGGGCCCGCGTCGATTCCGCCGAGGCTTTCCGGGAGCATCTGGGCAGCGGGCTCGATGTGATCCTGTGCGAGTGCCAGCTGGCGCAGTTCAGCGGGCTGCAGGCGTTGCGGCTGCTGCTCGAATCGAGCCTGCCGATCCCGCTGATCATCATCTCGAGCACCATCGGCGAGGAGACGGCGATCACGGCCATCCGCAATGGCGCGGCGGACTACCTGCGCAAGGACCGCCTGGCCCGCCTGGGCCAGTCCGTCGAGCACGCGATCGAGCAATGCCGGCTCCGCTACGAGCACCGCACGATGATGGAGGCGCTGCGGCAGGCGGAGGCCCGCTACCGCGGCATCTTCGAGAACGCCGTCGAGGGCATCTTCCAGGCCCTGCCCGAGGGGCGGCTGATCGCCGCCAACCCCGCCCTGTCGCGAATCCTCGGTTATGGTTCCCCCCGCGAGGCGATCGGGATGATCGACGACATCCTCGCGCACCTCTGCCCCGAGCCCGAGCGGCTGCGCGAGCTGCGGCGCCTGCTCGAGGAGTCGGGGCTGGTCACCGGCTTTGAGACCCAGGCCGCCTGCTGGGACGGCCGGCTCACCTGGGTGAGCCTGAACTGCCGCATCGTGCGCGGCGCGGGCAGTGTCCATCTCGAGGGCACCGTGGAGGACGTGACCGAGCGCAAGAAGCTGGAGGCCCAGCTGCTGCGCGCCCAGCGGCTCGACAGCGTGGGCCGCCTCGCCGGCGGCGTCGCCCACGACCTCAACAACATCCTGTTGCCGATCCTCATCTCCCCCGGTCTGCTGCGCGAGCGTCTCCAGGATGCCGAGTCGCGCGAGATCGTCGACTCGATCGAGGTGAGCGCCCGCCGCGCGGCGGACATCGTGCGCCAGCTGCTCACCTTCAGCCGGGGAACCGACGGCGAGCGGGTGCCGGTGCAGCTGCGCACGCTCGTCAACGAGATGCTCAGCATCATGCGCGAGACCTTCCCGAAGAGCATCAACCTGCGCAGCACCCTCCCGATGGAGCTGCACCCCGTGCGCGGCGACCCCACCCAGCTGCACCAGGTGATCATGAACCTGTGCGTGAACGCTCGCGACGCCATGCCGCACGGCGGCGACCTCACGCTCGCGCTGGCCGACTGCGAGGTCGGCGCGGCCATGGCGCGCACCAACAACGGCGCCAAGCCCGGGCCCCATGTGCTGTTGCAGGTGAGCGACACGGGCACCGGCATCCCGGCCGACTACGTGGACAAGATCTTCGACCCGTTCTTCACGACCAAGGAGATCGGGCAGGGCACGGGCCTGGGGCTCTCGACGGTGCTGGGCATCGTCAACGGCCATGGCGGCTTCATCCAGCTCGAGACCGCGGCGGGCCGCGGCACGCAGTTCCGGGTCTACCTGCCGGCCTGCGCCCAGCTCGAGCAGACCGAGCCGGCGGCGCCGCCGACGGCCGGCCCGCGCGGCCAAGGGGAGCTGGTCCTGCTCGTCGACGACGAGCGGGTCGTCCGGCAGGCGACCCGCACGATGCTCGAGCGCCACGGCTACCGGGTGCTCGAGGCCCGCGACGGGGAGGACGCGCTGGAGCGTTTCGAGCAGCATGCCGGCGAGGTGGCCGTGGCTGTCGTGGATCTGTTGATGCCGCATATGGACGGCGTCGAGTTGACCCGCCAGCTGCGGGATCGGCTGGAGCCGCCGCCGATCGTCGCGATGACCGGCGTGGGCAACTCGCCGAAGGTGACGCAGGTGAAGGAGCTCGGCGGGGTGCAGGTGCTCGAGAAGCCCTTCACCGCCGAGGTGCTGCTGCAGGCGATCGGCCGCGTGCTGCGGCGGGAGTCCGGCGTCGCCGGCAGCTGGGGCTGGTGAGCGGGCGGGGGCGCCGGGGTGCGAGCCGGTGCCAGCGGCGGGGCCGGTGATGGGAGGACTGGGGCGCGTCTGCGGGGCCGCGGCGTCCTTCCTCCAAGCCGACGAAGTTTCTCGAAAGGCGAGGCCGCGGCCGTTACGCGTTCTGGTCTCCACATGTCAGCGTTGCGCCTCACTCCACGGATTGGTTTCCGCCGCGCCGGGTCTTCCGGCGGGGCCGCCCGGACTGGAGGCCGCCGATGAGGCGGTTGCTGGACTGGCGCGAGCCGGCGGGGATCTTCGTGCAGCTGCTGCGGTGGACGTTGCTGGTGCTGCCGATCGGTGTGCTCGCAGGATCGGCCAGCGCGTTGTTCCTCTGGTCGCTCGACCGGGTGACGGAGCTGCGCTGGGCGCACGCGTGGTTGCTGTATCTGTTGCCTGTGGTCGGCGCGGCGGTGGGCTGGGTCTACCACCGGTACGGCAAGGACTCCGGTGCGGGCAACAATCTCGTCATCGAGCAGATCCACGCGCCCGGCGGCGGGGTGCCGCGCCGCATGGCCCCGCTGGTCCTGCTGGGCACGCTGCTCACGCATCTGTGCGGCGGCTCGGCGGGGCGCGAGGGCACGGCGGTGCAGATGGGCGGCAGCCTCGCCAACGCCTACGCGCGCCTGCTGCGGATCGGGCCGGAGCACCTGCCGGTGTTGCTGATGGCCGGCGTGGCGGCGGGGTTCGGCTCCGTCTTTGGCACGCCGTTCGCCGGGGCGATCTTCGCGATGGAGGTGCTCGTGATCGGGCGGTTGCAGTACCGTGCCGTGCTGCCGGTGCTGGTCGCCAGCGTCGTCGCCGACGCGACTTGCTCGGCGTGGGGCGTGGGGCACTCCCAATACCACATTGCGTTTGTGTCACCGGCGGGGCGGCACGAGATCCTCGACGGCTGGCTGGTGGCGAAGGTGGTCGTGGCCGCGGTGGCCTTCGGGCTGGTGGGGCGGCTGTTTTCCGAGCTCACGCACGTGTTGCAGCGCGGCTACCGGCGGATCGCACCGCAGCCATGGCTGCAACCGGTGGTCGGCGGTGTGGCGGTGATCGCGTTGTTCTGGGTGCTGGGCACCGGCGACTACCTCGGGCTGGGTGTGCGCGGCGAACACCCCGGCTCGGTCACGTTGCTCTCCGCGTTCCAGCCGGGCGGCGCCACGCCGTGGAGCTGGTGGTGGAAGCTGGTGTTCACGGCGGTGACGCTCGCGGCCGGCTTCAAGGGAGGGGAGGTAACGCCGTTGTTCTTCATCGGGGCGACGCTTGGCAACACCCTGGCGGTGGCGCTGGGGGCACCGGTCGATCTGTTTGCCGGGCTCGGGCTGATCGCGGTCTTCGCCGGTGCGGCCAACACGCCGCTGGCCTGCACGATCATGGGCTTCGAGCTGTTCGGCGCCGAGCACGCGGTCTATTTCGCCCTCGCCTGTTTCATCTCGTATCACTGCAGCGGTCACTCGGGCATCTATCCTTCGCAACGCGTGGGCGTGTCGAAGCGGGGCGAGGTCGCCGGGCCGGAAGGCGCGACGTTGCGCACGGTGCGCGAGCAGGCGGATCGAAAGTAGCCGGCAGTGTGGGGCGCCAGATGCGGGCGGAGGCCTCTTTCATTTCGTCGACTCGGCGGGTGTGCCCTCGGTCCCGGACTGTACCGGTGGAGCATTTCTCGCGGGGGGCGCCCCAAATTTTGCGGCCGGTGTTGCTGCAACGGCGACACAAGAAGGGCAGGCCATGAGCAAGCCGACCAACGGGAGGCGCGTCGAATGGCTGCCCGGCCTGGATTCGAACCAGAACTAGGCGAGTCAAAGTCGCCTGTGCTACCATTACACCACCGGGCAGTGCGTGTGAGGCGCGCAACGTGCCGGCCCGACCGGGAGGCGTCAAGGGCGGAGGCGCGCGGGCGGCGACAAGCGCGGACGGGGCCTGAGCCGCGGGGGGGCACGGTGCCCGGGCCGCGGCGTCGTTCATCCGCGGGCCTGGGGCGAAAACCTGTGGCGTTGGGGATTGTCTGCGGCGCGGCGGGTTGTTCTGCTCGACCGAAAGTCTCCACAACCCGACCTAGTTTCATGCAACCTTCCCAAGACTCTTCCGGCCGTCTGTTGCTCAGCGGTAACGAGGCGGTGGCCCTGGCCGCCCTGCATTGCGGCGTGGCGCTCGGCACCGGTTACCCGGGCACGCCCTCGACCGAGATCCTCGAATCCTTCAGCGCGCTGGGCGGCAAAGCCCAGTGGGCACCCAACGAGAAGGTCGCCGCGGAGGTCGCGCTCGGTGCCGCCTTCGCGAAGGCGCGCGTGCTGTGCACGATGAAACACGTGGGGCTCAACGTCGCGGCCGACGTGCTCTTCACGATGACGTACTCCGGCGTCGACGGCGGCTACGTGCTCATCGTCGCCGACGACCCCGGCATGGCCTCCTCGCAGAACGAGCAGGACAGCCGCCGCTACGCCGAGGCCGCGGTGGCGCCGATGTTCGAGCCGGCCGACTCGCAGGACGCCTACGACCTGCTGAAGGTGGCGTTCGAGACGAGCCAGCGCTGGCAGATTCCGGTGATCTTCCGGATGACCACGCGCGTGTGCCATTCGAAGTCGCCGGTGAAACCGCGGTTCGCGCTCGGCGCGAAGCTCACGGCCGCCGACACCGGCGCACCGACGCCCGATTTCGTCCGCAACATCCCGCAGCGTGTGATGGTGCCCGGCCACGCCAAGCCCGCCGGCCGCCGCCTGCGTGCGAAGATGCTCGAGATCGAGAACTGGAACAACACGACGGGCCCGCAGCGTATCGAGGGCCACAGCGCCGAGCTCGGCATCGTCGTCGCCGGTATCTCCTACCACCACGCTCGCGAGGCCGCGCCGGAGGCGAGCATCCTGAAACTGGGGATGACGTACCCGCTGCCGATGCAGGCGATCCGCGACTTCGCCGCCTCGGTGAAGCGCTGCGTGGTGATCGAGGAGAACGACCCCTGGCTGGCCGCCGCCTGCCGCGCCGCCGGCCTGAAGGTCGAGGCGAAGGACGACACCATTTTCCGTTTCGGCGAACTCACCGTCGACCGGGTGAAGCGCATTCTCGCCCGCGACTCCTCGCCCGAGCCGATCCCGGTGCGTGGCAAGCCGCCGGAGCTCTGCAAGGGCTGCCCACACACCCAGAGCTTCGAGGTGATGAAGGAACTCGATTGCATCGTCTCCGGCGACATCGGCTGCTACACGCTCGCCGCGCTCCCGCCCTTGGCCGCGATGGACCTGATGATCGACATGGGCGCCGCGGTCGGCATGGGCCTGGGCCTGCGCCACGTGCTCCCGCGCGAGCAGGCCAAGCGCGTCGTCTCCGTGATCGGCGACAGCACCTTCCTGCACGGCGGTCTGCCGGGGCTGGTGGAGATGGCGTACAACACGCCGGCGACCGGCCACGTGCTCGTCATCCTCGACAACGGCACCACCGCGATGACCGGCCAGCAGGAGCACCCCGGCACCGGTCGCCATCTCGACGGCTCCGCCACCTATCAGGTGAGCTTCGAGAATCTGGCGCGCGCCGCCGGCATCCGGAACGTGAGCACCGTGAACCCGGTGCGCGAGCGGGCGAAGTTCAAGGACACGCTCGCCGAGGCGCTCGGCAAGGACGAGCTCAGCGTGATCATCGCGCGCAGCCCCTGCATCCTCGCCGCCGGCCGCATCGCGGCCTGGGAGAAGGAGAAGGCCGCGGTCGCCGCGAAGGCCGCCGCCGACACGTTGCCCGAGGAGGGCTGCGGCTGCGGTTGCGGCTGCCAGAACTGAAACGTGCGGAACACCACGACCATGAAATCTTCCACCAATCCCACCACCAATGTCCGTTTCGCCGGCCTCGGCGGCACGGGTGTCATCAAGGCCTCCGATATCTTCGCCGACGTCGTCTTCCGGCTCGGCCACGAGACGAAGAAGGCCGAGGTCCACGGCATGAGCCAGCGCGGCGGCTCGGTGCAGAGCGACGTGCGCTTCGGCACCGCGGTGAGCAGCCCGATGATCCCCGACGGTGCGTGCGACTTCCTGGTCGTCATGGAGCCGTCGCAGATCGAGGTCGTCCGCGCCGGCCTGCGCGCGGGCGGCACGCTGATCACGCCGGCGGAGATCGACCCGGCGAAGCTGCCGTCGAGCAAGGCGCTCAACGTCGCCATGCTCGGCCGCCTCAGCCGGCACTTCGATTTCCCGGTCGAGGTGTGGCAGGCGAGCCTGCGGGCGAACTTTCCCGCGAAGCTGCACGAGGCGAACGCGAAGGCTTTTGCGCTCGGTCGCGGCTGAGCTGCCGCGCGAGGAGAAGGGCAAGTAGGGCCGGTCTGCGACCGGCCGCGCCGGGCGTGGGCCGCAGCGGAGTGCCCGAGCCGAGCGGGTCCAGTCGGAGACTGGACCTACGAGACGAGCGGAAACACGTGTGGGAAAGTGGGGCATCCCGCCGCCCGCGCTCTTGCCAGCCCCGGCGGGTTGCGTTGTGCTGGCCCGCGTCTCGCGCCGCAGTCCCGGCGCCCGTTTTCCAAGCCCCAAACATGATCCGCAACCTCTGGAACGACCTGGAGGGCACCTTCTTTCCGGAGAGCGCCCTCGACCACATGCCCGAAGCGCGTCTGCGCGAGGTGCAGCTCCAACGCCTGAAGGCCGTCGTCGCCCTGACCTACGAGAAGGTGCCGCTCTTCCGCGAGCGCATGGACGCCAAGGGCGTGACGCCCGGCGACCTCCGCACGCTGGCCGATGTGCGCCTGCTGCCGTTCTCCACGAAGGCGGACCTGCGCGACACGTATCCGTACGGTCTGTTCGCCGTGCCGCTGGGCGATGTCGTGCGCCTGCACGCCTCAAGCGGCACGACGGGCAAGCCGATCGTCGTCGGCTACACCGCGCAGGACATGGAGGTCTGGAAGCAGGTGATCATGCGCACGCTCTACGCGGCCGGCTTCTCGCGCCGCGACGTGGTGCAGAACATGTTCGGCTACGGCCTGTTCACCGGCGGCCTCGGCCTGCACGGCGGCCTTGAGGGCATCGGCGCGACGGTCATCCCGATCTCCGGCGGCAACACCGAGCGCCAGATCATGGTGATGAAGGATTTTGGCGTCACCGCGGTGTGCTGCACGCCGAGCTACTTCATCCATCTCATCGAGATGGCGCAGAAGATGGGCATCGATTTCCGCAAGGACCTGAAGGTGCGGCGCGGCGTGTTCGGCGCCGAGCCGTGGACCGACCAGATGCGCCAGTACATCGAGGGCGCCACCGGCATCAAGGCCTACGACATCTACGGACTCTCGGAGATCATCGGCCCCGGCGTGGGCGCGGAGTGCCATTGCCAGGACGGCCTGCACATCTTCGAGGACCACTTCCTGGTGGAGATCGTCGATCCCCAGACGTTGGAGCCGCTGCCCGACGGGCAGGAGGGCGAGCTGGTCTTCACCACGCTCAGCAAGCAGGCGATGCCGGCGATCCGCTACCGCACGCGCGACCTGACCTCGATCGACACTCGCCCCTGCGCCTGCGGCCGCACGGTGCGCCGGATCCGCCGGATCAGCCACCGCAGCGACGACATGTTCATCATCCGCGGCGTGAACGTCTTTCCCTCGCAGATCGAGACGGCGCTGCTCAAGACCGAGGCCACGCTCCCGCACTACCAGATCGTGCTCACCCGCAAGTCGGGCCTGGACCGCATGGAGGTGCGCGTGGAGGTCTCGGGCGAGATGCTCAAGGACACCGTCGGCGCGATGGACGAACTCCAGAAACGGTTCGGGCACAGCATCGCGCAGATCACCGGGCTCACGGCCGAGGTCACGCTGGTGCAACCCGGCACCATCCCGCGCAGCGAAGGCAAAGCCAAGCGCCTCTTCGACAAGCGAAACGAAGGCTGACGGAGCGAGGAACCGCCGATGGACGCGGATGGACGCAGATGAAGAAGCGAACTCCGAATCCGTGTTCATCTGCGTGAATCTGCGGTTCCCTCATCCGGCTCCGGCCTCTTTTGCTTCCTTCCAAACTATCCTCACAACTTCCGCGTCCGTACCCCGATGAAAATCACCCAGCTCTCCGTCTTCCTCGAGAATCGCCCCGGCCGCCTCTCGGCGCTGTGTCGCACGCTGGCCGACGCCGGCGTGAACCTCAGCACGCTCATGCTTTCCGACAACGGCGAGTTCGGCCTGCTGCGCCTGCTCACGCCCGATGTCGACAAGGCCAAGGCCACCATCGCGGCTGCCGGCTATGCGGCCACGACGACCGAGGTCGTCGCGCTCCAGGTGCCCGATCGCCCCGGCGGTCTCGCCAGCGTGCTGGTGCTGCTGGAGAAGGCCGGCGTGTCGGTGGAGTACATGTACGCGTTCGCCGAGCGCCCCGGCAGCGATGCCGTGATGGTCTTCCGCTTCGACAACACCGACAAGGCGCTCGCGGCGCTCCAGTCCGCCGGCGTACCGGTCTTCAATCAGGTGGATCTGTTCAAGGCCTGAGCGTGGCCGCGGGCGGGGTGCCCACGGTGGGCGATCAAGCCCGGGGCCGTTGAGCCGATGAAGGGGTCTCGCATGGCCGGCCGCAATCGCGCGGCCGGGGCGGGGTGCCTTCATCATGAAACTCCTGCGTTTCCTCTGGCTGTGGCCGTTGGCGTTGGTGGCCGCCCCCGATCCGGGGCGCACCCTCGATCCGAATACCGGTTGGGCGGTGGCGTTGTTCGAGCTCACGCTCCCGTACGACAGCGCTGCGGTGCACTACTATGGGCGCAAAGGACAGGACCGGGCATGGGTGCGTTCGTTCAAGCCGCAGCCGGGCGAGACCAGACTCGGCTACACCTGGTTCAAGTACGCCGACATGAACAAGTGGCACGACGACCATCCGGGCAGCGGCGGCTGGCATCGGCTGGTGGAACAGGGCGAGACGCGCGTCTGGTACGATCGGAAGAGCGACCGGCAGCGGCAGCCGGAGGAAATTGCGGTGGTCCCGTACCGGCTCTGGTTCGCCGTGCGCATGAGCATCTACCCGCTGGCGATCGGAGAAACCAAGGTACCGGCCGATCTGCCCAAGCCGGACGGCTCCTGCCCGCCGGCCCTGCGCTACGCGGAGCAGCACGTGCTGAAGAACTTCAAGACGACGCCGGAGCCGGTGCCCGGCCTCGGTGATCAGGCGTGGTTTGTGGCCAATGGCGACGGCCGGAACGGCTGGACCAATCTCGTCGTCGTGCGGGGGCCGGCGGTGCTGCGCTATGAGATCCAGCCGACGGTGATGCTCCGCGCCGGCGCGGAGTTCGCCGACGATCCGATCCTGCGCAACGTGCGCGGCGGCGCGCTCTCCGGCGATCTGCGCGCGTTTGATCCAGCCCCCGACAGCAGCAGCGGCTACCTCGACATCGCGGCCATGGCGCCACGGGTCGAGCAACTCATGCGGGAGGAACTGCTCGGGTTGGCGCGCGACTTCGTGCGCGACTGGGACCGCTATTGCGCCGCGAAGGTCGGGCCCGGCCCGGTGTTCAAGGGGATCTATTTCGACACGGGGCCGCTGCTGCCCGGCGCCGAGGCCGTCCCGGGCACGAAGGAGACCCGGAGCGAGCGCGACCTGTGGGTGAGCTCGCTCTCGCTGAGCAACGCGGCGAAGGACGGCGTCGAGAACCTGCAGCTCGACCTGCGGATGCTCTATCCCCAGACCAATGCGCCCACGGCCGACCAGCCCATACTCGACGCCGCGGCGGAGTTCGCGGAGGCGGTGGCGGAGGGTGCGAAGTACGCCGAGCAACGGCCGATCCTCCTGCAGGTCGAGGGCGCGGACCAGTGCGTGGCCTTCGAGACGGTGCAGGAGCAGGAGGGACGGCGGATCTACACGACGCGAACCCTTCACTTCCGGTACGGCAATGTGTACGGGCGCGCCATACACACTCGCTTCGATCTCGGCCTCGCCCGCGAGAATCTCGTCCCGCTGCCCGGCGACCCGCTGGTGCGGCTCGTACTCGCGGTCTTGGCGAGGATGAAGCAGGCGGGCGGCGGCGCGGCGCCGACCAGACCGGAGGTGCCGGCGGGGCCGGGCACGCTCACGGCGACCGCGACCAACGACCGGCTCTGGTCCGACGGTGCGAGCACCACCACGTTGCGCGTTGAGGCGAAACTCGCCGACGGCCGGCCGGCGGCGGGATTGCCGCTCAAGATCGAGGTCGAGAGCCCGTTCGTCGGCGATGTCGCCGAGCGCGAACTCACGACCGACCAGAACGGCGTCGCCGCGGTCGAGTATCGCGCCGGCACGCGCGCCGGGACGAATCGGGTCGGCGTCACCGGCCCCGCGCAGCTCGCCGCGGAGGTCGTGCTGCGTCACGGCGGATTGGAAACGATGGTGCGCACCGAAGGCCTGCAGTTCCTGGCCGACGGCACGACGCCGGTCGTCGTCGCCGCGCGGCTGATCGATCCCGACGGCAAGCCGGTCGTGCAGGCCGAGATCCGGGCCGAGCCCGACGAGAGCGGAGTGCCCGGCCGCGGCGAGCTGGTCCGCGACACGGAGCGCGACGAACCGGCCCAGGGCTGGCAGCTCTGGAGCTATACGCCGCCGCAGGTTGATCCTGCCGAGGGGTGGCGCGGCGGGCGGGTCGAGCTGCAGTTCGCCGCGAAGCCGCCGGTGACGGCGGCGGAGTTGCTGGCGCCGCTGGCGCTCACGTTGCACAGCGGTTCGTCGTTCTGGTGCGTGGTCGAGAAGCCCGGCTTCGCTCCCGGCGCGCAGACGAATTTCCGTAGCGAGCGCAGCCACGGCACGCTCGGCGGCATGGCGCAGGCGACCGGCGAGTCCGGCGCGCTGCCGCTGGCCGGGGCGAAGGTCACAGTGTATGCGAACATCGGTGGCAAGGCGCAGGCGATCGGCAGCGGCGTGAGCGGGCCCGACGGCGCGTTCGCAGTGCCCTTCACGTTGGGGAAGACGGTGGCCGGGCCGGAGAGCGCCTGTGTGGTCGAACCGGAGGCGCTCGCGCTCGACCCCGGCATCGTACACTGGCTGGAGACGGTGCGCACCAAGGCGGCGGCGTTGCGGGCCAAGGGGTTTGCGAGCGCCTCCGCGGAGGGTTTCGTGGCGCGCTTCGTGGCCGACCTCGCCGCGGCCGACGCCAACCCGACCAATCCGCGCAACGCGGCGCGGCTGGTGGTGGCGGTGCGGCTCATGGGCGAGGCGCTCGGTTATCTCGACGAGCTCGACGACCAGCACACGCAGGCGGAGGGCTGGCTTCACGAGAGTCTGGAGGCGGCGGTCGACGATCTGGCGACAGTGATCGACCTCGGCAGCCGCGTGGAGGCGGCGCAGGAGGGCGCGACCGAGTATCTGGAGAACGCGCCTGAACTCGCCAAGGTGCGCGAGAAGGCGAGGACCGCCTGGAACAGCCTGCGCAAGAAGGCCGTGGCGCGCTTCGTGTCGACCGTCTACGGCGTGCTGCGCGAGACGTACAAGGCGGCCTCGGATGAACTGGAGGAGCGCGAGCAGCTCGGGCTCGACAACGACACCGGCTCGGCCGCCTGGAAGAAGTGGGCCGTCAACAAGGCCAACGACCATTACGCCGAGTGGATGTTCGCCCCCGGCGACGCCATCGCGAACTGGGGCGAGGCGAAGTTGAAGGCGGAGCTGACGAAGTTCCTCAAGAACGCGTACCGCGGCCAGTATCCGAAGTTCTTTGCCGCCGCGCTCGAGCACGCCGCCGGCCGCATCGCGCGGGGCGAGGCCACTTGGGGCGACCCCGAACGGGCCGCCGTCGTGCTGCGCGACGACTTCGCCGCGGTCGCGGAGACCTACCGGCGCGCGAACGAGGCGCACCTGAACCGCGAGCTGGCCCGCCTCGACCTGAAGCTGGCCGTCGACACGGTGGGCAAGGGCGCCGCGATCTACTTCGCGGTCAAGGAGGTGGCGAAGACCAATCCCGCGGAGGCGAAGGAGAAGCTGCTCGGGAGTATCGACCAGGTGGACAAGGCCTTCGCCGCCGTGGACACCGCGTTGCAGACCTACAACGGGCGCCAGTGGTTCGCCGTCTGCCACAAGGCGCGGTTGGCGATCGCGGAGGTCGCTGTCGACGCCTCGCGGTGACGGGGTGGGGCGCGGCCGCGAACGGTGGACCGCGCTAGACCGAGAGGATCAGAGACTGAGGCGCTCGCGGAACACGAGCGCCTGGCGGCGGGAGAACTCGACCTCCTGGCCGCCCTTGAGCACGACGCGCAGGCTGCGGCTGAACCACTCGCCGATCGTCTCGATCATCGAGAGATTGATGAGCTGCGAGCGGTTGGCGCGGATGAAGAGCTGCGGCGGCAGGCGCTCCTCGAGGGCGGCGAGCGTGCGGGGCAGGAAGGCCTTCTCGGAGTTGAAGTAGATGCAGGTCTGGTTGCCCACCGCCTCGACGAGGCGTAACGAACGGACGGGCACGAACCAGCAGCGCTCGCCGGAGCGGACGAAGACGTGGTCGGTCTCCCGGAGCAGTCCGGAGGGGGGCGGCTCGGCGTGGGTCGCGACGGTAAGGCTGGCGCGGACCTTCTGCATCGCCTCGGCGAGGCGGGCGGGGCCGATGGGCTTGAGCAGGTAGTCGAGGGTGTTGATCTCGAAGGCATGCACCGCGTGCTCGCTGTAGGCGGTGGTGAAGATGACGAGCGGGTGGGGCAGGGGAAGCGACTCGAGCAGGTCGAAGCCGGTGCCGCCGGGCATCTGGATGTCGAGGAAGAGCAGGTCGGGTTGGTGGGCTGCGATCAGCTCGCGGGCGGCGGCGATGTTGGCCGCCTCGCCGCAGATCTCGACGTCGGGGTGCTCTTCCAGGAGGTTGCGCAGCTCCCGACGGGCCGGGCGTTCGTCATCGATGATGAGGGCTTTCATGGGGTGCAGGGCAGGTTGAGGTCGGCGGCGACGAGGTCGGGCTCGAGTTGGGAGAGGGTGCAACTGGCGCGGTCGCCGTAGAGATGGCGAAGCCGGGCGCGGGTGTTCTTCAGCCCGACACCGGTGGACCCCGAGGTCTCGGCGATGCGGCCCGGGTTGGTCACCCGCAGCTGGAGCATGCCCTCGCGGACCGCGGCGGAAAGGACGATCTCGCCGCCGTTCGCCCGCGGGGAGATGCCGAACTTGACGGCGTTCTCGACCAGGCCCTGCACGGAAAACGGGGGCACGTGGCAGTCGAGCGCGCCGGGGTCGATGTCGCGGCGGACGGACAGGCGCTCCTCGAGGCGGAGCTGCTCGAGGGAGAGGTAGGCGTCGACGGTCGCCAGCTCCCGGCGTAGTTGGATGGTGGGGAGAGCTTGGACGGCGAGGGCGGCGCGCAGCAGGTCGGCGAGGGTGGTGATCGCCTCGCGCGGGAGGTTCTGCTCGCGCGGCAGCAGGGAGCGCAGGGTGTTGAGGGCGTTGAAGAGGAAGTGGGGGTTGAGCTGGGTCTTGAGGGCGATGAGCTCGGCCTCCTTGGCGGCGGAGTCGGCGCTGAGCCGGGCCGATTCGACCTCATGCAGCGAGCGGAAGAGCAGCAGGCCGAGATAACAGGCGATCCAGATGATCGAATACTCGAACCCGATGTAGAAGAGCCAGAGCCCGTTGTGGAAGGCGTCGAGCGAGAACGGCGGGGCGTCGAGAATCAGCCACGCGAGGCTGGTGCCGATGAGGGCGGTGACCGCCCCGCTCAACACCAGGCAGCCTCCCGCCGCGCCGAGCAGGAAACGGGCGGAGCGGCGGCGCTGCCACAAGCCGAGCAGGATCAGCCGACTGAGATGCGTGGCGACGAGCATCTCGAGAGCGAAGCCCAGCGCGGAGACGAGTGCGCGGCCATCGAACTCCTGGCGGCTGGCGAGGCAGGCGATGTAGTCCGAGATGACGGAGAGCAGAAGCCAGAGGGGCAGCTGGATGGCCCAGTAGACGGGCGTGCCGAGCCAGCGCTGCACCCAGGTGCAGGGCATGATGGGCAGACTGACCCTGCTGAAGATCGCCGATGGGGTCATGCGACGGGTGCCGACGTGCCAGACCGTGCCGGTACGGGCAAGACGCAAGCGGGCCGTTGGCCGGGCAGGTGGCCCCGCGGGGCGCCACCGGCCTGGCCGGCGGTTCCGCTCTGCCAGTGATCGGAGTGGGTGCTGGTGCGTTCGGCGAAGCCGCGGGTGGGCAGCCCTGAGGCGACGGACCAGAAGGTCAGGTGTTCGCTCTGTTCCACCAGCAGCCAACGATCGGACTCGTCGAGCCGGTACGTGCGGCTGCCCTTTGCGGCGGCGGTGGCGATGCCGGCGGGGGGCGCGGGCAGACCGCGGGCCCGGTAGTCGACATGGCGTGCGTAGCCATGTCGCGCGTCGATCCAGAGGCGGAACTCGAAGACGAGATCGGCGGTGCTGCGCTCCAGCCCGAGAAGCATGCAGCGGTGCCCCTGGTAGTCGGCGTTCGCGAACCGGCGGATGCCGCAGCCTGGGTGGGCGTGCAAGGGCGCGGCGGCATCGACGGCGGCATCGAGCCGGTCGAGCAGCTTGCGCACCTCAAGGGTGAGCGGGTCGGTCGGCTGGGCGCGCGCTTCGTTTGCCAGACGGATGCGATGGGCTCTGGGCCGGCCCAGACGGTCGGGGATGGTGCGGAAGGCATACCGGCTGAGCAGGAGGCCGGTGGTGGGGATCCCGTCGCAGCGCTCGGTCACCTCGGTGCAGCCCGGAACGAGGCTCTCGTCTTTTGCAGCCCAGCCGCAGGCACGAAGCCAGCGGTTCCGATCTGCGAGGGACAGCGTCTCCTCGCCGGAGGGGGGGAGCGGCGCCGGATGTCGGGAGGAAAGTGGGACGGTGGGAGAATTGCGCATGGAGGCACGTTGAAGCGACAGGCCGGCATGGTCGCAGAAAGGCCGGCGGGTGTCGCGCCGGGCCGGCCCAACGGTTCGCGCGGAAGGCGAGCGGGACCGGCGGAGGGGCGGGCGGTCGTCGAGATGGCCGGTGCGCGCGCCCACCGCGGAGGCAACGCTGCGGGCGGGCCACTCAGCCGCGGCGTTTCCAGCGGTTGGTTTCCTTGAGCTCGATGGCGCGGGTCTCGATGACCACGCCGGCGAGGGCGGGGTGCTTGCGGAGCTTCTGGAAATCGGGGCAGACGAGCTTCCAGTTGAGTGCGCCGGCGGTCTCGGCGACGGCAAGGGTGTCGTCGTCGAAGAGCACGGCGACCTCGCTGCGGATGTCGCCGGTGGTCTTGAGGAGCATCTCGCGCAGCGCGCGCAGGAAGTCGTCGTTGCGCGGGTCGTCGGGCCGGATCACCCAGGTGATCTTTTTGAGGTTGTTCATCAGGTGCGGCTCGAGCGGGTAGCACTCCTTCACGTTGAGCCGCGCGCCGTCCTCGCTGCGCAGGATGGTGCCGAGCACGGCCACGGGCTTCTCGGCCTCGAGGTTCTTGGCGTAGAGCTCGTAGGCGTCGGCGTACATGTTGACGGGCACGTTGGCCGAGCGGGTGGCGACGACGAAGGGCGACCAGGGACGGTTGTCCTTCTTGGAGAGCTTTTTCTGGATACTCGTGGCGATGCCGCAGAGGCGGAACTCGGTCTTGTCGGGCAGATTGAGGAGCTCCTCCTCGGCGTGGCTGTTGAGGGCCTCGGCGAGCCCGGCGAAGGCGGCGAGCGGGTGGCCGGAGACGTAGAACCCGAGCAGCTCCTTCTCGAACTGGAGCTTCTCGGCGTCGGAGAAGTCGGCGACGGCGGTGTCGACGATGCTGCCGGCCGAGCGGCTGTCGCCGTTGGCGTCCTCGGTCTGGAGCATGTCGAACATGGAGGCCTGGCCGGCGGCGGCGTCCTTCTGGCTGGAGGCGGCGGCGGAGAGGGCGGCGTCGACGGCGGCGAAGAGGGCGCCGCGCGGCTGGCCGGCGTAGTCGAAGGCGCCGGTCTTCACGAGGCATTCGAGCACGCGCTTGTTGACGGCCTTGGTGTCGACGCGGTGGATGAAGTCCTCGAAGTCCTTGAAGGGCCCGTGGGCGTCGCGTTCGGCGATGATCTTCTGGGAGGCGCCTTCGCCCACGCCCTTGATGCCGGCGAGGCCGAAGCGGATCCAGGCGTCGGCGGAGCTGCCCTTCCGGTCTCCGGTTTCCGGTTTCCGGTCCTTGATCACCGGCGTGAAGTTCTCGCGGGACTCGTTGATGTCGGGCCCGAGGACGGTGAGGCCCATGCTCTCGGCCTCGCCGATGAAGTGGGAGACCTTCTCGGCGTTGCCCAGCTCGGCGGTGAGCACGGCGGCCATGAACTCCACCGGGTAGTTGGCCTTGAGGTACGCGGTCTGGTAGCTGACGAGGGCGTAGCAGGCGGAGTGCGATTTGTTGAAGCCGTAGCTGGCGAACTTGTTGAGCAGGTCGAAGATCTCGTTGGCCTGCTTCTCGCCGATGTCGTGCTTCTCCTTGGCGCCGGCGACGAACTTGATGCGCTCCTTGGCCATGGCGTCGGCGTCCTTCTTGCCCATGGCGCGGCGGAGCATATCGGCGCCGCCGAGGGTGTAGCCGGCGATGATCTGGGCGCACTCCATGACCTGCTCCTGGTAGACGATGATGCCGTAGGTCTCCTTCAACGACTTCTCGAGCAACGGGTGCGGGTAGACGACGCTGGCGGGGTCCTTCTTGCCGCGGGCGTAGTCGGGAATGAAGGCCATCGGGCCCGGGCGGTAGAGGGCGCAGATGGCGTTGATGTCGTCGATGTTGGAGATGCCGACGGTCTTGCAGGCGTTCTGCATGCCGCCGGATTCGAGCTGGAAGACACCGACGGTCTTGGCGGAGTTGAGCAGCTCGTAGGTCTTTGGGTCCTCGAGGGAGATGGTCTCGATGTCGAACTGCGGGTCGGCGGTGCGGCGGACGTTCTCGACGGCGTCGGAGATGACGGTGAGCGTCTTGAGCCCGAGAAAGTCCATCTTGAGCAGGCCGATCTTGGTGACGGCACCCATGTCGTACTGCACGGTGACGTCGCCTTCCTGGAGGGTGAGCGGGGCGAACTCCTCCATGGGCTTGTCGGTGATGATGACGCCGGCGGCGTGCTTGCCGGTGTTGCGCACGAGGCCTTCGAGGACGAGGCCCTGCTCGATGATGTTTTTGGCGACCGGGTTGCGCCCGAGCTCGGCGCGGAGCTCGGCGGATTTGGCGACGGAGTCCTCGAGCGAGATGTTGAGCTCGTCGGGGATCATCTTGGCGAGGCGGTCGGAATCGGCGAACGGCAGGTTGTGGACGCGGGCGACGTCGCGCACGACCATCTTGGCGCCGAGGGTGCCGTAGGTGATGATGTTGGCGACGCAGCCCTTGCCGTACTTCTCGCGGACGTAGTCGATGACCTCGCCGCGGCGGCGCATGCAGAAGTCGATGTCGAAGTCGGGCGGAGACACGCGCTCGGGGTTGAGGAAGCGCTCGAAGAGGAGCTTGAAGCGGATGGGATCGAGATTGGTGATCGCCATCAGGTAGGCGACGAGGCTGCCGGCGCCGGAGCCGCGGCCCGGGCCGACGGGGATGCCGTGCTGCTTGGCCCAGTTGATGTAGTCCCAGACGATGAGGAAGTAGTCGGGGAAGCCGGTGACGTTGATGATCGCCAGCTCGTAGGTCATGCGGACGACGAGCTCCTCGTGGAGCTCGAGGCCGGAGTAGTCGGGGGCCTTCGGTTTCTGGCCCGCGGGGCGGTTGTTGAGCAGCTCGAGCTTGGCGGCGACGACGGGGCGGGCGGCGACGGCGGCGTAGTCGCAGTCGTAGCGTTTCTTGAGACCCTGGACGCAGAGATCGAAGAGGTACTGCGAGGCGTCGAACTTCGCCTTGATTTCGGGGGGCAGCGGGTACTTCGGGTAACGCTCGGAGCCCTTCGGGAAGGGGATCGCGAGGTTGCACATGTCGGCGATGGCGACGGTGTTGGTCAACGCGCCGGGAACCTCGCCGAAGACCGCGTGCATCTCGTCGCGGGACTTGAGGTAGAACTGCGTGCCGTCGAAGCGCATGCGGTCGGCGTCCTCGATCTTGGCGCCGGTCTGGATGCAGAGCAGGGTATCGTGCGGCTTGGCGTCGGAGGCGTTGATGTAGTGGACGTCGTTGGTGGCGATGACCTGGAGGTTGAACTCCTGGGCGAGCTTGAGCAGTCCGGGGATGATCTTGCGCTGCTCGGGGATGCCGTGGTCCTGGAGTTCGACGAAGTAGTTCTCGCGGCCGTAGATGTCGACGAACTGGCCGCAGGCGCGGCGCGCGGCCTCGTAGTCGCCGGCGAGCAGGTGCTGGGGCACGACGGCGGCGAGGCAGCCGGTGAAGGCGATGAGGCCCTTCGAATACTGGGCCAGCGTCTCCATGTCGGCGCGGGGCTTGTAGTACACGCCGCGCAGGTGGGCGTCGGAGACGAGTTTGAGGAGGTTCTGGTAGCCGTCGAGGTCACGGGCGATGAGGCCGTGATGGTAGTAGGCCTTGCCGTCGCCGTCGCGGCCGGTGCGTTCGAGGCGGGAGCCGGGGGCGAGGTAGACCTCGCAGCCGATGATGGGTTTGAGGTTGGCGGCCTTGGCGGCGTTGTAGAAGGCGATCGCGCCGAAGAGGTTGCCGTGGTCGGTCATGGCCACGGCCTTCTGGCCGAGTTCGGCGGCGCGCTTCATCAACCGGTCGACGCGGCAGGCGCCGTCGAGCAGGCTATGGTCGGTATGGAGGTGGAGATGGACGAAATCGGAGGGGGCGCCGGACACGGGTCCGATGGCACGCTCGGCCGGGGAACGCGGCAAGAGGAAAGGACCGTGGCGGCAAGAGGAAGTCCCGCGCGCGGTGGGCGTTCGGGCCTTGAGGCCTCAACGCGCGGGCCCTGCGAGGCACCACGGCGCCAAATACTTTCACGACCGTGGGAGTATTTGGCGGAGCGCTGGAACGGCGCTTGCAGTGCAGGGAAGGCGGCGGGTTGTAATGTCCGCGCCAAATAAGTCCACGGTCGTGGACTTATTTGGCGCGGGGAGAGTGCGAGCAACGAAGGTGCCCAGCGGTGGGGTGCCGAGCTGGGCGGTCCCGGTTTCGCTAATCCCAAGAACTGCAGTTCGGGCAGGTCACAGAGGCAGAGGAGAGACGGAAGGAGCGCACAGAGAAGAACCTGGTGTAGAGGAGTCCGGATTCGGGGTGCTCCTCGAGCGGGTGAGTGGACCCGAAAGCCTGTTTGCCTCCGAACTCTCTTTGATCTCTTGCCTTATCGCTGGGCCCTCTGTGTCCATTTGCTTCATTTAGGCTAACCGGAGGACAGGAAGCGCGCGAGGAAGGTGAGCCGTTCGAGCGAGCCGACGCCGCCCAGCGGGAAACAACGTCCTGAACAACTACGAGCGCCCGCCGGAGATGCTCCCGCGCAAGGGGGGGGAGATTGGCGCGGCCCAAGGCTGAGACCACGGCGTAGCGGGAGCGCCGTAGCGGGAGCGCAGCCGTGTCTCCGGGTCTTCCGGGTGATCGCGCTGGGAGAGTGGGATTTGGGGCACAAGACCGCTGAAGGGCGCCTTCGTGTTGTGTGGAGGGATGACCGGGAGGATCGAGGACAGGGTGACGTCGCGGTTCGTGGCAACAGGCCGGCGGTGCTGCCGGCACGTTTGGCGTGGTCATGGCGGCAGTTCCGTCTTGAGCAGGGAAGGGATGGTGCCGTTGTGCTGGAGGGATTGTTTCTCGCCGCACCGATTGTCCGCCGATGTCCTCGCCTCTTCTCCGCACCGAAAGCCTCGCCAAGCTCACCTGGCCGATCCTTCTCCAGAACGCGACCCAAGGGGTCGTGTGGTTGGTGGACTTCTGGTTCTTCGCCCACTTGTCCGACGAGATCGCGGCGACGGTCGGGCAGTTGTTGCCGTTGATCTGGATGGGGGCCGGGGTGATCACCACGTTTGCCGGTACCGGCGTGGCGGTGGCGTCGCAGTACATGGGGGCGCAGCGTTTCGAGAAGGTCGTGCCGACCTACATGATGAACCTGAGCCTGACCGCCGGGATGGGTGTGGGGTACTGTGCGCTGCTATGGTTCCTCGCGCCGGATATCGGGCGGTGGATGGGGTTGAGCGCCCCGCTCAACGTCGTCTCGGCGACCTACATTGGGGCGATCTGCTTCTATTTCGCGATCCTCGGGGTGCATGTCGCCTACAACGCGATCCTCTCCTCTCGTGGCATGACCAACTGGCTGCTCTACAACTCGCTGGTCGTCGCCACGCTGAACCTCGCGCTGGACTCGCTCTTCGTCTTCGGCTTCCACTGGGGCATCCGGGGGATCGTCGGCGCCTCGGTCATCAGTGCGGCGGCGGCGATGGTGTTGTCGATGTTCTGGGTGCACCGGGGCCTCGGGATCCGGTTCCAGCTTCGCGGAGCCTGGCGGCAGATGCGGCAGGTCGTGGGCCCGATGGGGCGTATCGGCATCTCGAACGCCTTCGAGCCGTTCAGCTACAGCGCCCAACAGCTGCTGCTCTCGGCGATGATCATCACCCTCGGCCTCGATTCGATGGCCGCCAACACCTATGCGGCGCGGGCGCAGATGTTCCAGATCACCTTCGCCTTCTCGCTCGCGCTGGGGGCGCAGATCCTGATGGCTCACTGGATGGGCGCGCGGCGGTTCGCGGATGTCGACCGCCTCTACTGGACGATCGTGCGGCGGGCGTCGGCGGTGGCGTTCGTCTATGCGGGCACGCTGTGGTTGTTCGCCGACCAGGTGCTCGGGTTCTTCACGGTGAATCCGGAGATCAAACACATCGGGACGACCCTCCTGGGCATCGCGGTCTTCTACGAGCCGGCGCGCGCGGTGAACATCATCGGCGGCACCGCCCTCAAGAGCGTGGGTGATTCGCGCTTCCCCATGCTGGTCGGCAACGCCTTCATCTGGGGCATCCTGCCGATCGTGTACTTCGCCAACCGCTGGTGGGGCCTGTCGATCGCCGGCTTCTGGCTGTTCTTCGCCGTCGATGAGATCCTCCGCGCCGGCATCAACCTGTGGCGTTGGCGCAGCGGGAGATGGCGGACGATGGGGATCGTGCAACCGGCGGCGGCCGGCGAGACGGTGGCGGTCGAACGCGCACCGGTGGGGTGACCGGGCGGGCGCTTCCCTCCGCTTCCGAACGCGGCGCGACGGGCGGCGCCGCGGGAGGTGCGACAGTTTACCCTCACGGTCGTGAAGGTAAACTGTCGCGCCAAGACGGGGCGGGTTTGCGGGACGATTCCCGAGGGAGGGGGCGGACGGAGCAGACGAGGGGAAGCGGACTGGCGGGAGCGCGGTCAGGGAACGACGGTGACGCCGGGGATGGTGCCGGCGGGCTCGGCGGCGAGCGGGGTGGTGGCGTCGGGTAGGGTGTTGCGGCGCAGGAGGAGGCCGCCGACGTGGATGGGCTCGTTGCCCTTGGCGCGGAAGGTGAGGAAGTCGACGGCGTTGGAGTCGTAGAGCACATCGGCGGCGCGACCGTGCAGGGTGCGGAACTGGAAGCCGGTCATGCCGGTGCCGGCCGGAGTCTCGCGGTTCCCGCGATAGACGTGCGCGGCGAGGACGACGCCGTCGTAGTCGGACTTGTCCTCGTTGTTGACGAGCGTCTTGAACGACGAGTCGCCGTCGCCGGCGAAGGTGTTGGCGAGGAACTGGATGTGCCAGCCGGGCATTGTGCCCTGATAGTGGCGACCGGTCCAGGTGGTGGCGACGCCCGCGGTGCCGGTGCGCCCCCAGCGGTTGCCCGCCTTGATGCTGTCGACGGCGATGTAGTAGTCGTCGTGTTGGGCGTCGGTGAGGTAGTCGTTGTCGACCATCAGGTAGCGGCCGAGCATCGAGATGATGGAGACGACGGAGGCGGCATCGGGCGCGACGTCCCACGGGCGGTCGAGGGTCACGGAGGTGGTGCCCTTCGTGACGCCAATCACGTGGCGCCACTGGCCGGCGCCGCGGCCGTCGAGGATCAGGGCCACGCCACCGGTCCAGTTGTATTTGGCAGCCGGAACACCTTTGCCGGCGACGCTCAGGGTCGGTTCGGCGAGGGTCATGGTGGTGCCGCTCACGGCGGCGACGGCGCCGCGGTAGATGCCCTCGCTGCCGTCGGCGGTGTAGCCGCCGTCCTGGAGCTCGACGATGGTGACCGTGGAGGTGGCGTCGGGTGCGGTGTCCCACGGGCGATCGAGCGTGACGGTGGTGGCCGCGGAGGGGACGGAACGCAGGTAGCGCCATTGGCCGGCCCCGCGGCCGGCGATGAGGACCGCGGCCGCCCCGGCCCAGTTCTTGGTCGCCGGCTTCCCGTCCCTGGTGGTGATGGTGGGCGCCGCAAGGGTCATGGTGGTGCCGCTCATGCTCGCGATGGGGCCTTGGTAGATGTGGCGGGTGTCGGTGGCCGCGTTGCTCACGAGTTCGGTACTTTCGGGGTAGGTGTTGTTGATCCAGAGGACGTCGCGGCAGTAGGGGTCGGTGTCGGAGAAAAACGGATCGAGGCAGAGACTGGTGTTGCCGTTGGTGGGGCCGGTGACCTCGACGGTGTTGCCGGCGACGATGAGGTTGTGGCTCATGGCGCTGAACTTGAAACCGAAGTTGTTGTAGCGAACGAGGGAGCCCGTGAGGGAGAGGTGGCGGACGTCGTCGCGGCCGAAGACGCCTTTGGAGGCGATGATTTCCACGTCCTCGACCCGGAGGTTGGCGGTGCGGCGCAGATAGAGTCCGAAGGGCATGTTGTCCTCGAGCGTGGTGTCGAGACGCGGGGCGGTGAGGCGCAGCCGGCGGAAGGTGGTCGGGGTGCGGGTGAAGCCGCGGTAGACGACGGCGCCCCGATAGCCGTGGTGCGTGATCTCGAACGCGAGGTCCTCCAGAGCGAAGGGCTCGTCCCGGGTGTAGTTACGGTTCATGACCAAGCCCTGAAGGGAGGCATTCGCGGCCTGGGGGTTATTTTCCCAGAGCAGGAGCGTCTGGTCGCGGCCGGCGCCCTTTAGGACGGTGAAGCGCGGCAGGAGCAGGGGCTGGGTGAGCACGTAGGTGCCGGCGGGGACGTGGACGATGCCGCCGCCGGCGGCGGCCGCGGCGTCGAGTGCGGCGGTGAACTTGGCGTCGTCGTCGGAGCCGGTGGGCGCGGCGACGGTGAAGGAACCCGTGGGCCAGGCGGAGGCTTGTTTGATCGTGACGGTTTCGACCGGAGTGCGGACGAAGGTGGCGAACTTCACCCAGCCGGCGGGGCCACCGCAGCCGTTGTGGACATAGAGCTGGTAGTCGCCTTCGGCGAGAGCGGCGGGGAGGGTGTAGCGCAGGGCGTAACCGGTGCTGGTGGTGAGGCGCGTGGGAGCGGTGAGCGTGGCGGCGACGGCGCCATTGCGCACGAGGGCGGCCCGGGGGCCGGCGGAACCGGGACCGACGATCTCGAGGCAGGTGCCGGCGACGGTGAGGGTGCCGCCGGGCGTGGCGGTGTCGCCCTGGTCGCCCTGCACGAACCACGGGTCGGCGCGGTTGACGAGGTGCACGGGGCCGGTGGTGCCCGCCTCCTTCAGGCGCAGGGCGTAGACGCCGGGTGTCCAGGAACTGGGCACGGTGACGGTGACGCTGCGCGGGGTGGCGGTGTGCGGGGTGAGGGCGGTCCAGGTGGCGGGATCGGGGGCGGTGGCGTCGAGCGGCGAGCCGGGGGCGGTGTCGGGCAGGCGGGCGAGCTCGGCGGTGGAGTCGAGGTCGGTGCCGGCGCAGGTGGCGAGGATGGTCTGGTCGGGGGCGACGGGCTGCGAGGCCCAGAAGACGACGGGACCGCCGGGAACGGGGAGGGCGCGAACCTGCGGGTCGGTGCCGGCGGCGTATTCGCGGAGGTTGGAGAAACCGTCGCCGTCGGGATCGGCGGAGGCGTTGGCGAGGGCGGGATTGGTGCCGTGGTCGGACTCCCAGAAGTCGTCCATGCCGTCGCCGTCGGAGTCGGCCTTGGCGGGGTTGAGGCCGAGCTGGGCCTCCTCCCAGTCGGAGAGGAGGTCGGCATCGGCGTCGTTGTCGGAGGCGTTGACGCGGTAGAAGGCGGGATCGGTTGTCGCGCCCGCGGCGCGGACGATCTTGGTGAGGTCGTCGCCGGAGCCGGCGACGGAGGAGCCGAGGAGGCTCCACTGCACGAGGTCGGGGGAGGAGGTGGTGTAGTAGCGCTTCCCCTTCAGGCCCGGCCAGCGGAGAACGAGGTTGCCGGCGCCGTCGAACTCGAGGGTGGAGGCGGGGCGGCTCTTTCCGGAAAGGGGATCGGTGCCGGCGATCTGCTCGAGGGCGTTGGGAAAGCCGTCGCCGTCGGGGTCGGCATCGTCGGCGCCGGCGGTGGGATAGGCCTTTTGCCAGATGTCGGAGAGGCCGTCGTGGTTGCGGTCGAGGACGGCGTGCGCAGCAGGAGCGACGAGAAGGAGTGCGGCGGCGAAGAGAGGGGCGGATGGGCGGCGCATGGTTGCGGAGAACTTAAGGCAGAAGGAAGAACGCAGAATGGAGAAGGCAGAGGAGAAGGACTGGCGGGCGTAACGCCCGCCCCACCAGGAGGAGAGGATGCGGCGAGTCAGGGGAGCACGACGGTACCGGGAATGTTGGTGGTTGGCTTGTAGGGGAGATCGGTGCTGCCGGGGTTGATCGGGGTGGGGTTGGTGGACTCGGGCGGGGTGTTCTTGCGGAGGAGGACTCCGGAGACGTCGTAGGGGTGGTCGGCCCAGACCTTGCTCTTGAGGCGGCCTTCGAGGAGGATCGAGTCGACGGTGTTGCGCTCGATCAGGATGCCGGCGAACGAGCCGTCCTCGGTGGCGACCTTGATGGTGAAGGAATTCCCGAGGCGGTTGCGGTTGTTGCGGTAGACATGCGCGGTGCCGACCTCGCCGGGATAGCCGACGGTGGGCTCGATCACGCCGGTCTGGAAGAGGGTCGTCGCACCGCGGTTGATCGTGTTGTCGAGCACCTGGAGATGCCAGCCGGGCATGGTGCCGTCGTAGTGGCGGCCGGTCCAGCAGGGGATGGAGGCGTTGGGGACGGGGTCGGTCTCCTTGTCGGCCAAGGGGTGCTGGTCGACGCCGTAGGAGTTGGAGGCCTTGATGCTGTCGAGCGTGCAGTAGTAATCCTGGTGGAGCGGTTCGGCGGCGTAGTTGTTGTCGATGAAAAGGGTGCGGCCGAGAAACTCGTTGAGGGCGATGGTGGAGGTGGCGTCGGGGGCGATGTCCCAAGGACGGTCGACGGTGATGGTGTTGCCGCCGGCCGGGGCGGAGACGACCAGGCGCCACTGGCCGGCGCCGCGGCCGCCGAGGATCTGGACGACGGCGCCTTCCCAGTTGGGGGCGCGGTTGACGGCGGAGTAGGTGCCGATGGTGCCGGGCACGACGAGGGTGGTGCCGGCGACGGAGGTGATCGGTCCGGTGTAGCCGCCGCTGGTGCCGTCGGTGGAGTAGCCGACGAAACCGCGGGGGGAATGATTCACCATCTTGTTCTCGCTCCAGTTGTTGGCCAGGAGCAGGTCGCGGCAGTAGGGCTGGCTCTTGAAGCTGGCGAAGAAGAAGCCGGGGTTGGGGACGGAGTCGGTGTGGCGCAGCCAGCCGTTTTCCTCGGGCGAGCCGTGGACCTCGAAGACGTTGTCGTAGAGGACGTGGTTGTGGCCGGCGCCGTTGAAGGAAACGTTCATGCCGCGGAACTGAAACACGGAGCCTGATATCCGGATGTAGGTGACCTGGCGGAGGGCGTAGAGGCAGTGGTTGGGCGATTGGAAGAGGCAGCCGTCGATGAACGTGTTGGCGGCGTCCTGCATGTAGAGGGCGGTGGGGGAGCCGCCGGAGAGGGGCGGGGTGGGAACGATCAGGTGGGTGTTGCGGAGCCAGCCCGGCTCGGCGGTGCCATTGCGCATGACGAGCTTGCCGGTGAACGTGTCGCTGGACTCGAGCTTCAGATTCTCGAGGGCGAAGGTCTGGAGAAAGGCGAGGGAGGTGTAGAGGCGTTCGCCGTGCACGAGGCCGTCGAGGGCGGTGTAGTGGGCGTCGGAGAGCGGCGGGTTCACGGACCATTTGACGATGGTCTTGTCGGGGCCGTCGCCGACAAGGACGGTGCGGCGGGGCAGGACGAGGCGTTGGGTGAGGGTGTAGGTGCCGGCCGGAATGTGGATACGACCGCCGCCGTTGGTCTTCACCTGGGCGAGGGCGGCGGCGAAGCGCTCGTCGTCGTTGGCGCCGGCCATGGCGGTGAGTTCGTAGGTGGTCGCGGGCCAGGCCTCGGCAGCACGGACGGTGACGGTCGTGATCGGGGTCTCGATCCTAGTGGTGAACTTCACCCAGCCGGCGGGGCCGCCGCAGCCGTTGTGGAGATACAGGGCGTATTCGCCCTCGGGAGTTCCGGCCGGGACGGTGTAGCGCAGGGCGAAACCGGTGCTGGCGGTGCCCCCGGTCTTCGGCGCGAGCGTGCCGACGCGGGACGGGTTGGTGAGTTCGACCGCCGGATGCCCGGTGCGCAGGAGCACGGCGCGCGGGGTCTTGTTGGGGAAGGCGAGGCAGGTGCCCGCGACGACGAACGAACCGCCAGGGGTGGCGGTGTCGCCTTGGTCGCCCTGGACAAACCAGGGGTCGGGCAGATTGACAAACTTGGCCGGGCTGGTGGTGCCGGCGCGCGTCACGCGCAGGGCGTAGATGCCTTGGGCCCAGTTGTTGGGCACGGTGACGGTGACGCTGCGCGGGGTGGCGGTAGGTGGGGTGAGAGCGGTCCAGTCCGTCGGGGCCGGCGCGGTGCCGGGCGGGAGACCGGCGGCGGTGTTGGCGAGGACGGCGAGTTCGGCGGTGGTGTCGAGGTCGGTGCCGCCGGTGGTGGCGAGGATGGTCTCGTCGGGTTTCACGGGCTGGGAGGCCCAGAAGATGCGGGGGCCGTCGGGGAGGACGGGCTCGCGTTTCCGCCAGTCGGTGCCGCTGCGGTACTCGACGAGGTTGGAGAAACCGTCGCCGTCGAGGTCGCCGTCGGCGTCGGCGACGAGGGGGTTGGCGCCGTAGGCGGCCTCCCAGTAGTCGGGCAGACCGTCGGCGTCGGTGTCCTTGCGGTCGAGGCGGGTGCCGAGGAGGACTTCCTCGGAGTTGGAGAGGCCGTCGGAGTCCTGGTCGGTCTCGAGGAAACGGAGGCGGATCGCGCGAGCGGGTGTGGTGGCGGAGGCGGCGGAGATGGCCGTACGGGAGATCTCCGCGTCGACGCCGGGAATGGTTTCGTCGCCGTCCCGCCAGCTCTTCTCGTAGGCGGTGGAGTTCTCGATGACGTAGCGTTTGTGGCGCGAACCGGGCCAGCGCAGGGTGTAGTTGCCGCTGCCATCCGGAGTGAACGTGGTGTCGAAGCGGCTTTGCGGGTCGAGCGGATCGGTGCCGGCGAGGGCTTCGAGCTGATTGGAGACGCCGTCGGCATCGGCGTCGCCTTCGAGGCTGGCCGCGGCGGGGAAGGCGGCGGCCCAGACATCGGACATGTGGTTGTGGTCGCGGTCGACGGTGGCCAGGAGCGCGGGGGCGCAGGCGAGAGCGAGGGCGAAGGCGAGGGAGCGCATGGCGGGAAGAGGGAGGGGAAAAGAAAGGTTCGCTCAGGGGGAGGGCGGGGCGACGAGCTGGGCCCAGCGGAGGCGGGAGCGGACGAGGTGGTTGTCGAGGCGGGGATCGCCGAGGTTGTAGGTGTGCAGGACCATGGGGCCGGAGTAGCCGGCGTCGGCGAGGGCCTTGAGGAACGGCGTGGGGTCGTAGGTCCCCTGGTCGAGTGGCTTGATGTCGCCGCCGTTGTTGGAGCCGTCGATGGAGGCGATGGCGAGGTAGGGCGCGGCGTCGGTGACGGTGGTGGCGATCTGCGCCATCTTGCCGGCGGCTTGCTCGTGGCAGAGGTGGACCGAGAGGCGCACCTCGGGGTGCCCGAGGGCGGCGAGGTCGCGGTAGAGGGAGAGCGCCTCGGCGGTGGTGGTGAACGTGGTGCCGGCGTGGGGATAGAGCACGAGGCGGCCGTTCTTGGCCGCGCAGCGGTCGGCGATGGTGTGGAGCTTGGCGAGCGCGGCGGCGCGGCCGGCGTCGTCGTGGGCGCCGTCGACGACAACCCAGAGCGCGCAGTCCATGCGCACGAGCTGGTCGAGGATGGGGTCGAGCGTCTTGGTGATGAAATCGGCGGCGAGCGGCTTGCTGTCGACCCACCAGAGGATGGCGGGGATGCGGAACCTGCCGGACTGGACGTCGGCGTGGTCGGCGAACTGCTTGAGACGGGAGGCGCTGACATCGTAGCTGGAGAGCGCGAGGCCGGCGTACCCGGCCTGCTGGGCGAGCGTGATCTGCTCGGCGGGCGGGATCGACCAGTTGGAGTTGGCGAAGCAGAGGGCGAAGGGGATGAGCGGGCTGGCCAATGTGGTGCGAGCGCCGGCCCAGGGATCGGTGCTTTGCCGGAGTTGCTCCCAATCGGTGGCGCCGTTGCCGTTGCTGTCATGGTCGAGGGCGACGACGCGCCAATGGCGGGCCGGGGCGGAGTCGGTCGAGTAGACGGGGCGGAAGATGACGCGGCACTCGGGATCGACGCACACGAGCTGGTTGACGGTGCCCCAGTTCTTCAGGTCGGTGCTGGATTGGATGCGGTAGCGTTTGCCCACGACACCGCGCCAGCGGCCGACCAGGTCGCCCTTGGTGAAGGCTGAATACTGCGTGCCCGGGTCGACTTCGAGGGCGACGGCGAGGCGGTCGGCCGCGGAGCCGGGATTGGTGCCGGCGGTGGCTTCGGCGAGGTTGGCCAGCCCGTCGTTGTCGGGGTCGGCGGTGGGCGCACCAGCGGAAGGGTAGAGGGCCGCCCAGAGGTCGGAGATGCCGTCCTGGTTGGTGTCGATGAGGGCGTGGAGCGCGGGCAGGGCCGCGACCGCGCCGAAGGCGAGGAGGAGGCGCAGGGAGGCGGCGGGGCGGGGAAGGCGCGGGTGGGCCATGCAGGCGGATTTCGGGCGAGTTCAAACCGCCCACGGCGAGGCGCAAACGGCATGTGCGGCGGGCGCGCTTTTCGCGGCGATTTGACGGGGCCGCTGCTGGATGATGAACGTAATTTCATCCCCTGCGGACTTGCCGCCGATCGGACGAACGCATCGAGTGAACCGGCCGTGCCGGTGCATCTGTCCGCACCGTCCGGATGTCTCCTTCATGATGCCCGTACCGACTGATTCCTCTCTTCCATCGCCCGCGGAGCGCGGGGCAATCGACCTTTGGTGCCGTTGCGGCCGCTGGCTGCCGCTGCTTCTCGCGCTGCTGGTCGGTGGGGCGTTCCAGGGCACGCGCGGGCTGACCGAGACGAGCGAGACGCGCTATGCGGAATGTGCGCGGGAGATGCTGGTGACCGGCAACTGGCTGGAACCGCAGCTCGAGTTCCAGCCGCACTGGACGAAACCGCCGCTGGCCTACTGGTGCATCGCGGCGGGCATGAAGGTCTTCGGCGCCAACACGTGGGGCGCGCGGCTGCCCGGCGTGCTCGCGTTGCTGGTGGCGACCTGGGGCGTGGCGGCGATGGGCCGGCGGCTCTGGGGCGGCCGCGCGGGTTGCGCGGCCGGTGTGGCCTTCGCGCTCGGGGCCCCGCTGTTCGGCGCGTACGTGGTGACGACCGACATCTATCTCGCGGCGGCGGAGACGCTCGCGGGGGTGGCGTTCGTGTTTGCGGCGACCGAGGCCGACGCGGCCCGCCGCCGCCGGCTGGCCGGAGCGATGTGGGCCGCGTGGGGCCTGGCGTTCCTCACCAAGGGGCCGCCCGGGTTGCTGCCGCTGCTGGCGATCATTCCCTGGAACCTGATGCAGCCGCGTGAGCGCCGAGTGCCTTTGGGGCATCCGCTCGGGCTGGCGTGTTTCGTGGCGGTCGCGTTGCCGTGGTACCTGCTCATGCTGCTCCGGCACCCCGACCTGCTGCAGTACTATGTGGGCACCGAGATCGTGGGGCGAGTGTCATCGGATAGTGGGCACAACAGCGCGTGGTACAAGGCCGGCGAGATCTACGGCCCGATGCTGTTCGGGATGTGCGGCGCCTTCGGGGTCTGGGCGGCGTGGCTCGCCTTCGTCCGTGGTGGCTGGGCCCGTGCGGCCCGCTGGGCGGACCTGTGGCGGGCGCGCGATGAGCGGCTGCTCCTGGTCGGTTGGGTCGTGCTGCCCCTGGTCGTGTTCTGCCTGTCGCGCAGCAAACTGCACCTCTACCTCCTTCCCCTGGCCGCGCCGCTGGCGTTGATCGCCGGCCGGGTGCTGGCCAGTCGGACCACGTGGCGGACGTTCTGCAACGTGGCACTGTGTTCGGCCCTGGCCTTCGTGGCCGTGAAGGGCGTCGCCGGCCATCGCGCGGACCGCCGCGAGATGCACACGCTGGCGCGCGCGGTGGCGGCGGCGCGCGCGGACCTGCCGGTCGGGGCGCCGATCGTCTTCTGGGACGAGGCGGTCAACCACGGGGTGACGTTCTACCTCGGGCTCGGGCGGGAGCAGTTGCCGGAGCGGATCGCGGAAGGAAAAAAGGGGAAGTTCGAGCACTGGACCCCGGAGGAGTTTCTCGCGCGGTACGATCGGTTCGAGTACCCGCAGGGGGCCGTGCTCGTCGTGGATCGGCGCAAGGCCCGGAACGAGCGGTTCGCCGCGGTGCGCGCGGCCCTTCCCCTTGCCGAGAGCCTGGCTTCCACGAAACACTGGAGTCTGCTCCGGTTGCCTCCGGCGTGGAAACCGGCGGTGCCTTCAGCGGTGCCCGCGCCGGCCGCCGGCGGCTGAATTCGAGTCCCGGCCGAAAAAAGGCGTTGACCGCGGCGGGGGCGCCCGGCTTCCTCGCGGTTTCTTCCGACCAATCCTTCCCCTTTCCTCATGCCTATCGAGATCAAGATCCGCAAAAACGAACCGGTGGACCGCGCCATCCGCCGCATGAAGAAGAAGCTCGAGCGCGAGAACATCATCAAGGATGTCCGCGCGAAGCGCTACTACGAGAAGCCCTGCGAGAAGCGTCGCCGGAAGAACAAGGTCGCGGCCTTCACCGCGATGCTCCGCGCCCGCTACGCCCAGTGAGCGGTGTCTGATTTTTCGAACGCCGGTCGTCCGACCGGCGTTTTTTTGTGCCCGGAGAGCGCGGGGAAGAATCTTGCTCCGCCCCGGTCGCGGCGGTTGCTTCGGAGGCCCTCTCCCCGGTGAAACCTGTTCTCTCCCTCTCGACCAGCTGGCTGTCGCACCGTCATACCGACGGCCACGCGATGCTGCGGGAGGTGGCCGACCTGGGTTTCGAGTGGATCGAGCTCAGCCACGGGATCCGGGTTTCGCTGGTGCCCGGCATCCTCAAGGCGGTCCACGAGGGCGTCATCCGGGTCTCCTCGGTGCACAATTTCTGCCCGCTGCCGGCGGGGTACACCTCGCCGGCGCCCAATCTCTACCGGCCTTCCTCCGCGGATGCCCGCGAACGCAGCCAGTGGCTGCGGCACACCCGCCGCACGCTCGATTTTGCCAAACAGGTGGGGGCGCGGGTGGTGGTGCTGCACCTTGGGTCGGTCGACTTCTTCTGGTTCGATCCGGTGAAGAGATACCGACGGTATCTCCAGACGCAGGGCGAGAAGTTCGCCGCCGACGCTCCGGAGTATCGGGACCTGCTCGCCAAGACGCTGGCGCGCATCCGCCGGCGCGCGGGCCCGTACTGGGCGAACGTGAAGGCCTGCCTGGAGGAGATTCTGCCCTACGCCGAGGAGCGCGGGCTGCGCCTCGGGCTGGAGAACCGCGAACGCATCGAGGAGCTGCCGCTCGACGACGGTTTCCCCGAACTGCTCGCCGGCCTGAGCCGCCCCGGGGTGGCCGGCTACTGGCACGATGCCGGGCACGCGCAGCTCAAACATCGCGCCGGCCTGCTCGTCCACCCCGAGCACCTCGAGCAGAACGCCGCCCAGCTCGTCGGCTTCCATCTGCACGATGTCGATGCGACCGGTCGCGACCACCAGCCGCTCGGCTCGGGGCAGGTGGACATTGCGATGGTTTCGCGCTTCTTCCGCCCCGACCAGGTGTTCGTCCTTGAGTACGGCCCCAAGATCACGGCCGCAGACGTGCTCGAATCCCGGCGACGCATCCTCCCTCTGCTCCCGTCCTGACCCGTTTCCAAATCCATATCCCATGAATACCACCACCCGTTCGCTGCTGTCGGCTTCTCTCGCCCTTGGCGCTGCATTCTCCCTCCGGGCCGAGGTCGCCGCCCCGCCCGCTCCACCCGCCCCGGCGCCGGCCCCGACGGTCGCCCCGGCCGAGAAATCGCCGCTCCTCGGCGAGCTCGAACACTTGGTGGGCGCGGTGGTCGCCAAGGTGCGGGCGGCCGACGGCCAGATCGAGGCGGCGCAGTTGTCCGCCGAGTTCGCGCAGTTCGACGCCCTGGTCGCCAAGTACCCCGAAGCCAGACCCGAGGAACGGGCCGGCGTGCTCTATGCGAAGGCACTGATCTGCCTGCAGGTGTTCGGGGACTACGAACAGGGCGCGGCCATCGTCCGGCGCTTCAAGACCGAGTTTCCGACCACCGAGTTTGCGGCGAAGTCCGACGAGATCCTGGCCGCGATCGAGCAGGAGCGCCAGGCCGCGGAGCTGCGCAAATCGCTCGTCGTCGGCGCGGTGTTCCCGGGGCTCGCGGGCAGGGCGCTCGACGGGACCGCCGTCTCGACGGACGCACTCAAGGGCAAGGTGGTGCTGGTCGACTTCTGGGCCACCTGGTGCCCGCCCTGCCGCGAGGAGATCCCGAACATGCTCGCCGCGTACGAGAAGTACCATGCCAAGGGTTTCGAGGTGCTGGCGGTGAGCCTCGACCGCGACGAGGCCGAGCTGAAGAAGTTCATCGCGGAGAAGAAGCTGCCCTGGCCGCAGATCTACGACGGGGCCGAGGCGCTCGCCGAGAAGTTCGCGATCGAGGCGATCCCCACGACCTTCCTGGTCGGCGCCGACGGCACGATCGTCGCGACCGAGCTGCGCGGCGACGCGCTCGCCAAGAAGCTGGAAGCGTTGCTCGGACCCGCGAAATAGCGCCGACCGGACTCAGGCGTGGGCGAGCAGCTCGCGCACCCAGCGCCGATGTGGGCCGGAGAGCGCGATGCGCTCCAGCTCCGTCAAGGGCACCCAACACAGCGCCGCACCGCCGGCGCTGTGTTGTTCTCCGGACAACGCGGCATCGGCGGCCACCGGTGTGTCCCGCCAGCGGTGGATCGATTCCTCGATCCGGTAGCGGGTGATGCTGCGCGAGCGACGCAGGACCAGTTCACCGCGTCGGGCATCGGCGTCGCTCAGGCCGAGGTCGGCCGCGGCGGGCAGTTCGTGCAGAGCGGCGAGGCGCTTCGAGGCGGCGGCGGCGCGGTGCAGCAGCAGCTTCCCGCCGTGCACGCACCAGAGCCGGACGACGGCGCGCCGCTCGGTCCGCGGGCGTTCGAGCCGCGGGATCGCGGCCGCGGCGGCCGGATCGGCGGTGGCGCAGTGCTTGAGCAGCGGGCACACTAGGCAGGTGGGCGAGCGCGGAGCGCACACGAGTGCGCCGAGCTCCATCATCGCCTCGTTCCACTCGCCGGGATGGGCGGGGGCGAGAACCTCGGCGGCGAGCGGGCGGAAGTGTTTCACCAGCGCGGAGCCCGAATCGAACGGGGTGGTGTCGCCGGCGAGGCGGGCGAGCACGCGGGCGACATTGCCATCCACGCAGGCCACGCGGTCGCCGCAGGCAATGCTGGCGATGGCGGCGGCGGTGTAGGGGCCGACGCCCGGCAGTTCCTGCCACTCGGCGGCCGTGCGCGGCGGAGCGGGCCGGGCGGCGACGGCGCGGGCGAGCCGGTGGAGGTTGCGGGCCCGCGAGTAGTAGCCGAGCCCCTCCCAGTGCTTCAGCACGGCGTCCTCCGGGGCGGCGGCCAGCGCGGCGAAATCGGGGAAGCGAGCCAGCCACCGTGTGAAGTAGGGCAGGACGGTCTTCACCTGGGTCTGCTGGAGCATGAACTCGCTCACGACCGTCTTGTAGAGGGCCGGAGCTTCGCGCCAGGGCAACGCGCGCCGGTGGGCGCGGAACCAGTCGAGCAGCGACCGGCGCAACGCGGGCAGCGAACGCGGAGGGAGGGTGTGGGCCACGGCGGCCACGACAACGCGCGGCTCGGCGCTGGCAAGCTCGGTCGGGTGCTCGTCCGGGGCTTCGCGAAAAATGGTTCGCCGGGCCTTCCTGGGACCCTACGGTGGCGGCCGCCCCATGAACGAACTCGTCACGATGGCGCACGTGGCCAAACGGGCCGGCGTGCATGTCACCACGGTCTCGCTGGCGCTGCGCAACCATCCCAGCCTGCCGGAGCACACCAAGGAGCGGATCCGGGCGTTGGCGGCGGAGATGGGGTACCGCCCGGACCCGAGCCTGCGGGCCCTCATGGCGTATCGCAAACGGCAGCGGCAGTCGCGGACGGTCGAGACGCTGGCCTACGTCACCAACTGGGACTCGCGGTGGGTGTGGAAGGAGTTTTTCGCCCACGCGCAGTTCTTCGAGGGCGCCACGCAGCGCGCCCAGGAGCTGGGCTACGCGCTGGAGCATTTCTGGCTGGGCGAGCCGCAGCTGAGCGAGCGCCGGCTGGGCGACATCCTCTATGCGCGCGGCATCGCCGGTCTGGTGCTGGCCTCGCAGCGTTTCGATCGCGACATCCGGCTGGACTTCGACTGGGCGCGCTTCGCGGCAGTGAAGATCGACTACTTCCCCCACGAGCCGCAGCTGCATGCCGTGACCAACGACCAGCGCTCGATCCTGCGGCTGGCCACCCGCAAGGTGCTGGCGGCCGGGTACCGCCGGGTCGGTCTGGTCCTGCACGCCAATTGGGACCTCGGTACGGACTTCAGCATGTCCACCGGGTTCATCGAAGCGCAACAGGCGATTCCGGTGCGCCAGCGGATCCCGATCCACTATATCGAGAAAGTGAATCCGCCTCCCGACGAGAAGTGGGGGGGGCGCGCGCCCCGCTCCGCCCTCGAGGCGTGGCTGCGCAAGTACCGTCCCGAGGCGGTGATTGGTTTCGGCCCGGCCGTCCTGCCCCAGCTGCGGGAACTGGGCCTCTCGGTGCCGCAGGATCTCGCGTTTGCCGACATGTGCGTGGACAAACCCGACGGCACGGTCGCCGGGGTGCGGCACAATTGCCGGCGGGTGGGCGAGCTGGCGGTCGAACTGCTGGCGGGCCAGCTCCAGTTGCATCAGGTGGGACTGCCGCCGTTCCCGACGTCGACGCTGGTCGAAGGCACCTGGTTCGACGGCGCCACGCTGCCGGTCCGCCGCGGCTGACGGCGCGTGCGTTGACACGCGGCGTGTGCGCCGCACGATCCGGCCTTCCCGCGCATGAGCCACGCCGAACACCCATCTCCCTTCGACTCGATCGAGGACGCGATCCGCGCCATCGCCGACGGCCAGGTCGTCATCGTGGCCGACGACGAGAAACGCGAGAACGAGGGGGATCTCATCATGGCCGCCGCGAAGGCGACGCCCGAGACCATCAACCTGATGATCCGCTACTGCAGCGGCATCATCTGCGTGCCCACGGTCGGGCACTGGCTCAAACGCCTCGGGCTCGGCCCGATGGTCACCCAGAACCGCGACTCCTTCCGTACCGATTTCACGGTGACTGTCGACGCCGCCGAGGGCATCACCACCGGCATCAGCGCCTACGACCGCACCCGCACGATCCAGATCCTGGCCGACGAGCACTCGCGGCCCGACCAGCTCGTCCAGCCGGGGCATGTGTTCCCGTTGCGCGCCCGCCCGGGCGGGGTGCTCGAGCGTGCCGGCCACACCGAGGCTGCGGTCGACCTTGTCACGCTCGCCGGTCTGCCGCCGGTCGGCGTGCTGTGCGAGCTGGTCAACGACGACGGCACCGTCAAACGCCTGCCGCAGCTCATCGAGTTCAAGCGCCAGTTCGGCCTGAAGATGATCTCGACGGCGCAGCTGATCGAATACCGCCACCGCCGCGAGGCGCTGGTGGAGAAGGTCGCGACCCGGCCGTTCGCCAGCGAGTTCGGGCAGTTCGCCCTCCACATCTTCCGCAGCCGGCTCGACGGTCGCGAACACCTCGCCTTCACGATGGGCGCGGTCGGGGCCGAGCCGACGCTGGTGCGCGTGCAGAGCGAAAACGTGCTCAGCGACGTCTTCCGCGGCGCGGGGCTGACCGGCTACCATTCGCTCACCGCGTCGCTCAAGCGCATCGCCGCGGAGCGGCAGGGCGTGGTGTTGTACATGCAGCACAGCTCCGCCATCGGCGACACGGTCGCCAACCCGGCGGCCCCGCTCGGCCAGCCGGCGATGAATCTGCGCGACTACGGCCTGGGTGCCCAGATCCTGGTGGCGCTCGGCCTGCGCAAGATCCGGCTGCTCTCCGGCACGACTGCGCGGCACGTCGTGGGTCTCGAGGGGTACGGCCTGGAGATCGTCGAGCAGGTGCCGGTGTGAAGAGGCGAGGCGGGGGGCTTCAGCCCGCGCCGCTCGGCCCGCAGTGCCCGCGCGGATCGTCGTCCCCATCTCCGCACCGCCCAGTGCTCCGGCGCCATCGGCCGGCCCGGGCTGAAGCTCCGGGCCACGTATCTTCCACCTTTCGTGTTGCCAGTCGGGGCGGAAGCCAAACCGTGAACCCCTCGCACCTCCCACCGTTGTTTCCCACGCCATGAGCCTCCAAGCACCCTCCGCCCTCGCGATCGACGCCCGCGGCCTGCGTTTCGGCATCGCCGCCGCACGGTTCAACGCCGGCTATGTCGACGCCCTGCTGGAACGCTGCGTGGCCACGCTGAAGAGCGCCGGCGCGGCCGAGCCGGTGGTGGTGCGCGTGCCGGGCTCCAACGAGCTGCCGGTTGCGATCCAGGCGTTGGCCGACCGCCGCGAGTTCGACGCCCTCATCGCCCTGGGCGTGCTCATCCGCGGCGACACGATCCACTACGAGGTGATCGCGTACTCGGCCACCCACGGCCTGCAGGATGTCGCGATCGCCACGCGCGTCCCGGTGATCAACGGCGTGCTCACCGTCGAGAACGACGCCCAGGCGCGCGAGCGTTGCCATGGTTCGACCGACCGCGGCGCCGAGTTCGCCCGCGCCGCCATCGAGATGGCCGACCTTTTCCGGAACCTCCGACCCAAAGCATGAGCAGTCCGATCCAACAACGCCGCGACGGCCGCATGGCCGCGGTCCAGTTTCTCTATTCCTGGGAGCTCAACCGCCCCGAGGATCTCGCCCACGCCCTCGAGCTGTTCTTCGCCGAGCAGGA
>JAEWNN010000031.1 GCA_023457035.1 Verrucomicrobiota bacterium
GAGCAGAGCCCCTTCCCCTCCACCCCATCCCCAGTATTTACTTTTCCTGTTCAGACCATAACTAACCAACCCGTCCCCGCTGTCTCACGTTCGGGGTCCACCTCACTGATAAGGGCTTGCCTGAATACCTGTACGCATCGCGATCGTTCCTCTCCGGTTGATCACCGCAGAGTTGTGGGCGCCGAGTTCATCTATTGATCCCAAATCCCATCGATAATACGAATTTACGGTCAAACCGTCGTTGCTCGATGTTCGCTTGAGTACCGCCACTCCTGAGACCGACTTGGCGACAAGCTCGTAGTCGTCCGGAAGAATGAAAAAGCACCAACTGGTTGGCGCCAGCGTGGTGGATTTCCCTTTAGGGGGAATGGCGTCTGTGAAACCCGCGGGCGGCGGCGGTGGTGCCGCGCCGTTGTAGGGATCGTAGGGGCTGGTTCCATTGGCCAGTTCGGTCGCGTCGGTTTCCCCGTCGCCATCCGAGTTGCCTGTGCCGTCGTAGCTGAACCCTCCGAACCAACGATACTCGTCGCCGTCGACCATACCATCGCCATCAGTGTCTGGGTTGGTGGGGCTGGTCCTGAGCTGAGCTTCTTCCCAGTCGGTGATCCCGTCGCTGTCGGAGTCGATGTCATCGACTGCAACCCGCCAGAAATTTGGTGAAGTGGCCAAGCTGGCTTCCCCAAGAGCCTCTGAAAAGCGTTTCCCTGTACCGGTGAGCTGTGAGCGGAATTCTGTCCAAGCCTTGAGGTCGGCGCTGGTTTCGATGCGGTAGCGTTTGCCGAACACGCTCGGCCAACTGAGTTCCATTTTCTTGTCCGCAGTAGTCCGAATCGTCGTAGAAAGATGGTCCTCGGCGTCGGTGGGGTTGGTGCCGGCGCAGGCCTCCTCGCGATTGGACAATCCGTCTCCATCGGGATCCGCATCGGCGGCGCTTGTCACCTCATGTCGCGCAGTCCAGAGGTCCGAGATCCCGTCGCCGTCGAGATCGATGATCGCACAAAGCGGCACAACAGTAAGGGCCAGCATGCCGCCGGCGCGGAGAATGGAGCGGATTGAGCGCATCGAGTGAACCGGCTTGCGCAAGCGCTCCCATCGCGCCGAGCAAACGTATGACCGGATACAAGCTCCTGCGTCACGAGTGCGTCAATTCGTAACTCTGGTCGGTGGGGGCAGGGAAAGGAGCCGGGAGAGTTGAGTGCCGACAGGCACAAGGGGGGCTTCCCTCCGGAGTGCGATGGTTTGGCCGGAGCCGAACGGAAGGTGCTCGATCGCGTCGTCGGGCGCGTGGCCGGATGCTTCGAGGCGGGCTGGGGCGGCCGGTTGGGCCATATTGATCTTCGCGCGATAGGCTGACCGGGGGAGAGGGGCTGGACCGCCGGGCCGTCCGTGAACGCGGCGGGCCCATTCTGCCGTACGGCAGAACGCCCTACCCCAAAGTGCCAGTCCGATGCGCGACGCTCAAGAGCCGGGAAGCTGCGTAATGCAGATGGTCCTTGCGCTGAGGCGGTTCGGCGCCGGCGAGTAGTGCGTGATGACGCGAAAGGCGGACGTTTTGCCGCGCCGATCGGCCGCGAACCTTTTCCTTGCGGGCGGCGGGGCGGGGCGGTTCGCTTCGAACCCTCATTCCCATGAAAATCCTCGTCGCCGACAAGATCTCGCCCAAGGGCGTGGAACTGCTCCGCAAACAGCCGGGCTTCGAAGTCATCGAAGCCTACAATTCCACCCCCGAGAAGGTCCTCTCTCTGGTGAAGGATGTTCATGCGATCGCCGTCCGCTCCGAGACGCAGATCACCGCCGAGGTCATCGCGGCCGCCCCGTTGTTGAAGGTCGTGGGCCGCGCCGGCGTGGGCGTGGACAATGTCGACGTCGAGGCCGCCACCGCGCGCGGCGTGGTTGTGATGAACACCCCCTCGGGCAACACCATCGCCACGGCCGAGCTCACGTTCACGCACATGCTCTGCGGCGCCCGCCCCGTGCCGCAGGCCTCCGCCTCGATGCGCGAGGGCAAGTGGGACCGGAAGAATTTCAGCGGTATCGAACTGTTCCGCAAAACCCTCGGCGTTGTCGGCCTCGGCCGCATCGGCGGCGAGGTGGCCAAGCGCGCCCAGGCCTTCGGCATGCGCGTGCTCGCCTACGATCCCTACCTCGCGCCGAGCCGCGCCAAGGCCATGCAGGTCGAGGGCGTGACGCTCGACGAACTGCTCGCGCAGGCCGACTACATCACCGTCCACATGCCGTTGACCGACGCCACGAAGGACATGATCGACGAGGCCGCCTTCGAGAAGTGCAAGAAGGGCGTGCGCATCTTCAACTGCGCCCGCGGCGGCATCATCAAGGAGACCGCGCTGGTCGAGGCGCTCAAGAGCGGCAAGGTCGCCGCCGCCGGCCTCGACGTGTACGAGGAGGAACCGCTCCCGGCCGACCATCCCTTCCGCGGTATCCCGAATCTCGTGCTCACCCCGCACCTCGGCGCCTCCACGAAGGAGGCCCAGGAGTCGGTCGGCATCGAGATCGCCGAGCAGATCGCCGATGTGCTCAACAACGGCATCATCCGCAACGCGGTCAACATGCCCTCGATCGACGCCGCCGCGCTGAAGGTCCTCGGGCCGTACCTCGACCTCGGCGCCAAGCTCGGTTCGCTCGTCCAGCAGATCGCCCCGCCGCAGATCGCGTCGTTGAAGTTCACCTATTTCGGCAAGGTCTGCGAGATCGACTCCAACGCCGTGACCCGCGCGATCGAGCGCGGTTTCCTCCGCCGCATCAGCGGCGAGGAGGTCAACTTCGTCAACGCGCCGATGCTGCTCCAGCGCCTCGGGGTGAACGTCGAGGTCGTGAAGTCGAATGGCGAGTGCGAGTACACCGACCTGATCGTCGTCGAGGCCACGGCCGCCGACGGCAGCATGCACACCTCCCGCGGCACGCTGATGGGCAAGACGCAGACCCCGCGCATCGTCGGCATCAATCGCCGCGAGGTCGAGGTGCCCGCCGAGGGCAAGCTGCTCGTGCTCGAGAACGTGGACCAGCCCGGCATGGTCGGCACGATCGGCACGCTGCTCGGCAAGGACGGCGTGAACATCGCCGACATGTCGCTCTCGCGCCTCACGCCCGGCGGCACGGCCTACATGGTCGTCGTCGTCGACAACGAGCCGAGCGAGAAGGCCCGCGCCGAGATCAAGGGCAACCCCGCCATCAAGATGGCGAAGTTCGTCCAGCTCTGAGGTCCGCCTTGCTTCCCGAAACGTAGCGCGGTGCTTCAGGCCGCGCTTCTCTTCGATCCACCACGGAGGCCCGGGCTGAAGCGCCGGGCCACGTGCATCAAAGCGCCCGCCTCGTTTCCTCCATGTTCCTCCCGCTCGTCACCGCTCTCCTCGCCGGCTACCTGCTCGGCTCGCTGCCGTTCGGCGTCTGGGTCGCCCGTGCCCACGGAGTGGACATCTTCAAGGTCGGTTCCGGCAATCCGGGCGCGACCAACGTGAAGCGCTCGATCGGCAAGAAGGCGGGCAACCTCGTCTTCCTGCTCGATTTTCTGAAGGGCGTCGTGGCGACGCTCTGGCCGGTGCTGCCGGTGGTCGGTTTCGGCGACGCCGAGCTGGCCGAGCGGATGGCCGTGGCCGGCATGGTCGGCGCGATCGTCGGTCACTCGTATTCGTGCCTGATCGGATTCCGCGGCGGCAAGGGCGTGGCCACCAGCATCGGCGGCCTGCTCGCGCTATCCTGGCCGGTGGCGTTGCTGGGCGTGGCGGTGTGGGTGGTCGTGTTCTACTCCACGCGCTACGTCTCGCTCGCCTCGATCCTGCTGGCGGCGAGCCTGCCGGTCTCCTCCTGGCTGCTGCACCAGACGCTCTTCCTCACGCTCTTCTTCTGCATCCTCGGCGTGTTCATCATCCTGCGTCACCGCTCCAACATCCAGCGCCTGCTGGCGGGGACCGAGAGCAAGTTCGCCAAGAAGAAGCCCGACGCCGAGGCGGGCCGCTGAGCGGCGACGATCCTGTGACCGAGTGGGGCCGCGGTCGCGCCCAGCGGCGGCGACCGATGTAGGAGCCTGCTTGCAGGCGATTGCGGGCGCAGCCCCGCGGCGCGCGCCAACCGGCTTGCGCCCGGGCGCGTGGCGGGTCGGAATGCGGGCGTGATCTCCCTCCTTTTCATCGGCGATATCGTGGGGCGGCCCGGCCGCGAGATTGTGGCGAACCAGTTGGCCGCGCTGCGCGAGCAGTGGCAGCTGGATTTCGTCATCGCCAACGCCGAGAACTCCGCCGCGGGTGCGGGCATCACCGGCACGATTGCGCGCGACCTGCTCGGCCGCGGTGTCGACGTGATCACGCTCGGCGACCACGTGTGGGACCAGAAGGGCTTCGAGGCCGAGATCAAGACGCTCGACCGCGTGTGCCGCCCGGCGAACCTGCCGGCGATGTGCCCCGGGCTCGAGCGGGTGGTCGTCGAGAAGAACGGTTTCCGGCTCGGGGTATTCACGGTTCTGGGCCGCAACTTCATCGGGCTGAAGGGCGACTGCCCGTTCGCCGCGGCCGACCGGTTGCTCGCGGCCTCGGCGGCCGACTGCGACGCGGTCTTCGTCGAGGTGCACATGGAGGCGACCTCCGAGAAGATCGCGATGGGCTGGTACCTCGACGGCCGGGCGTTGGCGGTGGTCGGCACGCACACGCACGTGCCCACGGCCGACGCTACGGTGCTGCCGAAGGGCACCGCGTACCTGACCGACGCCGGCATGACCGGCCCGTACGAGTCGGTGCTCGGCCGCGACCTCCAGGCGGTCATTGGGCGTTTCGTCGACGGCATGCCGCGGCGTTTCGAGGTGGCGACGAACGATGTGCGGCTCTCCGGCGCGCTCGTGCGCTACGACCCGGTGGCGAAGCGCGCGGTGTCCTGCGAACTGGTCACGGTGCGGGCGTGACGGAGGCGGAGCGGAAATCGGAGTGAGGAAACCACTGATGGCATTCCGCCTATGGGCGGAAGCTTGGAAGTGTCCTGCGGCTGATCGCCGCAGGGGCGATGGGCGCTGGCGCCCGCTGATCGCGGGCGGGTGGCGGAGCGTGGCACGGGTCGCGCGACCCGTGGAGGGACGGCGAGGGCAGAATGGATGGACATGGGTCTGGAAATCCATGCCACGAGCGGTGGAGCGAGTGCGCGAGGGTCGCTGCCATCACGGGCAGCGCTACGGATGAATGGTGCTACGGGCGCGGAAGAGCGCCAGATCGATGCGCTCACGCGCATCGCTACCGGGCGGCGGGCCGAGCGGACAACGAAAAGCCCCGGCGACGCGGGGCCGACCGGGGCGGTGAACGAACCGAGGAGTCGAGGCAGGCCGCTTACTTGGCGGGTTCGGCCGGGGCTTCGGCGGCGGTCTTGAGCTCGGCCTCGAGTTGCTGGGCGAGGGGCTGCAGCTTCTGCATGAGCGGCCCCATCATCGCCGGCATCTCGGCCATGATCTGCTGCATGAGGGCGGGCATCTTCTTGATGACGGCCTGGCCGGCGGGGGTCTTGTAGAACGCGATCATCCCGTCGATCTCCTCCTGGTTGAGCGCGTTCTGGTAGATGCGGATGTACGTCGGCTCCATCTTGGCCCAGCTGAGCTCCTCGCGCATGAGGATCGCATACTTGCTCTGGAAGGACGCCAAAGCGGCCTGCTGTTTCTCGCTGAGTTGCTGGCCTTGGGTGGCCTGGGCGACCATGCCGCTCATCATCTGGTCGATCTGGCCGATCACGCCATCGATCAGCTTGGGGGCGTCGGAGAGCGCGAGCAGCTCCTTGATGGAGGCTTCGGTCGGTTTGGTGTCCGCGGCGAAGGCGGCTGAGCAGGCGAGGGCGAGCGAGAGAAGAAGACGTTTCATTTTCTGGTTTGTGCTTGGCGTGTTTGAGGCGTGGGGAAACGGAAAGGTGGTGACGGGAGCGGCGGCCTTACGCAATCCGGAAGCCGCGGAGGAGTTGATGCGTGCAGGCGGGCAAGTGCGCCTCCTCGCGTAAAGCAGAAACGCCGCGCCCGTTTGCGGGTGCGGCGTTTGCGAAAGGAGCGGGGGCCGGCGGAGGTCGCCGGACCTCGGTTACTCGGCGACGATCTTGACGCTCTTCACGCCCTGGCGGGAGTTCGGCGTGCTGCGTTCCGGGCCGGAGGTGGCGCAGGTGGCGATCTTCTCGAGCACCTCGTCGCCGGCGACGAGCTGGCCGAAGGCGGTGTACTGGCGGTCGAGGAAGGCGGCGTTGCCGTGGCAGATGAAGAACTGGCAGCCGGCCGAATCCGGATGCTGGGCACGGGCCATCGAGATCACGCCGCGGGTGTGTGAGCGGTCGTTGAACTCGGCCTTCACCTTGTAGCCCGGGTCGCCGGTGCCGGGGATGCCCTTGGCGCCAGCCTTGGTGTTCGGGCAGCCGCCCTGGATCATGAAGCCCTTGATCACGCGGTGGAACGCGGTGCCGTCGTAGAAGCCCTCGCTGGCGAGCTTCTTGAAGTTCTCGACGGTCTTCGGGGCGACCTCGGGCCAGAACTCGATCTTGATGTCGCCGTGGTCGGTGCTGATCACGGCGTATTCTTTGGTGGTGGTGGACGACATGGCCGGCGAGGGAAGCGGCGGCGGTTTCGGCGCGCAAGGCGCGAATCGCGCCGCGCGGCCGGCGGTGCTGCGGCACAACGATGCAGAATTTTCACCCTAGTTTCCGGGAATAACATCGACGCCGGCGCGGCGTCCGGCCATTGAGTTGCTCACAACTTACTCACCGCTGATGAGTACCCCCCACGGGACCCTCCAACCCAAACCGCGGCTCAGAGTTTCCACGAAGGCCAAGACCTTCGTCCTCGACACGAACGTGCTCCTGCACGACCCCCAGTCGATCTTCAAGTTCGACGACAACAACCTCGTCATCCCCGTCGAGGTGCTCGAGGAGCTCGACGCCATCAAATCGGAGCAGTCCACCGAGCGCGGCCGCAACGCCCGCACCGTGCACCGCATCCTGTCGCAGCTTCTACCCGACAGCCGGGCGATGCTCGAGGGCGTGGACCTGCCCACCGGCGGCACGCTCTCCGTCATCATCAACCGCTACCTGCTCGACGGCGAGAACTCGCCCACCATCCAGCGGTTCAAGTCGGTGCTCCCCGACCTGCTGAAGAAGGACAACCGCATCATCGCGTGCGCCCTCTTCGTGAAGGACACCTTCCCGCCGCCGACGATCCTGGTGACGAAGGACGTCAACGTCGCCCTCAAGGCGCGCGCGGTCGGCCTGGAGGCGCAGGACTACCTCAACGACAAGGTGCCGGTCGACGACGAGGATCTCGGATACCACACGATTCCGCTCTCGATCTACGAGATGCAGCGGTTCGCCTCCGAGGGACAGATCGAGTTCGAGGGCGACGGGCTGAGAAATCTTCTGCTCAACGACTACGTCCTCCTGAAGACCCCCGAGGGCAAGACCATGCCTGCGCGCTACTGCGGCGCCGGCCTCGTGCGCCGCCTGCGCATCCCCGACCACGTGTCGGCCCCCGGCGGCATCCCGATCCGGCCACGCAACCTCGAGCAGCAGTTCTTCATGGACGCGCTGCTCGACGACTCGATCTCGCTCGTCACTTGCTATGGCAAGGCGGGCACGGGCAAGACGCTGCTCTCCACCGCCTGCGCGCTCCAGCAGATCCGCGACGAGGCCAACCGCTACGACGGCGTCTCGATCTCCCGCCCGGTCATCGCGCTGGGCAAGGACATCGGCTTCCTGCCGGGCACGATCGACGAGAAGATGAAGCCGTGGTTGCAGCCCTATTACGACGCGCTCGAGGTGCTCATCCCGACCAAGCCGCAGAAGGATCCGCAGTTCGCCGCCAAGAAGGTTGGCAAGAAGATGCGCAAGGAGGCGACCTTCGCCGCGCCGGGCGTGATCCCGGTCGCCGTCGGCGGTGGCGCCAACACCGCCCTCGCGCCGCTCAAGCCCTACGAGCGGCTGCTCCGCTCCGGAGTGGTCGAGATCGAGGCGCTCTGCTTCATCCGCGGCCGTTCGATCGCGCGGCGGTTCTTCATCCTCGACGAGGCACAGCAACTCACGCCGCACGAGGTGAAGACGATCATCACCCGCATCTCCGAGGGCTCGAAGATCGTGCTCATCGGCGACCCGGCGCAGATCGACAACCCGTACGTCGATTCCCGCAGCAACGGCCTCGTCTACTGCCGCAACAAGATGCGTGGCCACGCGCTCGCCGCCCACGTGAAGCTCTCGAAGGGCGAACGCTCCAAGCTCGCCGAACTCGCCGCGGACCTGCTCTGAATCGTGATCATGCAGTCCGCGAGCAGGTCCAGTCTCTGACTGGACGCCGGGATACGTGAGCCGGCGGTCACGGCTGAAAGCGGAGGGGGCCGGTCGGAGACCGGACCCACGGGGAGCTCATGCCGGCCGGTGGTTTCCCCAACGGTGGCCGGAGGTTCGCTCGTGGATTTGCGGCAACTGCATGATCACGCCTGAGCGGCCGGGATGACCGGGCTTTCCGGGCCGCGGGAGGTTCGGCCGTCCCGATGCTTGCCCCGGGCGGGCTCCGTCGTCTTCTGTCGGTCTCGCCGCCTTCTTGAACGCGCGCTCTCCATGACCCCGAAACCCGACCCGGCCGGCTCCGCCCGCTGCAAACACTGTGGGACCGCCTTCACGCCGACCGCGGGGCATGCGGAGTTCTGCAGCCCCGGTTGTGCGGCGGTGCACGCGCAGATCGTACGCGAGGGGCTGGAGCGGTTCTACACGCTGAAGGATCGGGCGGTGGCGCCGGCGGGCAGCGCCGTCTTCCAACCGCGCGACTATGCGTGGCTGGCGGAGGCGGCCGCGGCGGCGGAGGGCGGCGCGCCGAAGGCGGCCGAACTGGTTCTCGACGTGCAGGGGGTCTCGTGCGTGGGGTGCGTGTGGTTGATCGAGCGGCTCTTCCGGCGCCGGGCCGGTGCGGTGCGCATCGAGATCAACGCCACGCTGGGCCGGTTGTATTGGCGCTGGGAGCCGGGGCGGTTCGACACGGTGGGCTTCGCCCGCGAGTTGCAGGCTTTCGGGTATCTGGTGGGCCCGGCCGGGGAGAAACCGGGCGCGGCGGCCGCGCAGGGGCTGCGCCTGCGACTGGGCCTCGCGGCGGCGTTCGCGATGAACACGATGATCTTCGCCCTGCCCGCGTATCTGGGCCTGGAGCGCACGTCGGAGTTCCGGCCGGTCTTCGAGGCGTTGCAGGCGGCGTTCGCCACGGCGGGGCTGCTGACCGGCGGGAGCTATTTCGCGCAACGGGCACTGGTGGCGCTGCGCCATGGCCTCGTCAACCTCGACGTGCCGATCACGCTCGGGCTGCTCATCGGCTACGCCGGCTCGCTGCTCGGCTGGCTCGGCGGGCACGAACAGCTCGTGTACTTCGATTTCGTCGCGGTGTTCAGTTTCCTGATGCTACTGGGCCGCTGGACGCAGGAGGCCGCGATCGAGCGCAACCGGCTCCAGCTGCTCGCGCTCACCCGCGAGCCGGCTGAAGTGGTGGTGGAGGCGGAGGGCGGGCCGGTGCGGCGGCCGTCGGCGACGTTGCGGCGCGGGCAGGTCTTCCGTTTGCGGGCGGGGCAGGTCGTGCCGGTGGCGGCGCAACTGCTCGACGGCCCGGCGACTGTCACGACCGAGTGGATCAACGGCGAACCCGAGGCGCGCGAGGTCGCGGCGGGCCAGACGATCCCGGCGGGCGCGACGAGCGCGAGCCTGCACGAGCTGCGGCTCGAGGCGCTCGAGGATTGGGCGGACTCGGCGCTGGCGCGGTTGCTGGCCACGAGCGGGGCGCAGGGGTTCCGGCACGAGCTGGCCGAACGGATCGTCCGGTACTACCTCGGGGCGATCCTCGTCTTGGCCGGGCTCGGTGGCGCGGGCTGGTGGTGGTGGGCCGGCGACGGGCTCAAGGCGTTGCATGTGACGATCGCGGTGCTCGTCGCCTCATGTCCCTGCGGCATCGGTGTGGCGTTTCCGCTGGTCGAGGAGTTCGCGGTGGCGGCGATGCGGCGGCACGGCGTATTCGTGCGCGAGCTGTCGCTGTTTGTGCGATTGCGCCGCGTGAAGCAGGTGCTTTTCGACAAGACGGGCACGCTCACCCTCGAAACCCCGGTGCTGGCGAATCCCGCGGCGCTCGCCGCGTTGGAACCGACCGCGTGCCGGCGGCTCTGGCAACTCGTCGAGGACAACCCGCATCCGACGGCGCGGGCGGTGCAGGAGGCGTTGGCCTGGGAGGGCGGTGGGCGGTGGACGGCGGACCGTGGACGGAGGTCGGTGACCGGTGGCCCGTTGGCGGGATCCGGAAGCAGGGAGACGGGAACCGGCGACCGGACAGCGGACACTGGAAACGGGGAACGCGGGACTGCGAGTCCGGAGCCGCTCCGCGTCGAAGAGGTGGTGGGGCGGGGCGTGCGACTGCAGGCGGCGGATGGTGTGTGGTCGCTGGGGCGAGAGGGGTTTGGCAATCCGGGATCCGCGATCCGCGTTCCGGAGTCAGGCGACGCCTGTTTCACCCACGACGGTCGGGTGCTGGCGCGGTTGCACTTCGTCGAGTCGGCGCGCAGCGATGCGCGTGCGGAGATCGCGGCGCTGCAACGCGAAGGGCGCGAGGTCTTCGTCCTCAGCGGTGATCGGCCGGAGAAAGTTGCCGCCTTTGCGGATGCGCTGGGTGTGCCGGCGGCGCATGCGCTCGGCGGGCTCACCCCGGAACAGAAACGCGACTGGGTCGTCGCCCACGACGCGCGGGACACGCTCATGCTCGGCGACGGGGCCAACGACAGCCTGGCCTTCGATGCCGCGTTCGCACGTGGCACGCCGGTGATCCATCGCGGCATGCTCGAGCGCAAATGCGACTTCTACTACCTCGGCCGAGGCCTGCGGGGGATCCGGCGGCTGTTCGGCGTGGCGGAGCTTCGGAGACGGGCGATCCGCCGGGTGTTCGTCTTCGCCGTGTGCTACAACGGCATCATCGTGTCGCTGGCGCTGGCCGGGTTGGTGAACCCGCTCGTGGCGGCGGTGGCGATGCCGGTGAGCTCGTTGCTCAGTCTCGCGCTCGCCACACTCGGGATGCGGCGGGCGTGGCGGACGGAGTGAGCGAATGGGGCCCCGGGGGCTCGGACGGGGCCGCGAGGCGGCCCGGCACCCGCACGGCGCAGACTTCGTTCTGGGCAGATGCATTCCGATGAAAGGATTTTTGTAGGTCCACGTGGAACAAGCTTTGCCTCGACCGGAGTTCATCTACCGTCCCGCCATGCCCCCCCGACTCATCACCTCGGCACTATCGGCGATAGTGCTGGGCGGCGCCTCTGTGGCGGCCGCCGATTTGCAGCCGTTTCGCATGCCTTGGGACGATGCGTCCCCGGGCATCACCAACCTCCAGAGCTGGCAACCCCAACCGGCGGGCTCGGCCGGACGCGTCACCGTGTCGGCCGACGGCCGGTATCAGGTGGGCGGCGCGCGCATTCGTTTCCTCGGGGTGAACGTCTCGGATGTGGCCGCTTTCCCGACCCATGCGCAGGCCGAGGCCCATGCCGCGCGGCTGGCGCGCTTCGGTTTCAACGCCGTGCGTTTCCACCATATGGATGCGAACTGGGCGCCGAACGAGGTGCTCATCGACTATGCCGGCGGCACCTCGCGCAACCTCTCGGCCGATCGCCTCGACCGGATGCACTACTTCATGGCCCAGCTCGCGGCGCGGGGCATCTATGCGAACATCAACCTGCTGGTCTCGCGCGGCTTCGTGGCCGGCGACGGCCTCGGCGCCGAGATCGCGCAGATGGGGTGGAAGGACCAGCATATCCTCGGCTTCTTCAACGCCTCCGCACTGGAGTTGCAGCAAGAGTACGCCACCAAGCTGCTCTCCGCGCCCAATCCCTACCGGGGCGGGCAGACGTTGGCCCGGGATCCGGCGGTGGCCTTCGTGGAGATCCTCAACGAGAACGGCCTGTTGCAGAAGTGGTACGAGGGCGTGCTCGACACGATGCCGGCCGTCTACCGCGCGCAACTGGCCGCGCGCTGGAACACGTGGCTGGCGGGCCGGTACGCCGACACCGCCGCCCTGCTCGCCGCCTGGGGCGCGATCGACCAGCCGCTCCAGGACAGTTTGTTGCTCAACGGCAACTTCGCCTCGGGGCAGACCGGGTGGACCACGGAGCGCCACGACACCGCCGCGGCCACCGTCACGACCACGACCGATTTCTCGGGGCAACCGGCGCTGCGCATCAACGTGACCAAAGCCGGTTCGGCCGACTGGCACGTGCAGTTCAACCAGGGCTCGCTGGCGCTGGCCGCCGGCGGGGTGTACACGGTGAGCTTCTGGGCCAAGGCCGCCGCCGCGGTGCCCCTCCGGGCGGGACTCGCCCGCGCCTACGGCGACTACGGCACCATCGGCGGCAGCGTGATGCCCACGCTGGGCACCAGCTGGCAGCGTTACTCCTTCGTGGTGCAGGCGGCGGAGGCGGACGGCAACGTGCGGCTCAACTTCAACGGTTTCGGCAACCGGCTCTGCACCGTGTGGTTGGCCGATGTGAAACTCCAGCCCGGCGGCACGATCGGCGGGCTGCCCCAGGGGACGTCGCTCGAGTCCCGCACGGTTCCTGCGGTGGCCGCCTCCGGCACTGCGACGACGGCGGCCGCACGGCGGGACTGGACGAGGTTCCTGCTCGCACTCGAGGTCGACTACTGGACGGCGATGCGTCGCCATGTTAAGGAGACGCTCGGCTTCGACGGCATCGTGTGGGGCTCGATCGCGGCGAATAGCCCGCTCAACGCGCAGGCGGGCCTCGATGCGATGGACTCCCATACCTACTGGCAACATCCGGTCTGGCCGGCCGGGCTCGACTGGGACCCGGTGCAGTGGACCGTGCAGAATCGCTCCATGGTCGACGACGTCCTGGGCGGCCTCGTGGGCGAGATCGCCAACCAGCGGGTGAAAGGGCGGCCGCACAATGTGACCGAGTACCAGCACCCCTCGCCGAACACCTACGGCTCGGAAGGGCCGCTGCTCGCGGCGGCCTACGGGGCGCTCCAGGACTGGGACAGCCTCTGGATGTTCGACTACCGGACCGGGGTCTCCGAGTTTGTATCCGGGTTCTTCGATCACGGCGGGCATCCCGGGAAGATGGCGAACAACCTCCTCGCCGCGGTGCTGTTCCGCCGCGGCGATGTGGCGCCGGCGGTGAACGAGTACACGATGGCGCTCACGCCCGAAACTGGTGTGGCGATCGCGGCCGAGCAGGGCGCCGCCTGGTCCGTGGGCGACGGCGCCCACCTCGGGGTGCCGGGCTCGTTGGCTCTGGTCAGCCGGCTTTCCCTCGCGATCGGCGCCGACGCCACGGGGCTGGCGACCCCGCCCGCGGCGCCGACCGGCTCCGTCAAGGTTTCGGATACCGGGGAGCTCCGCTGGGACAACTCGCTCCCGGCGCAGGGCGTGGTGACGGTCGACACGGCACGCACCAAGGCGGTCGTGGGCCATGTCGGCGGCCGCACCTGGGATCTTGGCGGCGTGATCATCGCCCCGGGCTCCACGCGACAGGACTGGTGCACGATCGGGCTCACCGTGCTCGACGGTGGCGCCATCGGCGGTGGAGCGGGCGCGCGGGGGGTGGTCGTCACCACCGGCGATCTCGCGAACACCGGCATGGCCTGGAAGGATTCGACGCGGACCTCCGTGGGCGCCAACTGGGGCACGGCCCCCACGTTGATCGAAGTGATCCCGGCCACGGTCACATTGCCGGTGTCCCCGGCGAGGGTGAGCGCCTGGGCGCTCGATGCGCGTGGGCAGCGCACGACGGCCTTGGCGGTGGGCAACTCCGGCGGCAAGGCGCAGCTCTCGCTCGGGCAGAACGGCGCCACGGTGTGGTACGAGTTCCAGATCGCGGCGCTCGCCCCCCCTGCGATCACCACCCAGCCGGCCGATGCCACCACTGCGCTCGGCGGTGTGGCGTCCTTGACCGTCGCAACCAGCGGGGCGACGCCGCTGAGCTTCCAATGGTATCGTGGCGACACCGGCGATGTCTCCCAGCCGGTCGCAGGTGCGACCGGGGCGAGCTACACCACGCCGGCGCTGACTGCCTGGAGTCGCTACTGGGTGCGCGTCGCCAACGACGGCGGGCAAGCCGACAGCCGCACCGTGCTGGTGAAGGTCACGGGCGGGACGATGACGCTCGCCGACTGGACCAGCCAGGGCGGGGTGGCACCGGCGCAACGCGGAGCTATGGATACACCGGCGGGGGACGGGGTCGCGAACCTCCTGAAGTACGCCCTCGGCGTCGCCCCGTTGGGGAGCGCGAGTGCGCGGCTCCCGCTCGCGGTGCTGGACCAGGCCGGCGGCTCGCCGGCCGTGGCGCTCGTCTTCACCCAGAACACCGGGGCGCAGGGACTCCGGTACGTGATGGAAGTCTCGACGGACCTCGCGACCTGGAACGCGGTCGAACACGTGCTCGAGGTGTTGTCAGCGAACCCCGACGGCACGCGGTCGGTGCGCATGCGTGAGGCCACACCGCCGACGTCGGCGTGGCGGTTTGCGCGCCTACGGGTCGAGCAATCCCCCTGAGCCGCCCGCGGGGGGGCGTGCGTGCCTCCGGCTCCGGCGGGTCAACGACCCGGCCGGGGCGAGGGCAGGATCACGACCGGGCAGGTCGCGCGATGCAGGATGCCGTGGGTGGTGCTGCCGGCGAGCAGTTCGTAGAGCGCGCCATGGCCGTGGGAGCCCATCACGATGAACGCGGCGGGGAGGTTGCGCGCCTCCTCGAGGATCACGGTGACGGCGTGGCCCTGCGTGAGCTTGGTCGTGCAGGAGATACCCTTCGCCTCGACCAGCCGGGCGAGTTCGCCGAGCTTGCGCAGCGCCTGCCCCTGGGCGAACTCGATCTCCTGGGCGAAGGACTCGACGGGCATGTCGTAGGTGACGACGTTCACCGGCGGAGCCACCGCGTGGAAGAGTTCGACGGTGGCGCCGAGGGCCTGGGCGAGCTCACCGGCCTGTTCGACCACCCGCGGGGTGACACCGGAAAAATCGACCGGGGTAAGGATCGTTTTCATGCCGGAACGATAGGGCCCGGGAGCGGTTCTCGCAACCGGGGAGCGGCTTCGGGCAACGACCGGTGCGGCACCGCCCGCCGGCTCCCCTGTGCGGTCTGGCTGGCGGGTGTGGTCGTGGGGGGCCGCAGTGATGATGCGATCGGCCCATGGCCTTCGCTTCCACCATGCGGCGGGCCCAGTCGGCTGCGGCGGGGCGGCCCAGCGCTGGTCGCGACACAGGGCGGAACTGGGTGGTACCACCGGTGTTGGGACCGTTTTTCCCGGGAATTTTGTTTCCGCCCTGCGTCCTGCCTGCGTACCTTCCGGCGAACCTCCGCGCCGGCCACCGGCGCACCTCCTCCCTCCGATGCCCAAAATCCTCGTCATCGACGATGAAGCCGAGATGCGCCAGCTTCTCGCCAAGGCGTTGATGCGGGCCGGCTACGAGGTGGTGGATACAGGAAGCGGGGCGTCGGGCATCGCGCTCGCGCGGGAGGAAAAGCCGGATCTGGTCCTGTGCGACGTGGGGCTGCTCGACCTGTCGGGCTACGATGTGCTCAAGGCGCTGCGCGCCGAGCCCGCGACCCAGAACATCCCCGTGGTGCTCGTCACCGGGCTCGCCGATCTGGACGGCATGCGCGAAGGCATGCGGCTGGGGGCGGACGACTACGTGCCCAAGCCCTTCGATCTGGAGGAGGTGCTGGCGCTGATTGCGGCGCGGTTGCGCAAGGCGGAGGCCCTGCGGCGCGAGGCCGAGGAGCGGGCCAAGACCCTGCGCAGCCACATCAGCATGATGTTGCCGCAGGAGCTGCTCAACCCGCTCTCGGGCATCATCAGCCTGGCCGATCTCCTGCGCGACGATGCGGCGGCGATGCGCCCGGCGGAGGCGGCCGAGATCGGGCGCGACATCCAGCGCTCCGGCGAGCGGTTGCACCGGCTGATCCGCAATTTCCTCATCTACTCGCAGCTGGAGCTGGCTGCGGCGGAGCCGGATCGCCTCGCCGCTTTCCGCTATACCGCGCCCTGCCAGTTGCGCAAGGTGGTGGCCGAGACGGCCGAGCGCCTGGCGGAGCGGCACGGGCGGCGTGCCGATCTGGTGCTCGAACTGGTCCCGGTCGAGGTCGCCATTTCGGACCAGAACCTCGCCAAGCTCAGCGAGGAGCTGATCGACAACGCCTTCAAATTCTCGGACCCGGGCCGGCCGGTGGAGGTGCGGGCGCGGCTCACCGGCGACATGGTCTGGCTATCGATCTCGGACGAAGGCTGTGGGATCGACGACTCGATCGTCGCTGGGCTGCGGGCAACCGACCAGTTCGAGCGCATGTTCCAGGAACAGCGGGCGACGGGAATGGGCTTGGCGATCGCGGTGAAGCTGGCGGAGCTGCACGGGGGCAGGGCGCTCATCCAGAGCCAGCCCGGCACCGGCACCTCGATCCTCATCGAACTGCCGTTGGCCGCGCCTGAGGTGTCCTGAGCCCGACCCGGCAACGGTTCGCGGTTTCTGGGCGACTTGCGGCTTGTCCGGACGGGCCGCGGGGGTAGAGAGCGAGGCATGCCGATCTACGAGTACTTCTGCCCCGACAACAATCGCATCTACCAGTTCTTCGCGAAGACCCTGGCCCAGGGGCAGATGACTCCAAAATGCCCCGACAACCCCGCCTTCCGGATGGAGCGGATGATGTCGACCTTCGCCATCTCCGGCAACGCCGCGGAGCCGAAGGAGGCTGCGTCCGGCGAGGACGGTGGCACCGGCGGCGAGGAGGGTGGGGCGGCGGACGATCCGCGCTTGGAGGCGGCGTTTTCCGAGATGGAGCGCGAGATGGACGGGGTGGACGAGAACGACCCGCGCGCGATGGGCCGGATGATGCGCAAGATGTCGGAGTTGACCGGCGAGAAGCTCGACGAGCAGATGGAGGAGGTGGTCCGCAAACTCGAGGAGGGCACCGACCCCGACAAACTCGAGGACCAGATGGGCGACGCGTTTCCCGAGGGCGGTGAGGGCGAAGGCCCGGGCGGTGGCTTCGGCGGCAGGGGACGGATGGGCGGCGCGCCGACGCGCGACCCGCAGCTGTACGACTACTGAGGCGATCCGCGGCGGACGAGGTCGGCAAGGCGCGAAGCAGACGTCCCTCAACGCCAACGGCCCGCAGGGCGCGGGAGTGCGGTGCGGGGCCGGGTGCTTTCTTTTGAGTTTCCAGCGCTGGGCGGGTGCGCCTTGCTCGGCGCGTGGCCGCCTCCAACCCAACCGAACTCACCACCCGCATCGCCGCCGGCCGCAAGGCCGTGATGGCCCAAGCCGCGTTCTACCACGCCCAATTCGGCCGCGCCGCCAGCCACTGGAAACACGACGGTTCGCGGGTGACCGATGCCGACCTGGCGATCTCGACGGCGATCTTCGACGCGCTGCGTGCACAGTTCCCGGGCGACGACCTGTTCAGCGAGGAACTCGCGGTGGGCGAGAACCCGTTTCCGCGCCGCGGCGAGTGGTCGTGGGTGCTCGACCCGATCGACGGCACCAACAACTACGCGCTCGGCATTCCGGTGACGGCGATCTCGCTCGGGTTGCTGCGCGACGGCGAGCCGGTGTACGGGTTTCTCTACGACCTGGGGCGGCGCGGGCTTTTTCACGGCGGGCCGGGGCAGGGCGTGTGGGAGGGCGACGAGCGGCTGCAGCCGCAGTTCGGTCGCAGCGGCCGCCACGAGCGGATCATCGCCACGCATTCGCCGGTCGATCCGCGCTACCTGCCGCTGGCGACGGCGATCCTCACCCGGTACAAGCTGCGCGGCTTCGGCAGCGGCGCGCTGCATCTCACCTACGCCGCGCTCGGCATGATCGACGCCTGCATGGACTTCACGGTGAAGGTCTGGGACATCGCCGCGGCGGCCGCGATCGCCCGCGAGACCGGGGCGCCGCTGCATTTCTTCGGCTCCTCGCCGTTCCCGATGCAGCAGTTCGATCTGAAGATGAAGCCGCTGCAGTACTGCTGCGCCAGTCCGGCGGCGCTCGCCGAGATCGTGGCACTCGCCGAACAGACGCGACGCTGAGGCGTGCGCGCGCGGCGGCGAGCTCGCACGCTACGTTGGAATGCCCGCGGAGGGGCCAGGCAGCACCTGCTCGATCACGACGTCGAGTTTCTGCGACGGATGGCAGTCGGCGCGGAGCGCGACGAAACCGTCGCGGTGCCGGTCCCAGATCGGCCAGAGCGCTTGGCGGTCGGTTTCGGGAATCGGCAGCTTCTCGAGGGCGGCGCGCGAGAAGAATCCGAAGCGGCCTTCGGAGATGTGCGGCGGCAGGGCGTCGATCGGCACGCGGCAGCGGAAGAGGAACATGAGCCAGTGGCCGGATCCCTCGTAAGCCTTTTCGGCGATCATGGAGAAGAGGTGGAGGTCGCGTTCGGCGACGATCTTCAACCCGATCTCCTCGCCGACCTCGCGTGCCGCGCATTCGAAGGGGGACTCGCCGAGGTGCATCTCGAGCTTGCCACCGATGGGGCTCCAGCGGCCGGCGTTGGGCGCTTTGGTGCGTTCGATGAGCAGGAGTTCGCCGGCGCGATTTTCGACGAAGACAAGGACGCTGATCTTGTAGGGAAGCATGGCGGTGGCCGGGAAGTGCGCGCAGAGTTGGCGGAAGCGGGCGGCGTGGGAAGCGCGAAGTTCCCCGGCCTCGCCCGGGAGGCCTCCTTTCGCTGCCCGTGTGTGCGCCGCGCCGACTGTACTTCGGTTCTCTTCCCCCGACCGCCCACGCGGCATCGCCTCTTCGCGGCCACCCCTACCTGTCCCAAATACTCTCACGGCCGTGAAAGTATTTGGAGTAGGCAAGTCGCAAGTGATTGGTTAACAATAGCAAAAATCCGCCAAATAAGTTCACGGTCGTGGAGTTATTTGGCGAGGGAGGGGAGATGGGTCGTTGTTGCGGAAGGGGGCACGGGGCGTCGCTGCGGGGAGGGTGCGGCTGGGCGGTGGGGGCGCTTGGGGCGTGGGGCCGATGGGGGCCGCCCGCGAGCGCAAGCAGTGCGGCCACGCCTGGGTAGGTGGGTGGGAGATGAGGGTGACGTTGGCGCTGCCCCACGGCAGTGCTCCCACGCCGGGGTAGGTGGGTGCCCGTGGTGGTGTAGGCCGAGGGGGGGGACCAGAAGGCGCCTGTTTAGGCGCTGGTGTGGGTGCCCATGCCGGCGCAGGTGCAGATCAGGTTGCGGTCGCCGTAGGTGTTGTCGATGCGGCTGACGGAGGGCCAGAACTTGGAGACGCGCGTCGCCGGGCTGGGGAAGGCGGCGAGCTCGCGGGAGTAGGGGCGGTCCCACTTGTCGGCGCAAACGACCTGCGCGGTGTGCGGCGCGTGCTTGAGGACGTTGTTGGTACGGTCGGCCTGGCCGCGCTCGACGGCGAGCATCTCCTCGTGGATCGAGAGCATGGCGTCGCAGAACCGGTCGAGCTCGACCTTCGATTCGCTCTCGGTCGGCTCGACCATGAGCGTGCCGGCGACCGGCCACGACATCGTGGGCGAGTGGTAGCCGTAGTCCATGAGGCGCTTGGCGACGTCCTCGACCTCGATGCCGGTGCGCTGTTTCCAGCCGCGGAAATCGACGATGCACTCGTGTGCGACGAGGCCGGCGGCGCCGCGGTAGACGATCGGGAACGCACCCTCGAGCCGCTTGGCGATGTAGTTAGCGTTGAGGATGGCGAGCTTCGTCGCGGCGGTGAGGCCCTCGGCTCCCATCAGGCGGATGTAGGCCCAGGAGATGAGGGTGACGTTGGCGCTGCCCCACGGCGCCGAGGCGACGGGGCCGATGGCGGTGGCGGCCTTGCAACCGCAGACGGGCGAGACGACGGGATGCGAGGGCAGGAACGGTGCCAGATGTTTGGCGACGCCGATCGGGCCCACGCCGGGGCCTCCACCGCCGTGCGGGATGGCGAAGGTCTTGTGGAGATTGAGGTGGCAGACGTCGGCGCCGATGAAGCCCGGCGAGGTCAGGCCGACCTGGGCGTTCATGTTCGCGCCGTCCATGTAGACCTGGCCGCCGTGGCTGTGGACGATCTCGCAGAGCTCGCGGATGCCGGCCTCGAACACGCCATGGGTCGACGGGTACGTGACCATGACGGCGGCGAGGTGCTCGGCGTGCTGTGCGGCCTTGGCGCGGAGATCGGCGAGGTCGATGTTGCCCTGCGTGTCGCAGGCGACGGGCACGACCTTGAAGCCGGCCATGACGGCGCTGGCGGGGTTGGTGCCGTGAGCGGAGACGGGGATGAGGCAGATGTTGCGGCTGCCCTGGCCGCGCGCCTCGTGCCAGGCGCGGATCACGAGCAGTCCGGTGTACTCGCCGGCCGAACCGGCGTTGGGCTGGAGGGAGACGGCGGCGAAGCCGGTGATCTCGGCGAGCCAGCGCTCGAGGTCGGTGAAGATGCGGCGGTAGCCGGCGGCCTGCTCGGCCGGGGCGAACGGGTGCATCCGCGCAAACTCCGGCCAGGTGATCGGCAGCATCTCCGCCGTGGCGTTGAGCTTCATCGTGCACGAGCCCAGCGAGATCATCGAGTGGCAGAGCGAGAGATCCTTGGCCTCCAGTCTCCGGATATACCGCAGCATCTCGTGCTCGACGTGGTACCGGTTGAAGACCGGGTGGGTGAGGTACGATGAGGAACGCGTGAGCGCCTCGGGCAGATCGCACGTGGCGCGGCCGAGCGACGCGAGCGCCGGGGCGGGCTTACCCGCGGCCTCGGCGAAGATGTGCAACAACAGCGCGAGATCGCTCTCGGTGACGGCCTCGTCGAGCGAGACGCCGACCGAGTGCGCGTTGTGCGGGCGGAGGTTGACGCGGTTGGCGTGCGCGAGGTCGTAGATCCGTTTGGCGGAAACGCCGCCGAGCTCGACGGTGAGCGTGTCGAAGACCGGCGCGGAGTTGAATGAGTAGCCGAGTTGCGCGAGGCCGGCGGCGAGGGTGCGCGTCATCCGGCGCACGCGGCAGGCGATCTCCTTCAGGCCGGCGGGGCCGTGGTAGACGGCGTACATCGAGGCCATCACGGCGAGGAGGACCTGCGCGGTGCAGATGTTGCTCGTGGCTTTCTCGCGGCGGATGTGCTGCTCGCGCGTGCCGAGCGCGAGGCGGAGGGCGGGCTGGCCCTGGGCGTCCTTCGAGACGCCGACGAGACGGCCGGGCATGAGGCGCTTGAAGGCGTCGCGGGTGGCGAGGAAGCCGGCGCTGGGGCCGCCGTAGCCGAGCGGCACGCCGAAACGTTGCGCGCTGCCGACGGCGATGTCGGCGCCGAACTCGCCCGGGGCGCGCAGGAGCGTGAGCGCGAGCAGATCGGTGGCGACGATGGCAAGCGCGCCGGCGGCGTGGAGTTTCTCGACCAGCGGGGCGTAGTCGCGGATGTCGCCCTCGGTGCCCGGATACTGGAGGAGCGCGGCGAAATGGCTCGCGCCGGGGGCGAAGGTGGCCGCGGCGCCGACTTCGAGGGCGAAGCCGAGGGCCTTGGCGCGGGTGGCGACGACGGCGATGGTCTGCGGGTGGCAGTCGGCGGCGACGAAGAGGGTGCGGCGTTCGGGCGAGCCCTTGGCGGAGTACGCCATGTTCATGGCCTCGGCGGCGGCGGTGCCCTCGTCGAGCATGGAGGCGTTGGCGATCTCGAGGGCGGTGAGGTCGCAGACCATCGTCTGGAAGTTCAGCATACCCTCGAGGCGGCCCTGCGAGATCTCGGCCTGGTAGGGCGTGTAGGCGGTGTACCAACCGGGGTTTTCGAGGATGTTGCGCTGGATGACCGGCGGCGTGAGGCAGTCGTAGTAACCGCAGCCGATGAAGGAGCGGAACACCTGGTTCTTCGCCGCGATGCCGCGCAGCTCGGCGAGCATCTCGCTCTCGGTTGCGGCCTCGGGCAGATCGAGCGGCTTGTTCAGCCGGATCGCGGGCGGCACCGCGGCGTCGATGAGCGCGTCGAGCGACGGCTGGCCGAGCGGCGCGAGGAGCGTGGCGAGGTCGGTGCCGGAGGCACCGAGGTGGCGGCGCGGGAAGGTATCGGCGGGGGCGAGCGGGGCGGGCTGGCCGTTACCGGAGCAGGTGGACGGGGGCGTACGTTCTGCCATCCGGCGAGGCTAGAAACGGGGCCGGGCGGGGCAACGGGTTTCTGCGGTTTCTCGTTGGCGCTCCGCCGGATCAGTGCGCGCGCTGGTAGGTGCCGATCAAGCGGGCTTCGGCGAGGATGTGGCCTTGCATCGCCTGGAGCAGGTCGCCTTTTCTCGGATGCGGCCGGAGCGGCAGCGTGGCGATGTCCAGTGCGTAGAGCTTGAAGAAGTAGCGGTGCGGTTTGCCCGGCGGCGGGCAAGGCCCGCCGTAGCCGAGCTGGCCGAAATCGTTCATGCCCTGCAGGGCGCCATTGGGTAGCCGCTCGACGGTGGCGACGTGCTCGGGCAGGCCGGCGGCGGCAGCGGGGATGCCGTAGATCACCCAGTGCACCCAGTCGCCGGCCGGGGCGTCGGGATCGTCGCAGATCAGGGCGAAGCTGTGCGTGCCGGCGGGGGCGTCGCTCCATGTGAGCGCGGGGGAGACGTTGGCGCCGTCGCAGGTGAACCTGGACTCGATCGGCCGACTGTCGCTGAAGGCGGAGCTGGTGAGTTTCATGACGAGGGCGGGTTGGGCGGTGGTGGCAGGAAAGGCCGGGGCGGGCGGGATCGCGAGAAACAGGAGAGCGAGGGCGATGAACGGGCGAACGATCATGCGGCGAAGCGGCGGTGGGTGTGCGGCGGCTCGCTACAACTTGTAGCCGATCTTGCGGAGGAAGTTTTTGCGGCAGGCAATGTCGTCCTCGGTCTCGACGCCCAGCGGCGAGGCGCCGTCGATCACACCGAGGATGCCGCGGCCGAGGTCGGTGGCGGCGACGATCACCTCGGTGGGGTTGGCGGTGGCGCAGAAGAGGCGGCAGACCTCGGGCACGGCCTTGAGGGCGTTGAGGACGTTGACGGGGAAGAACCCTGCACCGAGGAAGACGATGAAAGAGTGGCCGGCCCCGATCACCTGCGCGTTGCGCACAGCGAGTTCGGTGAGCGTGGCATCGGTGCCGGAGTGGCGGATCAGGCACTTTCCCGAGGCCTCGCAGAAGGCCAGGCCGAACTTGATGCCCGGCACGGCGCCGACGAGCGCCTCGTGGATGTCCTCCACGGATTTGATGAAGTGCGTCTGCCCGAGGACGAAATTGGTCTCATCCGGTTTCTCGATCCTGACGCTGGTCAGTTGCATCGCCGCCTCCTGGTTGCCGAGGCCTTTGAGTTGCCGGAGAATGGCGCCGCGTCAAACCGGCGGCGGTGATCGGGGGGGCGAGAGAACGACTCATTCCGGACATGAGAAAGGCCGGGCGCTCGGCCCGGCCTTGGGAGAGACGGAGCGGCGTTCTCACGAACGCCGCTACCTGGAGGAAGCGTTCAGGCGAGCTTCACGCCCATCTTCTGGGCGGCGCGGATGAGGGCGTCGGCCATGTCGGACGGGGTCGCTGCGACTTCGATACCGCACTCCTGGAAGACCTTGATCTTGGCGGCGGCGGTGTCCTCGGCTCCGCCGACGATCGCGCCGGCGTGGCCCATGCGGCGACCGGCGGGAGCGGTGGCGCCGGCGATGAAGCCGGCGACCGGCTTCTTGCAGTTGGCCTTGATCCAGCGGGCGGCCTCAGCCTCGGCGTTGCCGCCGATTTCGCCGATCAGGATGAAGCCCCAGGTGTCGGGGTCGGCGGCGAACATCTTGATGACGTCGAGGTGGGAGGTGCCGTTGACGGGGTCGCCGCCGATACCGACGGTGGTGGACTGGCCGATACCCTTGACGGTGAGCTGGTAGACGGCCTCGTAGGTGAGGGTGCCGGAGCGGGAGACGACGCCGACGTGGCCCTTCTTGTTGATGTAGCCGGGGGCGATGCCGATGCGGCAGCCGCCGTGGCTGTCCTTGCCGGAGCCGGGGCAGACGAGGCCGGGGCAGTTGGGGCCGACGAGGCGGGTCTTGGAGCCGGCCATGGCGCGCTTCACGCGGACCATGTCGCGGATCGGAATGCCCTCGGTGATGGCGACGGCGAGGTCGAGGCCGGCGTCGACGCATTCGAGGATGGCGTCGGCGGCGAACGGCGGCGGGACGAAGATGGCGGAGACGGTGGCGCCGGTGGCCTGGGCGGCCTCGGCGACGGTGTTGAAGATCGGGACCTTGACGGAGCCGTGTTCGAAGAACTGGCCGCCCTTGCCCGGGGTGACGCCGGCGACGATCTGGGTGCCGTAGTCGAGGGAGAGCTTGGCGTGGCGCCCGCCGAACTCGCCGGTGATGCCTTGGACGAGGACGCGGGTTTCGGGAGTGATGAGAATGGACATGGGAGAAGATCGGTTGAACGTTGGTGGTTTCGAAGAGCGTATCCGGGGTTAGGAGACGAGCTTCACGATCTTCTCGGCGGCGTCGGCCATCGAGGTGGCGGTGGTGAGCTGGAGACCGGAGTCGGCGAGGGTCTGTTTGCCGGCGGCGGCGTTGTTGCCCTCGAGACGGACGACGAGCGGCATGGAGAGCGCGGTTTCCTTGGCGGCGGCGACGATGCCGGTGGCGATGACGTTGCAGTCCATGATGCCGCCGAAGATGTTCACGAGGATCCCCTTCACGTTCTTGTCGGAGAGGATGATCTTGAAGGCCGCGGCGACCTGGTCCTTGGAGGCGCTGCCGCCGACATCGAGGAAGTTGGCCGGGTTGCCGCCGTAGTGCTTGATGATGTCCATCGTGCTCATGGCGAGGCCGGCGCCGTTGACGAGGCAGGCGATGTTACCGTCGAGCGCGATGTAGGAGAGGTTGAACTTGGAGGCCTCGACTTCCTTGGGGTCCTCCTCGTTGAGGTCGCGCAGCGCGACGACCTCGGGGTGGCGGAAGAGGGCGTTGTCGTCGAAGGAGACCTTGGCGTCGAGGGCGAGGACGCGGCCGTCGCCGGTGGTGATGAGGGGGTTGATCTCGACCATGGAGCAGTCGAGCTCCCACCAGCAGCGGTAGAGGGCCTCGATGAGCTTGCAGGCGGACTTGAATTCGTCGCCGCGGAAGCCGAGGCCGAAGGCCACCTGTCGTGTCTGGAAACCTTGGAGACCGACGGCGGGATCGACGAAGACCTTGGTGATCTTTTCAGGGGTCTCGTGGGCGACCTTCTCGATCTCCACGCCGCCCTCGGTGGAGGCGATGATGACGGGGCGGGAGGAGCCGCGGTCGAGGAGGATGGCGAGGTAGTACTCCTTCTTGATGGAGACGGCCTCGGTGAAATAGATGGTGTTGACCTTGCGGCCGACGGGCCCGGTCTGGACGGTCACCAGTGTATTTCCAAGCATGTGACGGGCGACCTCGATCGCCTCGGCGGGGGACTTGGTCAGCTTGACGCCGCCCTTGTAACCGTCGATGAAGGAGCCCTTGCCGCGTCCACCGGCGTGGATCTGCGCCTTAACGACGCACGGTCCATCCCCCAGTGTCTGAACGGCAGAGGCGAATTCGGTAACCGATTTCGCCGGCACTCCCCGCGGCACCGCAATGCCGAATCGCTCGAAGAGCGCCTTTGCCTGAAACTCGTGGATGTTCATGTTGAAAGGCTAATGCTCATCCGCCGGCGGCCGGGCTGCACGGAAAAAAACCGCGGTTGGTCGTGCGCCTGCGTTCGAACAGTTTGACGGGGCGGGCGGTGTCATGGTTGTGGCGAGATCCGAAACACGGGGCCGGCGGCGGGGCGACGCTCCTTCTTGGCGAAATACTCCTGCATGATCGCCCGGGCGACGGGCGCGCCGTGGCGGCCGCCGCCGTACTCGACATCGGGCTCGCCGCCCTCGAGCGCGATGGCGATGGCGATCTCGGGTCGCTCGACGGGGGCGAAGCAGACGAACCAGGCGACGTTGAGGTTCTTGCCGTCCTTCTTGATCTGGGCGGTGCCGGTCTTGCCGGCGACGCGCACGCCCTCGACGCGCGCGAGCTTGCCGGTGCCGATGCCGATGACCCGCTCGAGGCCGTCGACGACGGCTTGGTAGTCGGCGGTGGAGAGCCCGAGGGGGACGCGCGGGAACTTGCCGGAGGGCGAGCGGCCGGGCTGGTGCAGGATGGTGGGGACGGTGAGGGACTCGCCGCGGGCGAACGAGGCGATGAAGCAGGCCATCTGGAGGGGCGAGAAGATGAGCGCACCCTGGCCGATGGACATGTTGGCGGTGTCGCCGGGATTCCAGCCGCCCGCGCCGGTCTTCCTCTTCCAGGCGGGGTCGGGGACGTTCATCCGGCGGGTCTCGTTGAGTTCGATACCGGAGGGGCGGTCGAGGTGGAAACGGCGGGCCTCCTCGGCGAGCGCCTCGACGCCGGTCTCGAGGCCGAGCTGGTAGTAGTAGACGTTGCAGCTCAGGGCGAGGGCCTTGCGGAGGTCGACCTGGCCGTGGGCGTGGCGGTCGTGGCAGGCGAAGAGGCGGGTGCCGACCTGATGGAAACCGTTGCAGGTGAGCTGCTCGCCCGGCGAGATCGCGCCGGCGCGCAGGGCGGCGCAGGAGGTGACGATCTTGAAGGTGGAGCCGGGCGGATACAGGCCGTTGACGGCGCGGTTGAACCAGCCGCCTTCGTCGTTGATGCGCTTGAACGTCGCGGTCGACATGCGGGGCGAGAGCTCGTTGAGGTCGTAGTCGGGCTTGCTGCACAGGGCGAGGACCTCGCCGCTGGCGACCTCGATCACGGCCAGGCCGCCGACCAGGCCCTGCATCGCGCGGTCGGCGACGAGCTGCAGGTCGATGTCGAGGCTGGTCATGAGGTTGGCGCCCTGCTGCGGCTTCTGCCGGTAGAGGGGCGGGTCGATCTTGAAGCCGGCGGGATCGACGCGGTAGATGATGCCGCCGGTCTGCCCCTGGAGCTGGTCGTCGTAGACCTTCTCGAGGCCGTCCTTGCCGATGGTGCCGCGGATGTGGAAGGTGCGCAGGTCCTCGCCCTCGATGTCGGAGGCGGGCAGCTCGTCGTTGGCGCCGACGTAGCCGAGCGCATGGGCGGCGGCGGAGCCGTAGGGGTAGCTGCGCATGCTCGCGTTGTAGACCTGGAGCGGACCGCGGACGGGCAGCTGCTCGAGCAGGCGGGCATACTCGGTGGGGCTGAGGTCGTCGACGAGGATGTAGGGAAGAAGCAACTCCTGGCCGATGTGGCGGTCGAGGGCGTCGGGGTCGACGCGGTCGGTGCGGCCGAGGATGCGGTTGACGCGGTCGAGGTAGCGCTGGGCGACGGCGGCGCGGGCGAGGCTCTCGAGCTCGCGGCCGGAGGGGCGGATCTCGCGCTCCATCTGGCGGTAGTTGCGCACGATCTGGATGAGCTCGCGGCGGAACTCGAGGCGGAGCTCGGCAAGGTGGAGCACGGCGGAGAAGCGGGCGCGGTTGCCCACGAGCACGCGGCCCTCGCGGTCGGTGATGTTGCCCCGCGGCCCGGGGATGAGCACGCGGCGCTGGTTCTGGACCTTCTCGCGCTCGACGTATTCATCGGTGCGCACGAGCTGGCGGAAGGCCAGGCCGGCGACGAGGATGAGCAGCAGCGCCCCCAGCAGCGCGTAGAAGAGCAGCAGGCGCGGGTCGTAGCTTTTCTTGGATTCGACGATGGCCATGCCGGTGGGGACGAGAGGAACGGGCCGCGCGGGCGGGGGCAACGTCAGAACCGCCCGCGCGCCACGGCGCGGCGCAAGACCCAGCCCCAGAGGCGGGGCAGGTGGCGCTTGAGGCGCACGGCCCACAGTTCGGGCCCGCCGACGAAGACCTCGTCGCGGCGGTGCACGAGCGCGCGTAGGACAGCGGTGGCGACACGCTCGGGGGCGAGGCCGCGCGCCTGGCCGCGATCGAGGCGGGCGTGGGGGGCGCCGTCGGCGGCGAGGGCATGGCGGGAGAGAGCGGTGCGCACGTAGCCGGGGCAGACGAGGCAGACGTGGAGGCCCTGCGGGCCGACCTCGGCGCGCAGCGAGTCGAACCAGCCGTGGAGCGCGTGTTTGGCGGCGGCGTAGGCGGCGCGTTTCGGCGTGCCGATGTAGCCCATGACGCTGCTGACCGCGACGATGCTGCCATGGCGCCGGGCGAGCAGGAGGGGCAGCGCGGCCTTGGTGAGGCCGACCGCGCCGAAGTAGTTCACCTCCATCACGGCACGTTCGACGGCGGGGAGCGTATCCTGCACGAGGGCGCGTTGGCCGATGCCGCCGTTGTTCACGAGCACATCGAGGCGGCCGAACCGGGTCTGCACGGCGGCGGCGGCGGGCGCGAAGTCCTGGGGACGCGTGAGGTCGAGCGGGAGGACAAACGGCGGCGGCGCACCGGTGCAGCGCGCCGCCACGCGGGCGAGTTCGCCGGCCCGACGGGCGGAGAGGACCAGTTGCGCGCCGGCTTGGGCGAAGGCGACGGCGCAGGCTTCGCCGATGCCGGAGGAGGCGCCGGTGATCCAGACGACGCGGCCGGCGAAAGGGGCGGGGCTCATGCGGGGCGCGTGTTCAGGGCGCCGGTTGGAGCACGACCTCGACGTCGTAGGGCTGGTCCTTGGTGATGACCGGGACCGGCTCGGGCTGGACCCAGAGCGGGCGGCCCTTGTGCAGGATACGCGCCTCGACGCCGTAGTCGTGTGTCGGATTGACGGCGCCGGCGTTGAAGAACAGGCGGTAGCGCAGCGGCAGTTGGCCGGGGTTGGAGTCGATGCGTTCGGCCAGGACCAACGGCCGGGTGTCGGGGCGGGTGAAGTCGACGAGCCGGAGTTCGAGGACGGAACCGTAGGCCAGCGTGGTGGCCTCGGCGCAGCGCAGGGTGCAGACGACGGAGGGCAGCGGGGCGGGCCCGGTGTCCGTGGTCACGCAGCCGGCCAGACCCAGCACGAGCGGGAGCAGCGCGAGGAGAAAGTGGGGACGAACGAATTTCACGGCGACGACGGGGCGAGCGTGGGCGAAAATCCGGCGGAGTTCAATGCGCGGAAGCGGGGGCGACGGTATCCTTGGCCCCGGGATCGGTCGGGCGGGGCGCAGGGGCGGGGTAGAGCGCGCCGGCGCCGGCGGCCAGCGACCACTCGGGTTGGGCGAGGGTGCCGCCGAGCCGGATCTCGAAGGCGTGGGAGAGCGGCGTGAGCATTGTGCCCAGGACGGAGAAGACCGGGAAGCTGCTTTCGCGGAACGGGAAGAGCGCCACGTTGAAGCCGAGCGAGCTGTCGGGCATCGTGTACCGGCCCTTGCCCTTGATGGCGGCGCTCGGGCCGGTGAGCTGGAGTGCGGTGAAGTCGAGGTGTTCGCCGTTGAGCGCGAACTTCGCGTCGGCATCGGTGAACTGGAGCGAAGTGAAGCCGAGCAGGGTGCCGCGCAGCAGGCGGGAAAGGGCGCCGAACATCTCGATCTCGGCAAGCTCGGCGCCGCGGACGGTGGCGTTGCCCTGCCCCTGGAGGGCGTAGAGATCCTCGAGCGGCCCGGCGGCCTCGAGCGCGAGATCGAGCCGGCCCTTCTCGCCGAGGCGGGTGGCGCTGTCGGGCAGCGGCGGGGTGCCGGGCAGCGCGGTGCGGGCGCGGTAGTCGGCCCAGGTTCTCACGGTGCCGGCGAGGTTGGCTCCCTTGAGTGTGCCCGAGAATGCGAGACGCCGGGCGTCGGCCGGACCGGTGACGGTGGCGGAGCCGGCGAGCGGGCCGCCGGCGAGTTCGGCGGCGATGGAACGCACGTGGATGGCGGAGTCGACGAGGTCGAGGGCGATCTGGGCGTTCTGGACGGGAAACTCGTGGAAGCGGAACTCGCCGGAAGCGGCGGCGGTGGCGTGGATGTTCTGGCGGAGGCCGGCGTCGGTCCACTCCATGCGCCCGGTGGCGGCGATCTCGGGCGGTTGCGCGAAGACGAACGGCTCGACGGTGCGGGTGCCCTCGGGCCCGAAGAACCGGGCGCCCTCGTCGAGCGGCAGGGTGGAGCGGAAGGCGAAGTCGATCCACCGGGGCTGTTTGGTCTCCGAGTCGTCGTGACGGGTGAAGCCGCCGCGGGCCGCGAGGGCGCCGCGCCGCCCCTCGAACGAGAGGATGTCGTAGTGCTCGGGCCGGATGAAGAAGGTGGCGCGGAGGTGGTCGAGCGGCACCCCGCGCAGGGCGACGGGGGCGATGTCGGCCCAGCCGTAGACGACGGAGCGCTCGGGCGAGCGCCAGCGGCCGATCACGTCGATGGAGGTCTCGGGGGGGCGCGCGCCGAACTGGAAGTCGTCCCAGAGGCGGGTCCACCATTCGCTGAACCAGTCGTCGATGGCCGAGGGAAAGAAGTGGCCGTCGAGCAGGAAGCGGTAGTCCTGTGTCTTCAGGTCCATGCCGTAGCTGCCGCGCACGGCGGTGCCGCGGCCGTGGAAGACGAGCGGTGCGACCAGCAGGCTTCGCGGATCGATCACGACCTCGGCTTCGGTGCGTTCGAGGGCGAGGCCGTGGGCGACCGCGGCGCCGGCGCGGGCGGTCACGCGGGCTTCGCGGAGTTTCCAGCCCGGGGCGAGGCTCACGTGGCCGGTGAGTTCGGCCGGGTCCGCGAAGGCGAGCCGGGCGAGAATGCGGCTCTTGCGCCAGACGGCGGCGCGGGCGGCGGCCTCGTTGAGGAGGGCGGGCGCGAGCGTGGCGTCGATGTCGGCCTCGGCGGTGCGGGCGGCGGTGTCGACGGTGGCGCGCAGGCGGACCGGGCTCTCGCCCTGGATGAGCGTGGCGAGGTCGGCCCGGAGTTGGGAAAGCGAGTCGAACCAGAGCGTGGCGCGCGGGTGCGCGGCGGTGTCGGGGCCGCGGTGGACGACCGCGGCGGAGAACTCGACCGGGCCGCCGAACCAGCGCAGCGGCGCGAACGCGAGGTGGCCGCTCGTGCGTGCCCACGGGTTTGAGACGGAGAGCCCGTGGGGACCGGCGAGCCGGCCGGCGGTGAGGACGAGCGAAGCCGGGTCGAGGCCGCCGGGGCGCCAGGCGGTGTCGGCGACAACGCGCAGGTCCTCGGCGACAACCGGTTCGAGACCGGGGATGGCGGGGTACTGGACATGGCCGATGGCGAGTTCGGCATGGAGGCGGGGCGGGGCGCCGGGGTCGCCGGTGATGGCGAGCTGGAGGCGGGCCTCCTCGAGCATCTCGGTGTGCCGGAGCACGTCGGCGGCCCGCCGGGCGAGCGCGATGTAGTGCTTGAGCAGGTCGGCGGGGAGCTGGCGGCGGGGGCCGGCGGCGGGGGCCGGCCAGCGGACGCGGGCGGTGACGAGGACCCGGCCGGAGCGGAAGGAGGCGTCGGGGATCTCCCAGGTGTCGTTCTCGTGCCGGATGGTGGCGCCGAGGTCGGCGACGATCGGCTCGCTCACGCCGGAGGGGGAGACGAGCGCGGGGCAGTCGAGGCGTGCATCGGTGATCTCGATGCGGCGGACATCGAAATCGCCGCCGGTGACGGCCCAGAAATCCAGGTGCAGGCGGAGGGCGGCGGCGCGGGCGAGCGGTTCCTCGATGCCGGCGCCGTAGAGGCGGACATCTTCGAGCACGAGGTTGCCGCGGGGGTCGAAGGCGGTGCGGCCGAAACGGGCGGAGAGGTGGGCGAACTCGAGTTTCTGCTCGAGGCGGCGCAGGAGGAAATCGGGGACGGTGAGCTCGCGACGGAAATAGACGGTGGCGAGCAGGATCAGCGTGGCGCCGAGCGCGACCCAGAGCAGCCAGCAGACGGAGGTGAGGCAGGCGCCGCCCAGATTGTGGGCGCAACGCCGGCATACCCGCAGCCAGGGTCGGGAGTCGTTCATCGACGGAAAAAGGACAGCGCCGGCGGGAACAGGGGCCGGCGCTGCGGGCAGGGGCGACGGGCGGAGACGGCCATCGCGGGAGGGCGCCTACTTCAGGTGCAGGCTCTCGACTTCGATCACACGCTTGGTCCCGTCCTGGTTGAGGGTGCGGGCGGTGCCATAGATGATCACGACGCGGTCGACGAAGAGGTCGACCTTGTCGGTGAGCAGGAGGCGGCTGATGTCGAGGTAGGCGAAACGGTTGCCGGTGGAGTCGATCAGCTGGAAGTTGTACGGGTGCTTGTAGGTGATGAAGTTCTGCGTGGCGGCGAAGCGCCCCTCGTAGAAACGTGGCATCGCGGCGCGACCGATGTCGCCGGCGGCGGCGGGGCCGGAGACGATCACGTTGGGGCGGGTGGGGGTGGCGGGCGCGGTGGCGAGGCCGCTGGAGAGCTTGATGTATCCGACGATCGGCTTCTCGACCAGGAACGAGGTGAAGTCGCCGGCGAGGTTGGCGAGCTCGGCCTTGTCGCCGGGCTGCATGGTGGCCACGACCGGGGCGCGGCGATCGGGGCGCAGGTAGAAGAAGGCGCCGGGTTTGACGTCGAGGTTCTTGCCCACGTCGCCGTTGCTCACGAACAGCTCGCGCGGCCCGGCGACCTCGACGGCCACCCAGCCGGCGGGGGCGGGCTCGGAGGGATTGAGGGCGGGGGTGGGTTCGGTGCCGACGGGCAGGACCTTGAGCACGGTGGCGGAGGGCTCGGGCCGGGCGTACACGGAGGCGGCGCGGGTGAGCGGCTCGGCGTGCAGGGCGGCGGTGGCGGCGAGGAGGAGACCGACAATGAGGTGACGCAGATTCATGGCAGGAGGAAGAAGGGGCGCGGGTGAAGACTCATTCCGCGCGGAATAGTTTCTCGATCTCGTCGGTATCGAGCACGCGGGAACCCCGCAACGGCATTCCGCTGAGCTTGTGCGGGCCGATCTGGGTGCACTGGATGCGTTTCACATCGCAGCCGATCGTGGTGAACAGCTCGCGCAGCCCACGGCCGCGGCCGTGGCTGACGTGGACCTCGAGTTCGCTGGAGGCGCCGGAGGCATCGGGATGGAGCACGAAGACCTGCTCGGCCGCGACGAGTTCGTCCTCGATCCGCACGCCTTTGAGCAGCTGGGCGACACGGCTGCGCGGGAAGGACTCGCGCAGCGAGACGCGCATGCGGCGCAGGACCGGATCGGCGCCGCGGGCGATGCGATCGGCGAGGGCGCCATCGGAGGTGAGCAGCACGAGACCCTCGGCTTCGAGGTCGAGCCGGCCGGCGATGAGGAAACGCTGGCGGGCGTACTGTTTGGGCACGAGGTCGTAGACGGTCTCGGGGTGGCGCCCGTCGGGGGTGCCGCAGACGACGCCCTTGGGCTTGTGGACAAGCAGGGTGATCTTGGCGCCGGAGACGGCGGGGCCGCCGGCGATGAACTTGCCGCGCACGTTCACCCGGTCGGTGCCGGGGATGATCTTCTGGCCGAGCTCGGCAGCCTTGCCGTTGACGGAGACTTCGCCGGCTTCGATGAGCGCTTCGGCCGCGCGGCGGGAACACACGCCGGCATCGGCGAGATATTTTTGCAGGCGGACGGGTTCCATAGGGCGGCTATTGGCGGCGAGATGGGCAGGGAAACCAAGCCAGAAAGCGCAACTGGCGCCGGGCGCGGGGCTTTTCGGTCAACCGGGCGGCGCGGTTCGGGCGTGGGGCGCCGTCGGCGTAGAAGTATTTCTTGCGAGAGTGAAAGAGGTGCTTATCGGGCGGGGCGCCATGTCCGCTCCGATCCACACGCCTGCCTACACCAAGAACCACCCGCTGCTTACGCGGATCCTCGAGAACCGGATCCTCTCCGGGCCGGAGTCCGAGAAGGATACGCGGCATTTCGTCGTCGATCTGGCCGGCAGCGGCCTGAGCTATGTGGCGGGCGATGCTCTGGGCATCCATCCGACCAACCGGCCGGTGGAGGTCGAGGAGATCATCGAGCGCCTCGGGGCGAAGGGAGAGGAGCCGGTGGAGTTGCCGGCGGGCGGAGGGCGGGTGCCGTTGCGGGAGGCGTTGTTGCAGCGGCTGTCGCTGGCGGCGCCGAGTCGGCGGGCGGTGGCGCTGTTTGCGCAGCGGGCGGGCGAAGCGGGGGAGCGGGCGCGGCTGGAGGCCTTGCTGGCGCCGGAGGCGGCGGCGCGCCTAGCGGAGTTCACCGCCGAGCGGCACTTCGTGGACCTGTTGCACGAACATCCGAGCGTGCACTTGGCCCCGCAGGAGTTCGTCGATCTGCTGCGTCGGCTCACCCCGCGGCTGTATTCGATCGCCTCGTCGCCGAAACGCCACCCGCACGAGGTGCACCTGACGGTCTCGGTCGTGCGCTACCAGAGCAACCGGCGCGACCGCCACGGGGTCTGCTCGACGTTCCTGGCGGACCGGGTGGCGCTGGGGGAGACACCGGTGATGGTGTTTGTCGCCGAGTCCCACTTCCGCCTGCCGGAGGATGGCGGACGGGATGTGATCATGGTCGGGCCGGGGGCGGGGATCGCGCCGTTCCGGGCGTTCCTCCAGGAGCGGGCGGCGACCGGGGCGACAGGGCGCAACTGGTTGCTCTTCGGCGACCGGCATCGCGCGAGCGATTACCTGTATCGTGAGGAGCTGGAGGCCTGGCGGGCGGGCGGGCATCTGGCGCGGCTGGACCTGGCTTTCAGCCGCGACCAGGCGGAGCGGGTCTATGTGCAGCATCGGCTGCTGGAGGCGGCGCCGGAGCTGTGGCGCTGGCTGGAGGGCGGCGCGGCGTTCTATGTCTGTGGCGACGCCAAGCGCATGGCGAAGGATGTGGACGCGGCGCTGCACCGGATCGTGGCGGAGCAGGGGGGGCTGACGCCGGAGGCGGCGGTCGAGTATGTGAGGCGGTTGAAGGGGGCGGGACGCTACCAGCGCGACGTGTATTGAACGAGTTGGCGGGGTTTTGCGTCTGAGGATTGGTCCTTGCCAACCGGGGCGAAGCCGCCGGAATTCTCGGCCTTCGTTCCCAAACCCTGACTTCAAGCCCTTCCTTCATGAGCTTCACCTACAACAAGCGGACCGCCGTCGTCACCGGAGCCGGTCGTGGTATCGGCAAGGCCATCGCCGAGGCGTTGGCGCGTCGCGGCGTGACCGTGGTGTGCGTGAGCCGGACCGAGGCGACCTGCGGTGCGGTGGCCGAAGGTATCCGTGCCGCCGGCGGTTCCGCCAAGGCGGTTGCGGTCGACGTGGCCGACGGCGCCGCGGTGGCGAAGGCCTGCGAGCAGATCCTGGCGGAGTTCCAGACGATCGACATTCTCGTCAACAACGCCGGCATCACCAAGGACGGCCTGATTCTGCGCATGAGCGACGAGGACTGGCACAGCGTGATCGGGACCAATCTTTCCAGCTGCTTCTACTGGACCAAGGGCCTTGCCCGGCCGATGACCCGCCAGCGCTGGGGGCGCATTGTCAACATCACCTCCGTGAGCGGAGTGATGGGCAACGCCGGCCAGGCCAACTACTCCGCGGCGAAGGCCGGCATGATCGGCTTCACCAAGACGATGGCCAAGGAGTTCGCCAGCCGCAGCATCACCGTCAACGCCGTCGCCCCCGGGTTCATCAAGACCGACATGACGACGACGTTCACCGGCGACGCCGACATTTCCGCCAAGATTCTCGATGCCGTCCCGCTGAAACGTTTCGGCGAGGCCACCGAGATTGCCGCCATGGTCGAGTTCCTCTGTGCGGAGGAATCTGGCTACATTACCGGCCAGGTTTTTCCCGTTGACGGCGGCATGGCGATCTGAAACCCATCCACCTAAATCCCACCAAACCCAAACAAAAATGGCCGATAAAACCATCGAACAGCGCGTCAAAGAAATCATCGTTAACCAGTTGAACGTTAACGAAGAGCAGATCACTCCGAAGGCCTCCTTCCTGGACGATCTTGGCGCCGATTCCCTCGACACGGTCGAGCTCATCATGGCTTTCGAAGAAGAGTTCAAGGAAGAGCTCGGCGGCGAGATCCCCGAGTCCGAAGCCGAGAAGCTCACTTCCGTCGGCGAGGTCATCGCCTACATCGAAGCCAAGGCCGCCGCCAAGAAGCAGTAAGCTTCCAACGGTTTCTCCAATTCTGAAGTCCCGACGTGCCCCGTTCGGGACTTTTGTTTTCCTGCCCGCAATCCATGGCATACAACCAGCCTCGTAGAAAAGTGGTGGTCACCGGCATCGGCGTCGTCACGGCGCTCGGCCAGACCCTCGATGAATTCTGGAGCAATCTCCTCGCTGGCCGCAGCGGCATCAGCAAAGTGACCTCCTTCGACACGACGGACTTCCCGTGCAAGATCGGCGGCGAGATCCGCGATTTCGATCCGGCCAAGTACATGGACCCCAAGGAGGCCCGTCGGAACGACCGCTACACGCAGTTTGCCGTGGCCGCCGCGAAGCTCGCCATGCAGGACTCCGGGCTCGACCACTCCAAGGTCGACCGCGAGCGCGCCGGCGTGATCATCGGTTCGGGCATCGGTGGCATGTCCACCTTCGAGGCCCAGTCCCGCAATCTCATCGAGAAGGGGCCGCGCAAGGTCTCGCCCTTCTTCATCCCGGCCATGATCAGCAACATGGCCAGCGGCATCGTGGCCATCGAATACAACTTCGCCGGTCCCTGCTTCACGGTCATTAGCGCCTGCGCCACCTCCACCCACTCGCTGGGCGAGGCCCTGCGCACCATCCAGTACGGCGATGCCGATGTGATGATCGCCGGCGGTGCCGAAGCCTCCATCACCCCGCTCTCCTACGCGGGCTTCTGCTCGATGAAGGCGCTCACGACCAACAACGACGCGCCCGAGAAGGCCTCCCGGCCCTTCGACCTCAACCGCGACGGCTTCATCATGGGCGAGGGCGGCTGCGTCTTCGTCCTCGAGTCCGAGGAGCATGCCAAGGCCCGCGGCGCGCGCATCTACGCCGAGTTTGCCGGGTACGCCGGCACGGCCGACGCCTTCCACATCACCCAGCCCGATCCCGACGCCCGCGGCCTCTCTTCCGCGATGCGCCGCGCGATCGCCGATGCCGGGGTGGAGCCGAACCAGGTCAACTACATCAACGCCCACGGCACCTCGACCCCGTACAACGACAAGTTCGAGACCATCGCCATCAAGAAGGTCTTTGGCGAGTTCGCGAAGCACATCCCGGTAAGCTCGACCAAGTCGATGACCGGCCACCTCCTCGGCGCCACCGGCGCGGTCGAGGCCGCCGTCTGCGTCAAGGCGATCCAGACCGGGGAGATCCCGCCGACGATCAACTACGAGACGCCGGACCCGGAGTGTGACCTCGACTACGTCCCGAACGTGAAGCGTTCGGCCAAGGTCGACGTCGCCGTGAGCAACAACCTCGGCTTCGGCGGCCAGAACGCCTCGCTGGTGTTCAAACGCTACTGAGCCCCGGTTTCCCGGGCCCATCCCGTCGCCACACTTCCACGGCGGCCCCGCTTCGGCAGGGCCGCCGTTTTGTTTTCCGTGACCCGTCCCCGTGCGCTGCCGGGGCAAAGCACGCTCGCGGCTCCCCGGGGGGCACGGTGTGTGTGGGCGTATCCTCTAATATGAGAGTGATCGGTGTTTTGCGGGTGGGGGCCCCGCCGGGGGATGATGGCTGCGTACTCCCCGTTAGCAGCAACCCCCGAATAAGTAGTACAACCTAAGCAACAGCAGCCGCCTGCAGAGGACTTCGCCGATTCCCCTCGGTTCCGGTCCCTGTCATGCGGCGCAAACCCAAATGCACCCTACCAAAAACAGGATCAAGTATGTGGCGCTGCCCCTTGGCGCCATCCTCATCGCGGGAGCCAGCGCGCAGACTGCGGCGCCGGCACCCGAGTCGCAGCAAGCAACAGAAGAAGAGGTCATCGTGCTCAGCCCGTTTGAGGTCACCGCTTCGGAATCCTCCGGATACGCGGCGACCACGACGTTGGCGGGTTCCCGCATCAACACGCAGTTGAAGGACGTGGGCTCGGCGATCTCGGTCGTCACCTCGGAGTTCCTCAAGGACACCGGCGCGACCGACAGCAAGACGCTCCTCCAGTACACGACCAACACCGAGGTTGCCAGTATCCAGGGCAACTTCACTAATGCCGGCTCCAGCAACCAGCAGGAGGAGGGCAGTTTCACCTCCCCGAACTCGAACACGCGCGTTCGCGGTCTGTCGGCGGCCGACAACACCCGCAACTTCTTCATCACGGACATCCCGTGGGATGCCTACAATGTCGACCGTGTCGACATGCAGCGCGGCGCCAACTCGATCCTGTTCGGCATGGGCAGCCCTGCCGGCATCATCAACACGAGCACGAAGACGGCCCAGTACCGCACCTTCGGCGAGCTCGAGCTTCGCTATGGCAGCTACGGTGCCAACCGGGTCAGCTTCGACTACAACCACTCGTTGCTTGCGGACGAGCTGGCCTTCCGCGTGGCCGCGGTGCGCAACGAGGAGAAGTACAAGCAGAAGCCGGCGTTCAGCCTCGACCGCCGTGTTTTCGCCACGGTCCGTTATGAGCCGAAGTTTCTCAGCCGCAACGGGTCCAAGACCACGATCAAGGCCAACTACGAGTCCGGCACGATCAAGTCGAACAACCCGCGTGTGATCACGCCGATCGACATGATCACCCCGTGGTTCACGGCGATGAACCAGGCCGGCTTCGATCCGAACACTGTTCGCGACAACCGCCCGCGCTACGTCAACAACTCCGACGATACAGTCGCTTCGTTCAGTTATCCCCTGGGGGCAGAGAACCAGAAAACATACGCCGCGCATGTCCCGGTCGGTTCGCCCTACACCATCGCGCAGAAGGACTACGCCTCGGGTGGTTCCAACCCCAACTACAACCCGTGGCTGACGAACGTGGCCTCCAGCTATGAGAGCGGCCCGTTGACCTACTTCAACGCCGACGGCTCCGCCTATATGGTCGCCTCGGGTGTCGGCAACCTCATCGCCGCCCGCAATGCGGACGGCACGACGAAGCGCACGCTCGACTACTTCTCCGACGCCTCGCGTGTGGCCATCGCCCCGCTGGGCACCTACGCGAGCAACGCCGGGGTGGCGTACAAGGAGATCTACAAGAGCTCCACGCTCAGCGACGCGTCGCTGTTCGACTTCTACAACAACCTGCTCGATGGCGACAACAAGCGGGAGTGGCAGAATTTCCACAACTTCAGCGCCAGCCTCGGCCAGACCTTCTTCAATCAGAAGATGGGCTTCGAGCTCGCCTACGACCAGTCGGTTCATCGCCGCGGTCAGTACACGCTGCTCACCGATCAGCGCGCCGGTATCGCTGTCGACATCAACACGATGAACATGGACGGCACGCCGAACGTGAACTTCGGTCGCGCCTACATCGCCGACGCCGGCATCTACAGCAACAACGACATCGAGACCAGCCGCGAGGCTTCGCGCGCCAGTTTCTTCTTCGACCACAACTTCAACGAGGACGGGAAGGCCGGCTGGTTCTACAAGCTGCTCGGTCGCCACACTCTGAGCGGTCTCTACAGCCAGGACATGATGATGACCGACACCCGTAACTTCATGCACTGGGGCGCGGGCGAGGACATCCGCGACTATGTGGCTGGCGCTCCGACCGAGAAGATCAAGAACAACGGTCGTATCGTCCATCCGGTGATCTACCTCAGCGACTCGCTTGTCGGAAAGCCGCTCAGCGACGTCCAAGTTTCGCGTGCCGGCGACGCTGTCGTGATCCCGTCGACGATCGCCTACCGCTTCTTCGACGGCACCTGGAACGCGCCCTCCAGCGTGGCCTACGCGGACCGGTGGATCAATGCCGCCACGGGCGCTGTTTCCACCCAGTCGCAGAATCCGGCCAACTATGTGGGCTGGACCACGAAGGACCTCAGCATCGTCAACGCCGAGGACGGCTTCGACTCGCAGGACGCGCTCACCTATTCGGCGACCCTGCTCAAGAAGAAGTCCAACTCCCGCGCGGCGGTGCTCCAGTCCTACTTCTGGGACGGTGCGATCGTCGGCATGTACGGCATCCGTCGCGACATCGTGAAGTCGTGGGGCGCCGGCGGCGCCGAGGCGTCCGATGGCCACATCGACTTCGCCGCGCGCGATGCCGATGGGAACCTCATCTACGACACCGGCTGGCGGCAGGCCTCGATCACCAAGAAGAACTCGCCGAGCTGGAGCGTGGTCGCCCACCTCACGAAGCTCCTCGGCCGCTGGGGCGATCGCATCCCCGTGAACGTGAGCCTCTACTACAACGAGTCCGAGAACTTCCAGGTCGTTGGCACGCGTTTCGACATGTACGGCAACGAGATTCCCGCCGCCAGCGGTACCACGAACGATCGCGGTATCATGATCTCGACCAAGGACGACCGCTTCTCGCTTCGTATCAACAAGTACGAGAGCACGGTGATCGACGCGAGCAGCACGGCCGGTCTCAACGCCTGGCTGGTCGGCAACAACGGCGACGCCACGATCTTCGCCTGGGGCGAGACTTGGGCCGACGTGTACGACTACCGCCTTGGCACCGCCGGCGAACTGTCCAGCCAGGATACCAATCCGGGCAACTGGAGCTACACCGCCGAGCCGGGCATGACCGCCGCGCAGGCCGATGAGCTCCGCCTGAGCGCGGTTGCTGATTGGCGCACGTTCACTTCGAACCCGAAGATCAAGCAGGTCCTGAGTGCCTTCAAGTACAACGACTTCACTGGAGTCAGCGCTACGAATGCGACGCAGGGCCTGCCGAACTTCTCGCAGACCGAGGACCAGATCTCGAAGGGCTACGAGTTCGAGTTCACCGCCAATCCGACCCCGAACTGGCGCATCTCGATCAACGCTTCCAAGACCCAGGCCATGCGCAACAACGTGGGTGGCACGGCGTTCAACGAGGTCATCGAGATCATGAACAACGCCTTCAACCACACCGACGCGGGCCAGATCCGCCTCTGGGGTGGCGGCAACCTCAACAACAAGGTTGTGAACCAATGGAACAACAACTTCTACAACAACTACGTGTTGATGAAGCTGCAGGAAGGCACCTACACGCCGGAATTGCGCAAGTGGCGCTTCAACCTCGTGACCAACTACAACTTCACCGAAGGCCGCCTGAAGGGCTTCAACATCGGTGCCGGTTATCGTTGGCAGGACAAGATCGCCATCGGTTATCCGGTGGCCACGACCAGCACGGCCGGGGTCTTCACCTATGACATCGACAACCCGATCATGGGGCCCCGGGAGGACGCGATCGACTTCTGGATCGGCTACGAGAAGAAGCTGACCGAGAAGATCGATTGGCGCATCCAATTCAACATGCGCAACGTGGGCGACGGCCGGAAGGTCATCCCGCTGACCGTCCAGCCGACGACCGACGGACGCAACTACACCGTTGCGGCATGGCGCATCGCCCCGGGACAGACCTGGGAGTTGACCAGCACCTTCAGGTTCTAGAGGGCAAGTATTGGTTCTGTGCTTGTGGCGCCCCCGGCTTCGGCCGGGGGCGCCTTTTTTCGCGCGGAGCCTGTTCACCAAGCTGCGAGGTGAGAGTCCTCGTCCCCGCTTGATCGAGCCGAAGGGGCGCGAGGCGCAAGGGTGGAGCCTCGCGAGTCTGCCCCCGGGGCCGGAAGTGCCTAGCCGGTGGGCGCATGAGGCGACTGAGCCCCTGAGTGGCTTCGCCAACCGCGATTCAGTGGAAGGCTCCTGCGCCTGATCGCTCCCGGAGCGATGACGGGGCCGCCGTTCGTGTGTTGAAGAATCCGACATTGTCGGAATCAGATCGTCATTTTAGGACAGGTACGATGAATGCCGATGGCGCGAAGAAGCTGACGCTTAAGACTGTCGATCGCCCTCCCGCAAGCCCCACGCCACCGCCGCGGCCGATGGTTCGGTTGACCGCGCGCGTCGAGGAATGGCGGGCCGACCGCGGGTTTGGTTTTCTGCGGTTCGACGAGCACCGGGTCTTCATTCATCGCCGCGACTTCGCGGCGTTCCACCGCGTGCCGGCGGTCGGCGATGCGGTCGAGTTCGTGCTGGGTGAGGATCGGCAGGGGCGGATCTGCGCGCGGCAGGCCGAGCTTGCCCACGACGGAGGGCAAATACGACGTGAGAATCTGGTGGTGCTCGGCGTGCTGCTGATCGCGCCGATCACGGCGCTGTTTCGCTTCTTCGGGCTCGAGTACTGGTACGCGACGCTCGGGATTGCGCTGCTGCCGTCGTTGCTCGCCTACCTGCTCTATGCCGACGACAAGGGGCGGTCGCGGGCGAAGACGTGGCGGGTTTCGGAGAAGAACCTGCACTGGATCTCAATGCTGGGCGGCTGGCCGGGCGCCTACCTCGCGCAACGGCGGTACCGGCACAAGACGGCCAAGGTCGGGTTTCAGTTCACGTTCTGGATGACCGTCATTCTGCACGAGTATGTCGCCATCGATTACCTCCTAGGCTGGCGCTTGGCGCATGCGTTCCGGGCCTTGCTGGAACGGTGAGGTGGCGCGGTTGGGACAAGCGTCGGATTCCAAGAGTGGGTAACCACTGATCGGCTTCGCCAACGGCGAAGCCTTAGAGGTGTCCTCCGGCTGATCGCCTCCGGGTTCCGCTGGTCGGCGCCCGCCTGCGGTGAGCCTGTCGAACCGCTGATCGCGGGCGGATGGTCCGGCGGTAGGAGCCTGCTTGCAGGCGATGCCGGGGGCGTGTGGTTCGCCGCGGGTAGGGTCGCCTGCAAGCAGGCTCCTACGGGGTAACCGGTCTACGGCGCGCGTGGGGTTCTGCGGCTGGCGGTGCTGCTGGGCTGGCCGGAGTCCCTGTCGTAGACGACGACGTTCTTGCCGGAGGCGGCGGGCGCCCCGGCCAATCGGCGATCCAGTACAGAGCCGGCCGGCAACGACCCCCGGCGCGCGGCCTTCAGCTCGCGGACGCCTTGGAGCAGGTTTTCAAAATCGGCTCTTTTCATGGCGGAGAAGTTCGATGGATTGGGCCTTTACTTCAGCGAACTCAAGGACGACCTTCTGTGCATTCCTCCCCGTTTTGATCCCGGCCTCGTGTCGGGTCTGACGGCCTCCCTCGGGCTACGGTCCGGGGGCTTTTTTTTTGAGAATTACCCCAGAACGAGTGCGATGGACACCGGTGAGCAAACTCTGCGAACCGTATTCTTGGTGGATGGGTTCAACCTCTACCACTCCTTGGAGTCTGCCTTGAAGTTGATGCCAGGGGTTCCGCTGAAATGGCTCGATCTGCCTCGATTGCTGACGGAGACGCTGCCGCTGGTCGGTCCGCTGGCGCGATTTGCGGCCGTTCACTACTTCAGTGCCTATGCTTACCACCTGCACGCGACTCGTCCGGACAAGATTGCGCGGCACAAGGCCTATGTTCGCGCGCTCACAGCGAGCGGGGTGAGGGAACACATCGGCAAGTTTCAGACTCGGGATGTTTGGTGCCATTCATGCCGCGGTTACATCAATGCCCACGAAGAAAAGGAGACTGATGTGGCGCTTGCCTGCCTTCTGCTGGAGTTGGCAGCCCGCGATGCGCTAGACGTTGCTGTGGTGGTAAGCGGCGATTCCGATCTGGCTCCGGCTGTACGAACTTTTCAAGCGCTCTATCCGGGGAAGCGGGTGCTGTTCGCCTTTCCGTTCGATCGCATGAACAACGAACTTGGTCGGCTCGCTCCGGGCTCCTTCACGCTCTCCAAGGAGACCTACGCGAAACACCAGTTTCCCGAGCAGGTTCGCCTGCCGAGTGGAAAGTTCGTCACGAAGCCGAGCGAATGGTAGATTTATGGCGGCTAATGATCTTGGTGATCTCAAGGCGCAGCTCGTCTCGCCAGCATTTCTGCGTGAGCTACACTGCTTATTTGGCGGCGAGGCTGCTCCCGCAGCGGGCGAGCACGATGCTGGATGGAATTGCCAAGCGAAAGCCTTTGTTGCGGCAAGCCTTTGCAGCACATGTTCAGACGGTGTCGATCTTTGCGAGGGGCGTTTGCTGATATTTGAGCGTAGCAGACGGAGGTTGGCCTTCGTGAAGAGACACCACTGGAGCCGTGTTCGCGAAGCTGGGATTGTGGATCTCAGTATTGCCGGTCTTCACGAGCTGGAGTTTTTGCCAGTATTTGCAGGCCAGCCGCAGGGAGAGAGTGATTGGCTCGTTCAGGTGGCTTCGAGTGAGTACCAGTTGGCTGAGGTGCTTAACCGCAGACGGGAGCCGGGGCCGGAGCGCCTTATGACGTACCTGATGACAACTGCTCCTGTTGGGTATGAGCCGGCGGAGATCGAGAAGGGAGTCGGGGCTGCGATAGGGCCCGTCACGCGACAGATCTTGTCCGGGTATCGCGACAGCACGTTGCTGACGAAAGCAGGGCTGCATCTGCTTGGGCTTCTTCGCGGAGAAAGAGAGTCACTCTTGTCTGTTGGCCGTACCGAGGCTTGGCGGATGATCAGCGAGTGGTCTGTTGATGCGGTTAATCTTTGGCGGTCCGAACGTTTCTAGCAAAACGGCCCGGCGGTGTGGCCGGGCCGTGGGTGTGGAAGAAGGGAAGCGGCGCGACCAAGGTCGCGCCCTACGACGGGAGACGGACGTTTCGGAGAAACGTCCCTACCTCAGCCGACGACGAGGTTGAGGATGCGGCCGGGGACGAAGATCACTTTGCGGAGCTGTTTGCCGGCGATGAATTCCTGCACTTTCGGGAGATCGAGGGCGGCCTTCTCGGCGGCGGCCTGGTCGGCGCTCTTCGGGAGGAGGAGCTCGCCGCGGAGTTTGCCGTTCACCTGCACCACCACCTTCATGGTGTCGGAGACGAGCTTCGACTCGTCGGCGACGGGCCACGGGGCGCTGTGCAGCGGCTGCGTTTCGCCGAGGCGGGCCCAGAGCTCGTGGGCGAGGTGCGGGGCGAAGGGCTGGAGGAGCTGCAGGAAGGTCTTGATCGTGTCGCGCGACACCGTCGCCGCTTTCTGGAGCTGGTTGCGCAGGATCATCATCTGCGGGATCGCGGTGTTGTAGCACAGGCCCTCGATGTCCGCGGTGACCTTCTTGATCGTGGCGTGGAGGAGCTTTTCCGTTTCGGCGTCGGCCTCGGGGCCGACGACGATCTTGGCGTTGAGCTGGCCGTCCTCGCCGACGACCTCGCGCCAGACGCCGCGGAGGAAGCGGTGCACGCCCTCGATGTTCTTCGGGCTCCACGGCTTCATGGCCTCGAGCGGCCCGAGGAACATGAGGTAGAGGCGGAGGGTGTCGGTGCCGTAGGTCTTGATGATGTCGTCGGGGTTGGCGACGTTACCGCGGCTCTTGGACATCTTCTCGCCGTCCTCGCCGAGGATGATGCCCTGGTGGAAGAGACGCTTGAAGGGCTCGTTGGTCGGCACGGCGCCGATGTCGAAGAGGACCTTGTGCCAGAAGCGTGCGTAGAGGAGGTGGAGCACGGCGTGCTCGGCGCCGCCGACGTAGAGGTCCGGCACGCCCCAGTAGTTGAGGGCCTCGGGCGAGGCGAGGGCGGCGGCCTGCTGCGGGTCGGTGTAGCGCAGGTAGTACCAGCAGGAGCCGGCCCATTGCGGCATGGTGTTGGATTCGCGGCGACCGCGAACCCATTGCGCGCCCTGCGGGCGCGCCGAGGAGGCGGGAACGGACTCGCCGGTGGCCGGGTTGTACCAGATCTCGATCCACTCCGGGATGCCGGCGAGCGGGCTCTCGCCGGTGCCGGTGGGCTGGTAGCTCGTCACGACCGGGAGCTGGAGCGGGAGCGCGGACTCGGGCAACGGGAGCGCGTAGCGCGTTTCGCCGTTGATGACGCAGGTGACCGGCTCGGTCGGGAGGGGCAGAGTGTCGGGCGTAAAGCCCGACCCACCATTACGAGCGGCCGCTTCGGTCGCGCGGTAGTCGGCCTCGCTCACCCATACGATCGGAAAGGGCTCGCCCCAGTAGCGCTGGCGGGAGAAGAGCCAGTCGCGGAGCTTGAACTGCACGGTGCCCTTGCCGCGGTTCTCGGCGCCGAAGCGGGCGTCGAGCTTCTCCTTGGCCTGCGCGGGCGTGAGGCCGTTGCAGTCGCCGGAGTTGATGAGCTTCACCTCGCCGCCCTTGTCGCAGAACGGCAGCTCCACGGCCGAGCCGTCGGCCGGGGCGATGACCTGCGGGATGGGGAGGTCGAACTTCTTGGCGAACGCGAAGTCGCGCTCGTCGTGCGCCGGCACGGCCATGATCGCGCCGGTGCCGTAGCTCGCGAGGACGTAGTCGGCGACCCAGACGGGGATCTGCGTGCCGGTGGCGGGGTTGAGGGCGAAGGAGCCGGTGAAGACGCCGGTCTTGTCCTTGGCCAGCTCGGTGCGCTCGAGGTCGCTCTTGGAGGCGGTGGCCTTCACGTAGGCGTCGACCGCGGCCTTCTGGGCCGGTGTGGTGAGCTTTGCGGCGAGCGCGTGCTCGGGCGCGATGACCATGTAGGTCGCGCCGTAGATGGTGTCGACGCGCGTGGTGAAGATGCGGAGGCGTTCGCCCGGGAGCGACGGGAGGTCGAACTCGACCTCGCTGCCCACGCTGCGGCCGATCCAGGCCTCCTGCATGCGCTTGGTGGAGTCGGGCCAGTCGAGGTCCTTCAGGTCGGCGAGGAGGCGGTCGGCGTAGGCGGTGATGCGGAGCACCCACTGGCGGAGCGGGCGGCGCTCGACCGGGTGTTTGCCGACCTCGGAAACGCCGTCGATCACCTCTTCGTTGGCGAGCACGGTGCCGAGGGCCGGGCACCACCACACGGGCTTCTCCTCGACGTAGGCCAGGCCCTTCTTGAAGAGCTGGAGCCAGATCCACTGCGTCCAGCGGAAGTACTTCGGGTCGGTGGTGTCGACCTCGCGGTCGAAATCGTAGGAGACGCCGAAGGCCTTGAGCTGGCGGCGGAAGGTGGCGACGTTCTCAAGGGTGACGTCGGCCGGGTGGCGGCCGGTCTTCACGGCGTAGTTTTCGGTGGGCAGACCGAAGGCGTCCCAGCCGATGGGGTAGAGGACGTTGAAACCCTTGGCGCGCTTGTAGCGGGCCATGATGTCGGTGATCGCGTAGTTCTCGCAGTGGCCGAGGTGGAGGCCCGCGCCCGACGGGTAGGGGAACATGTCGAGGATGTAGTACTTCGGGCGCGCGTCGCCGGTGAGGGCGCGTTGCGGCTTGAGCTCGTCCCACACGCGCTGCCAGCGCGGTTCGATCTCGGTGAAGTTGTAGTCGGCGGAGGGCGGGTTCGGCGTCTGCATCGGGAAAAGAGGGCCGAGGTTGAGCCGGCCGGCGTGGCGGTGCAAGCGGGGGATTGGGGCGGGCGGGACGCGGTGAACGGTCGACGGTGGACGGCGGACCGTGGGCGGCGGCGGACCGTGCCGGGCGACTGCATGGTCGACGCAAAACGCTGTCGCGGTCGGACAGAAATTTGCGTTTTCGGCCCGGCGCCGTGGCGCGCGTGGCCAGAGGGAAATCCGGTGAATGGGGGAGAGGATGACGCAAATCCATGTCGCGGTCGGACGGGAATTTGCGTCTTCGGCGGGGGCTGGGGCGGGGACCGGTGGCCGGTGGGTGGTGAGCTGTGGGCAGTGGCTGGTGGCTAGTGCACGGTGGGCGGTGGAGATGGAGCGGACGCGGAGAAAATGCGACCGGGGGCGAGATTGGCCTTGCGGCGGTAGTGCCAAAGTGGCGGCATGCCACCGCCCCCCGCATACACCTAGCCCCTAGTATGCGAGCCCGAACTGTCGCCCTCGAGTGCGGCCCCAGTCGGTGCGTTGTCGGAGCCTTCGTCCCCACAGCCGATGGCGAGCTGATGTTGGAGGAGTACGCCCTGCTGCCGCGGAAGGCGGAGCCGGAAGCCGTGTGGCCGGCGCTGCCGGAGCGGCTGATTCGGGGCGGGCGGATCGCGGTGACACCGGCGCCGAACCTGACGCTGGCGAAGTTCATCGAGGTTCCGCCGGCGGCGCGCGCGCAACGGGCGCGGGTGGTGCGCTTCGAGGCCGAGCAGGCGATCACGCGTCCGTTGGTGGAGGTGGTCTGGGACTGGGCGGCGGTCCCGGGAGCGGACAGCACGGTGGAACTGGTCGCGATGACCGTCGAGAAGGCGGCGGAGCTTTGCGCGGCCGCGGAGCAGGCGGACGTCGCCCCAGAGGCGATCGTGGCGCGGGCGAGTGCGCTCTCCCGCGCGTTGTGTCACAACTATCCGGAGGTCCTGGAGACGGCAGTCCTGGCCGAGATCGAGGGGACGACGGTGGTACTGGTGCGCGCGGGCGCCGGGCGGAGTGCGGTGCGGCTGGCGGCGCTGCCGGAACTGCCTGCCGCCGTTGGAGCAGACGACGGCCCGGCGGAGCCGGCGCGCGGGGTGGAGTTGCTGCGGTTGCGGCGGTTGGCGGCGGAGATGTCGCGTTTGGCGGACGGCGACGGTGGGTCGCCGCCCTCCACTGCGTTGTTTCTGCTGGCTGGCCCGGACGCGCCGGAGCCCGAGGCGGTGGAGCGCGTGTTGGCCGACCCGAAGGGCGTGCGGGTGGAGCGTTTCGATGCGCTGCGGCGGGTGCGCGTGGGCAAGGCGGCGGCTGGCGCGGCGGCGATCACCCACGAACTCGGGGCGGTGGTGGGAACGGCGCTGGCGTTGCGCGCGCCGGCGGCGCCGAACCTGTTGCCGCCGCCGCGGCGGCGGGAATGGGTCTTCCGTCGCAACCGCTGGAAATGGCTGACTGCGGTCGGCGTCGCTGCGGTGGTGGCGTGGTGCGTGGTGGCGTGGTTCAGTTGGGACGTGAGGCGGCGGCACGTGGAGGCGGTCGCGCTCACGCGGGAGCTGGAACCGTGGCGCATGGCACGGCGCGAGGTGCAGGAGCGTCAGCGGGAGACGGAGCTCTGCCATCGGGAACTGGCGACACTGGCGCTCTTGGCGCGCGAGCGCACCGGTTGGGCGCGGTTGCTCGGCGCGATGGAGGCGCGGGCAACGGTGGCCGGAGGGGTGTGGCTGGACACGGTCGCACCGGTCGGGCCGGCGACGGGTGCCAGACCGATGGGACTGTTCGGCTTGCCGGTGGTGGCGCCGGCAGGGGAGTCGGCGGGCACGTTGCGTTTGGCGGTGACAGGCCGGGCGCTCGATTCCGGGGCGGACGGGCGCCGGGGCTTGGAGCGGCTGCGGACGCTGCTGCGCGGCTGGGGCGAACTGGAACGCGTGTCGGCGGTGGAGGGCGAACGCTTCGATGCGAGCGATCCGGGACTCCTGCGGTTCGGCTGCGTGCTGGTGCTGAAGCCGGAGGAGACACCATGAAACCGGCGATTCCGCGCAGACTGCGGTTGTATCCATGGTTCTTTGGCTCACTGGCGGCGTTGGCACTGCTCACCATGGCCGGCACGGTGGCTGGTTGGAAACAGGGGCGGCGTGCACGATCCGGGCGCGAGGAGGTGGCCCGGCTGAGGATCGAGCGACTCTCCTCGCAGACGCAGCCGGAGATGGTGACGGCGGCGGGCTTGGCGCTGGATCGTGCGCAAGCGCAGTTGCGCCGGGCGCGGGCGGAATGGCCGGGCGTCAAGGAGCCACCGCCGGGGTCCGCGGACCGGCTCGGTGCCTACGCCGCGCTGATGGCGTTCATCGAGCGGAGCCGGGCCGCGGCGCAGGTGGCCGGGGTGGCGGTGGGAAAGGACGAGTGTTTCGGCTTTGCCCGTCATGCGCACGAGGCGCCGCTGGAGAGCGAGGTCGCGGCGGTGCTGGAGCAGGTGAGCGCGGTGGAGCGGGTACTGGCGGTGTTGTTCGCGGCGGAACCGGTGGAGCTGCGTGGAGTATGGCGCGAAGCACCGGACACGGCCGGGCCGGGTGCGAACGCGAGCGGAACGGACGAGTGGTGTGTGCTGGAGCCGGCACGCTCGGTACGCGTGCCCGGGTTGGTGCAGGCGGGGGCGCTGCGCGTCGAGTTTGTGGGGACGACGGATTGCCTGCGGCGTGTTCTCAACGGACTAGCGGCTGCGCCGGCGTTGATCGTACGCGAGGTGGTGGTGGCGGAAACGGAGGCCACGGACCGGCGCGGCACCCGGCCGGAGCTGCGGTCCGAATGGCGGAGATTCTCCGTCACGCTGGAGACGGTGACGGTCGCTGGCGGCACGGCGGAAGCGCAGGCCGGCGGAGAGGCGGCGCAGCCAGTCTGGGCTGAGGCGGGTTCTGCGCTGTTCGCGCCGGTGGAGTTGGGCGGCGGTGCGGCCGGAGCACGTCGGGACATGCCGGTGGCGCCGACAATGGCGCCAAAGATCGATCACGCCATCGGCATCGAGTTGGTCGCAGTGCGGCGTGTGCCGTACCGGTGGAGGTTGGTCGGGCGTGTCGGCCAAGCCGGTGGTGGGGCGGCGATGCTGGAGGACGCCGCGACGCGGCGGAGTGTGCTGCTGCGGGCTGGGGACCGGGACAAGACTAGCGGCGTGGTGTTGCAGGACCTCGAGATCGTACCGGAACGGGGCGGCGGCCGAGTGCTGCGCGCGACCCTGAGCGATCCCGGCGAGTCGGCGCCGGTTGTGCTGACGACCGCCGGTGCGGTGGGACCGGCGCGCCTGGTCGCGGTGTTGCGGGTGGCCGGCAGGGCCGAGGTGCTGACCGTGCCCGAGGGCGCGACGGTGCGGAGCAGGGGGGCGGACTATATTGTCGGTCGGATCTCGGCGGAACCGGCGGTGGTGGAACTGGTGCGGGGCGAGTCGTCCCGTGGGAAGGCTGCAGTGCGGCTGAGTGTCGCAACAAGATGAGCCGGGGAATTTTCGAACTATGAAGCGTAGCAAACAGGCGGGACGAATCGGACCGGCGGCGTTGGCGCTGCTGGTGGTGGGGCGGTTGGTGGCGGCGGATACAGCGGAGGACTGGCTGATGCGGGCGCGGAGCCGGCTGCTCGCCGGGGAACGCGAGGCCGCGGCGGCGGCGTACCGCGAGGTGCTGGTCGCCGAGCCGGGCAACGCAGAAGCGGCGGCGTTCCTGGCGCGCGCCGACAGGGACGGGACCGGCGAACGGTGGCGGACACGTGAGGAGCTGCTGCGCGGTGTCGCCGAGGCGTGGAGTCAGGCACCGACTGTGGCCGAAGCGCGGGCGGAGGCGGCGCCCGGCGCGAACGCGGCGATGGAGCGGCGGCTGGAGGCGATCGTGTTGCCGGAGGTGGACTTTGCGGGGGCGAGCTTGTCGAGCGCCCTGGCGACGCTCGGTGCGCTGGCGGTGGAACGCGAGGCCGCGGCGGGCGGGTCCGGGGTGAACCTCGTGCTGCTCGATCCCGCCAACGCGAACCCGCCGGTGCACCTGACAGTGCGCGACCTCCCGCTGCGGCGGGTGCTCGACTTTCTCACGGAGGCGGTGGGCTACTGCTACGAAGTGCAGGCCGACGCGGTGGTGGTGCGGCCCGGCGGCGAACGCACCGCGCTGGAGACGGCGGTGCTACCGCTCTCGCGCGCGATCGTGGCGCGGATGGTCGCGGCGGGCGCGGCGAAGACCGCCGGCGCGGAGGGCCGGACGGATACGGGGCCGAAATGGGAGGCACCGGTTTCCGGCGCGGAGGGGCACGGGATGGAGTCGGCGGCGTTGCGGGCGTTCCTGCAGCAGGCCGGGGTGAAGTTCGACGGCGTGGAGGGCAGCAGCGTGGTGTTCGACGGTTCGGCGATGCTCGTCACTCAGACGCCGCGCAACATGGCGCGGATCCGGACGATCCTCACTCGGTATGCGGCGGTGCGGCAGGTGGAGATCGAGGCGAAGTTCCTCGAAGTCGAGGACGGCGCGCTGGAGGAGCTCGGCGTGAACTGGAACGCCTCGCGGCGCGTCGATCCGATGACGGGAAACCCGCGGGAGCTCTACCAATCGGGCAACCGCAGCGTGGCCGGCGCGTTCGGCGGCAGCGCGAGCGGAAGCGCGATCCAGATCGATGGAACGTCGGTGGCGAGCGTGCTGGCGCCGGCGTTGCCCGGCACGGTGCCGCTCGGCGCGGGGACTTCGCCGCTGGCGCAGATCAGCGGGTTCATCGGCGAGTTCGACGTGAGCGCGACGGTGCGGGCGCTTTCGCAGAAGCAGGGCAGCGACTTGCTCAGCGCGCCAAAGGTCACGGTGCTCTCCGGTCATCCGGCGAGCATCACGGTGGCGCGGCAGCTGCGGTATCCGCGACAGTACGGGCAGATCCAGAGCCAGGTCGGGCAGGCCGGGGGGGAGAATTCGAGCTCGGCGGGCGTGACGATCACGGCGGGCACGCCGCAGGACTTCGCGACGGAGAACGTGGGCGTGGAGCTGGCGGTGACGCCGACCGTGGAGGAGGACGCACGCAGCATCACCCTGGATCTCCATCCGGTGGTGACGGAGTTCGAGGGGTTCGTGGAGTACGGCGGACCGAGCTTGGCGGTGTCGGGCGGCAAGACGGTCACGATCCCCTCGGGCTTCTACCAGCCGATCTTCTCGCGGCGCGCGGTGAGCACGCGGGTGACGTTGTGGGACGGCGCGACGCTGGTGATGGGCGGGTTGGTGCGGGAGGAGACGAAGAAGGTGACCGACAAGGTGCCGCTGCTCGGCGACCTGCCGGCGGTGGGGCGGTTGTTCCGCTCGAGCGGCGAGGGCGCCACGAAGCGCAATCTGTTGATTTTCGTGACGGCGCGGCTGGTGAGCCCGGGTGGTGGGTTTCGGCAGTACGTGGGTGCGCCGGTGGCATCGGGGGACGCGGAGGGAGGGACGCGCGCGGTGGTCGTGCTGGAGCCGGCGAGCGCCGAGGCCGGCGCACCGACGACAACGGAGACAGGGAAGACAGAGGGGAAGACGGCGAAGACGAAGAGATGAGGAGGAATCGAAAGCGGAGGGGAGGGTGGACCACTGATGAGGTTCGCCAATGGGCGAACCTTGGATGGTGCGGCTCCGGCTGATCGCCTCCGCGTGTGGTCGGAGGCGCCCGCTGATCGCGGGCGGGGGAAACGGAAGGGTGGAACCGCTGATGGACGCTGATTGACGCTGATGGCGGAGGACCGGAAGCCGATGGCAGAGATGAAGCCGGTGGAGAGGAAGGCCGAGGGAAGACGGTGAAGGAGGCGAAGACGACAGGGTGAGGGGGAATCGAAGACGGAGGCGGAGGGTGGACCACTGATGAGGTTCGCCAATGGGCGAACCTTGGATGGTGCGGCTCCGGCTGATCGCCTCCGCGTGTGATCGGAGGCGCCCGCTGATCGCGGGCGGGGAAACGGAAGAGAGGAGCCGTTGATGGAGGTTCGGTGCGGGCGTAGTCGCTCGACCGAAAGCCGGGCTTCTCTTTTCGGCGGCGGGCCGCACAGTCGCGGCATGGCTAAATGGCTGCTCGTCGACGGCTACAACCTCGCGTACCGCGCGTTCCACGCGATCCCGGATCTGACCCGCAAGGACGGGTTTCCAACCAATGCGCTGCATGGCTGGGTGAAGACGCTGTGGCGGTTGATGGACCAGGAGCGGCCGGAGGCGTGCGTGGTGTTCTTCGACCTCGGCGGCGCGCAGGATCGGCTGGCGTTGCTGCCCGAGTACAAGGCGCAGCGGGAGGAGATGCCGGCGGCGCTGCGTCAGCAGATCGAGCCGCTCAAGACCCTCACGCGGGCGCTGGGCTTCGTGGGGTTCGAGCGCGACGGCGTGGAGAGCGACGACCTGCTCGCCGCCCAGGCGGTGGCCGTGGCGGCGGAGGGGCACGAAGCGCTGATCGTGAGCTCCGACAAGGATTTTGCGCAGATCGTGGGCGAACGCATCAAGATCCTGAATCCGCCACCGCCGGGCAACCCGAAGGCCGGCTGGCGCACGATGGATGCGGCGGGCGTGCAGGAGAAGTTCGGCGTGCCGCCGACGCAGATCGCCGACCTGCTCGCGCTCGTGGGCGACACCTCCGACAACATCCCCGGGCTCGACGGCGTGGGGCCGAAGACGGCGGCGAAGTGGCTGGAGGCGTTTGGTTCGCTCGAGGGCGTGCTGGCGCATGCGGGGGAGCTGAAGCCGGAGCGTTTCCGCGAGGTGGTGGCGGCGCGCGCGGAGGACCTGCGGCGCAACCTGAAGCTCACGACGTTGAACACGGCGTTGCCGCGGCCCGTGGCGGCGGCGGAGCCGGTGCGCGTGGGCGAGGTGATCGGTTTTCTCGAAGAGTATGAGATGCGCACGGCCGCCGAGGAGGCGCGCCGCCGCTACGAGCAGCCGGAGCTGTTCTGAGCGGGGGCGAAGAGGTTGGAGCCAGCGCGTGAGGCGTGGACGAGTTGCGACCACGGGAACTGAATGCGGAGAATCACGAACTCAGCGCAGACGCGCGCGGGGGCGCGGCCTTGCGGGGAAGCAACACGGCTGAGTTGGCCGCACGGCGATCGACCACGGATCACACGGATTGGCACGGATGGTCGCTGGATGATCCGTGTTTATCCGTGGAATCCGTGGTTTCTGGTTCATGTTGCTTGAGAGGAAATCAGGAAGCGGGAGGGCGGAGTGGTGATGTGCCGGCAACAGCGGGTTTCGGGCGGGAGCGACGCGGAGAGAATGGAGAAGACACGGAGAGCTGGAGTGGTGGAACCACTGATGAGGTTCGCCAACGGGCGAACCTTGGAAGGTGCGCCTCCGGCTGATCGCCTCCGCTTGTGGTCGGAGGCGCCCGCTGATCGCGGGCGGGGGAGCGGAGGGAACCGCTAATGGGCGCTGATGGACGCTAATCCGTAAGCGACCGACCGGGTGCCTCGTAGACAGATCGTGATGGTGACCAATCCGAAGCGCGGTTCGTAAGCCGCCGTCGTAGTGGTGACTACTACGAGGGGATCGACACGACAACCGGGGGCTGCCA
>JAEWNN010000032.1 GCA_023457035.1 Verrucomicrobiota bacterium
TCTGGAACACCGGCCACGGCGCCACGATGATGCGCGAGGCCGTCGCCCTCATGGGCGGCTACGGCATCACCGAGGACTGCCCCGGCTTCCTCGGCCACAAGTGGATGGACGCCCAGCTCGAGGCCACCTACGAGGGCCCCGAGGCCGTGCAGCGCCGCCAGATTTCGGTGACGATGACCAACGAGGTCTTCCTCGCCTGCTACCGCAACTGGGTGAAGGAGCTGCGCGCCATCGCCGCGACGCATCCCGACACCGGCGCCTGCGTCCTCGCCTCCGCGATGGAACTCTGGCTCTGGACCCTCGAGCACCTCCAGAACGCCAAGGACGCCTCCGGCGCCAAGCTCTTCTCCGGCAACCGCCACGGCGTGGTCTTCCCGCTCGTCGACGCCCTCTGCTGGCTGCTCGCCTCGCGCCAGCAGATCCTGGATATTCTCGAGCTCGAGGCCAAGGGCCCGCAGAGCGCGACGGTCGCCGCCGGTCTCGCCGGCTACGTGAACTTCTTCTCCGACCTCGCCGCCGTGCAGGCCGCCAGCGCCGCCGGCCAGGCCTCGCGGATCTGCGCCGAGCTCGTCTACGGCTTCAGCGCCACCTGCGGCTGCCAAGGCCACGGTGAAGACAAGTGCTGCGGCCAAGGCGATGGCACCGGCAAGCTCGCCGGCGCCGTCGAGGCCTTCGGCAAGCTCCGCCTCAAGGTCGACACCTGCCTCGCCGGCAGCCGCCTCGCCAAGGACCGCGCCGCCGACGCCCTCGCGCAGGTCATGATCCCCGAGGCCCTCGACTACCCGGCGTAAAGCCGCGCGGCCAACGCATCCACCTTCCCTAGGCGGCGCTCTCCCGAGCGCCGCCTTTCTTTTCGCCCTCCGTCGATCCGCGAAGTTCGCTCCCGCCCGCCGGAACACTCGCGCGTCTTCCGGGCCGGATCGACTTCTTGCAAAACAGAAACGATCTTCTATTTTGCAATTCGGCATGTTTCCGCGCCTCCTCTCCTCCCGCATCCAGGATCTGCTGCGCGTTTGGCCGGCCGTCGCGCTGATCGGCCCGCGCCAAGCGGGCAAGACCACCCTCGCCCGCGCGCTCGGTGGCCGGTATTTCGATCTGGAGAAAGAGTCCGACCGCCTACGCCTCGACGTGGAGTGGGACGCCGTGATCGCCTCGCGCCAGTTGGTCGTGCTGGACGAGGCCCAGGAGATGCCCACCGTATTTTCCCGCCTGCGACCCGCCATCGATGAGGATCGCAAACGCCATGGCCGATTCCTCCTCCTCGGCTCCGTATCACCGGCACTGATCCGCGCTGTCGGCGAGAGCCTCGCGGGCCGCATCGCCCTGTGCGAACTCGCCCCCTTGTGCGCCGCCGAACTTCCCGCGGAGCGCTGGGACGATCTCTGGCGCTTCGGCGGCTATCCCGATGGAGGGATCCTTGAGCCCGCGCGGTTCCCCGACTGGCAGCAGTTCTACCTCGATCTGCTGGCCCAGCGCGACCTCCCCCACTGGGGACTTCCGGCCCGCGCCGCCGTCACCCAACGCCTTTTCCGCATGCTCGCCGCCGTGCACGGCCAGACGTGGAATGCCTCGCAACTTGGCAAGAGTCTCGGGCTCAGTTACCACACGGTGAACGAATACGTCGACTTCCTCGAACAGGCCTTCCTTGTGCGCCGCCTGCCCGCGTGGTCGGCCAATAGCCGCAAACGACTAGTCCGCGCCCCCAAGCTCTACTGGCGCGACAGCGGCCTGCTCCACGCCCTGCTCGACGTCGACGCCTCCACTGACCTGCTCACCCGACCGTGGGTGGGTGCCAGCTGGGAGGGCTGGGTGATCGAGCAACTTCTCAACCGCCTCGCCGCCCTCGGGAAGCCACCCCAGGCCTTCCACTTCCGCACGAGTGACCAGTACGAGATCGATCTCGTCCTCACCAACGGAAGCCGCCTGTGTGCGCTGGAGATCAAACTAACCGCCTCCCCCTCCCCGGCCGACCTCGAGCGCCTCACCAAGAAAGCCGAGATGATCGGCGCGGACCGTTGCTACCTCGTCAGTCGTACCAAACAGCCCACCACGACCAAACAGCGCGGATCGATCAACCTCGCCACCCTCCTGGAGATGGCCCCCGAACTCTGCGACCATCGATGAACCCCGCGGCGCCGGTCACCCGCAAAGCCCGCGCCAGCGGCACCCGGTCCCCGGGCCCCGAACGGAGGCGGAACGCGATTGTGGGGATCTGGCCGGTCAACCTCGCCGCACCCTCGCGATGCTCCAGTCCGACCGGATCATCGCCGCCACCGTGAAGATCCGCCGGCTCGCGCTCATCACCCGCGACGCCAACATCACCGACTCCGCGTCGTCGACACGCTCTGGTGCGCCTCGCCCGAATCCTTGACTCGCTCCGCCGCTCTGCTGGCGTTGAAGGCTTCAAAAAGCCCACCCCGCTTCCCCCGCCTGCGGATTAGCGTCCATGAGCGTGAATTAGCGGTTCCCTGCCTCTTTCATCACCCGTGCCTGCCGTGGATTCATCCGCAACTTCTTCCCCCGACTCCGCTTCCGCCCCCGCCGTCGAGCGTCCGCGCATGGATGTCGACATCGTCTGCGTCGGCTTCGGGCCGGCAATGGGCGGATTCCTCACCACGCTCTCCAAAGGTCTCGTGAAGGAGGACGGCTCGCCCGTCGTCGAGAGCGCCGCGATGCCGGGCATGCCGCCGCAGGTCATCTGCTACGAGCGGGCCGACGACGTCGGCTTCGGCGTCTCGGGCGTCGTCACGCCGGGCCGCAGCATCAAGGCCAGTTTCCCGCAGCTCGATCCCGCGCAGATCCCGATGGCCGCGCCGGTGAAAACCGAGCACGTCGCCTACCTGCTCGACCCGATCGGCGCCAGCCGCCGCTCGCTCGCGCTGCGCGCGTCCGACGTTCTCCTGAAGCTCTTCAAGGGGAAGACGTGGGCCATCGAACTCCCCTGGATCCCGCCGTTCCTCGCCAAGCACGGCGGCCTGATCCTCTCGATGGGCCAGTTCATGCAGTGGGTCGGCCAGCAGGCCACCGGCGCCGGCACCGTGCAAGTGTGGCCGTCCAGCCCCGTCTCCGCCGCGCTCGTCGAGGAGAAGAAGGTCGTCGGCGTGCGCCTCTCCGACCAGGGCGTCGAGAAGAACGGCACGCCCACCGCCGGCTTCACACCGGGCATGGATATCCGCGCCGCCCTCACCGTCATCGGCGACGGCCCTGTCGGCGCGCTCGGCCAGCAGCTCGACCGCGAGTTCGGCATGCCCGAGGGCCACCACGCGCACGAGTGGGCCGTGGGCATGAAATTCGTCGTCGACCTCCCCGCCGGCTCGAAGCTCGAGCCGGGCACCGTCTTCCACACCTTCGGGTTCCCCGAGCCGGAGATCTTCGGCTTCATGTACATCCACCCGGGCAACATCGCCTCGCTGGGCATCTTCGTCCCCTCGTGGCTCGATAACCCGGTCCGCACCGGCTACCGCTACCTCCAGCACTGGGTGCAGCACCCGTACCTCTGGCGTCACCTCAACGGCGCGACGCTGCGCTCCTGGGGCGCGAAGACCCTCGGCGAATCCGGCAAACGCGGCGAGCCGCACCTCACCGGCCACGGCTACGCCCGCATCGGCGAAGGCTCCGGCACCACCAACGTCCTCACCGGCTCCGGCGTCGACGAGGCCTGGGCCACCGGTACCCAGCTCGCGGATGCCGTGCTCGAACTGCTCAAAGCCGGCAAGCCCTTCACCAAGGAAAACCTCGACGCCACCTATGTGGCCCGCCGCCGCGCCAGCTGGGTCGAGCAGGAAGGCCGCATCGCCGAGAAATCGCGCGACGGTTTCACCCGCGGCGTCGTCTCCGGCCTGATCGGCATGGGCCTGACCGGCCTGACCAAGGGCCTGCTCAATTTCCCCTTCCTCAAAGATCTCCCGCCGCACAAGCGCCTGCCCTCGATCGAGAAGTTCTACGCCGGCAAGATCTCCGCCGCCGAGATCGCCAAGCTCCGCGCCGACTGTCTCGCGAAGGGCCTGCCGCTCTACAACGCCCTCATGGACCGCGCCGGCTGGCCCGCCATCCCGCTCGATGGCAAGCTCCTCGTCTCGCACCAGGACGCGCTCCTCATGGGCGGCAAGGTGCAGGCAC
>JAEWNN010000033.1 GCA_023457035.1 Verrucomicrobiota bacterium
CCGGCGGCAAGCACAACGACCTCGAGGACGTCGGCTGGGATACCTACCACCACACGATGTTCGAGATGCTGGGCAACTGGTCCTTCGGCGACTACTTCAAGAAGGAGTCGCTCACCTGGGGCTGGACCCTCCTCACCAAGGTCTGGGGCATCCCAGCCAAGCGCCTCTTCGCCACCGTCTATTCGCCCAACAAGGCCAAGAACGACCCGTCCGAGTTCGACCAGGAAGCCTACGACATCTGGGCCGGCCTCTTCCGCGCCGAGGGCCTCGACCCCGCCGTCCACATCGTCAACGGCAACCGCAAGGACAACTTCTGGCAGATGGGCGACACCGGCCCCTGCGGCCCGTGCTCGGAAATCCATTTCAACCTGAACCCCTCCGACGACGAGGCCGCCGGCCGCGCACTCGTCAACGGCGGCAGCCCGCGCTGCATCGAGATCTGGAACCACGTCTTCATCCAGTTCAACGCCAACGCCGACGGCACCTTCGCCCCGCTCGCCGCCAAGCACGTCGACACCGGCATGGGCTTCGAACGCGTCGCCGGCATCTACGCCACGACGAAGGGATTCAAAGACTTCTCCGCCGAGCCCTCGAACTACAACTCCGACGTCTTCACCCAGCTTTTCGACGTGGTCGAAAAGCTCAGCGGCCGTTGCTACGGCCGCACAGTGCCGACCAAACGCGAGGGACTCTCCGAACAGGAGAAGACCGACATCGCCTTCCGCGTCCTCGCCGACCACGCACGCTGCGTCTCCTGCGCCATCGCCGACGGCATCCTGCCCGGCAACGAAGGCCGCAACTACGTCATCCGCCGCATCCTCCGCCGCGGCATCCTTTACGGCCGCAAGGACCTCGGCCTCTCCGTCGGCTTCTTCGAGAAACTCGTCGCCGCCGTCGTCGCCTCGCTCGGCTCCGTCTTCCCCGAGCTCAAGGCCCAGCAATCCCTCGTCGAGCGCGTCATTCGCTCTGAGGAGGAAAGCTTCGGGCGGACGCTGGATCGCGGTCTCCAGGTCTTCAACAGGGCAGTCGGCCCAAATCTCGAGTACATGGGGCCGAGCTTCAAAGTAACGAAGAGTGGCGAAACCAAAGAATCCACGCTCTTCGCTGTGAAGGATACGAAGATCATTTCTGGCCCCGTCGCCTTCGAACTCTACGACACCTACGGCTTCCCGCTCGATATGACCCAGCTCCTCGCCGCCGAGCGCGGGCTCACGGTCGACGTCGCAGGCTTCGAGGCCGAGATGGAGAAGCAGCGCGAGCGCGCCCGCGCCGCGCAGAAGAAGGAAGTCATCGTCGCCGCCACCGAGGGCAGCGAAGCCGTCGCGCACCAGCCCACGAAGTTCGTCGGCTACACCGAGCTCGAGTCCGAGGCCAAGCTCCTCGAGGTCGTCCGCGCCGACAAGGACACCTTCCTCGTCTTCGATCAGACCCCGTTCTACGCCGAGATGGGCGGCCAGTGCGGCGACACCGGTACCGTCACCATCGCCGGCCAGTCGCTCACGATCGCCGACACCGTCAAAGACAAGTCCGGCCGCTACCTGCACAAGCTCGCCGCTTCGCCCGCCAACGAGCAGCTGCCGGCCACCAACGTCACCGCCACGCTCGAGGTCGACGCCCCGCGCCGCCGCGCCATTTCCCGTCACCACTCCGCCGAGCACCTCATCCACTGGGCGCTCCGCAAGACCCTCGGCACCCACGTCCGCCAGGCCGGCACGTCGAAGACCCCCGACCGCATGCGCTTCGACTTCTCGCACTTCGAGGCCCTCAAGCCCGAGCAGGTCCGCGAGATCGAGCAGGCCGTCAACGAGCGCATCCTCGACAACGCCCTCGTCGACACCTACGAGACCGAATTCGACAAGAAGCCCGAGGGCACCCTCGCCTTCTTCGGCGAGAAGTACGGCAAGGTCGTCCGCGTCGTCGACATCGGCGGCTACAGCCGCGAGCTCTGCGGTGGCACCCACGTTTCCACCACCGGCGAGATCGGCCTCGTGAAGATCGTCTCCGAGATGGCCATCGCCGCCGGCACCCGCCGCCTCGAGGTCGTCGCCGGCCAGGCCGCATTGAGCTTCGTGGAGGACCACGAAGCTCAATTACGCGCCGCGGCGGCGCGCCTGCGCTCCGGACCGATGGAGGTCGAGAAGCGCATCGAGACGCTCATGGCGGAGAAGGCTGAGATGGAGAAGAAGCTCAAGGCCTACGAACAAAAGGCTTCCGCCGGCCTCGCCGACGAACTTGCGGCGAAAGCCGTGGAGAAAGACGGATTGAAGTTTGTTTCCGCGGTCGTGACCGCGGAAACACCCGACGCGCTGCGGTCGCTCGGCGCGCAGATCCTCGCCAAGCTCGGCGAAGGCGTGGTGCAGCTCGGTGCCGCGATCGGCGACAAGGCCTCGGTCGTCGCGTTCTGCTCTCCCGCCGCAATCAAGGCCGGCAAGCAGGCCGGACAGATCGTGCGCGACCTCTGCGGCCAGCTCGGCGGCAAGGGTGGCGGCAAGCCCGACTTCGCGATGGGCGGCGGCAAGGACACCGCCAAAATCGCCGAAGTCCTCGGCGGCTGAGTAGGTCCGGTCTCCGACCGGACCCTACAGGTCCGAGCCCTTCCCTGCGGCCCTCATCCAGCACGACCGGTCAAAGACCGGTCCTACTTAGATTTCCCGGCCGGCTCCCCGCGAGCCGGCCTTCTTGTTCCAAACGCCGAAACCCACCGCGTTTGACTCGGCCTGCTCATGCCATACTCGGTATGGCATGAAGATGACCATGCACATCGACGACGAGTTGTTGGACCGCGTCATGAAGGCCTACGGCTGCGAGTCCAAGACCGAGGCCGTCGAGATGGCCTTGAAGGAAATGGACCGGCGCGCCCGGTTGAAGGAGTTCATGAAGACGGGCTTGGGCTTCAAACCCGGCGAGTTGGCCGCTGCGGTCGACCCTGCCTACGATGTCTTGGCGATGCGTGTCGCGGAACCCGCTGGCGAATATGGAAAACGGCGTACTCGTCGATAGTTCGGTGTTCATCCATCTGCTCCGGCGCGACGTCGATCCAGTCGTGGCGCTACAGGAGGAGTTCAACTCCCTCGATCTCGTCACGTGCGGTATCGTGAAGGTTGAGGTGCTTCGCGGCGTCAAGAATCCGAAAGTGCGCGAGCGGCTGGAAGACCTGATGGCGATTCTCCAGTTTGTGCCGAGCGACAACGCCCTCTGGGACGCGGCCACGGATCTGGCGTGGACCATGGACCGCGCCGGCCAAGTCATCCCCGCGACGGACATCCTCATCGCCGTGAGTGCGCAGCGTGTCGGCGCCAGCGTGCTCACCTTGGATCACCACTTCGCGACGATCCCCAGACTGAGTATGGCAAAGGTGCCGGAGAGCTGGCTGTAGCCGGCTCTCCGCAGCGATTTCCGCGCTTCGCGCTTCACTTGGCGCAACGCTTCAGCCTCATTGCCCGAGCATGTCGTCCCTCGCCGCCGTCGGCCAACGTTGTGTAAGCGAACGCGAACCCGAACTCGGGCTCGGCGTCGTCGCGCGCCTCGACACGGCGCACATCACCATCGAGTTTCCCGGTGCCGGCGAGCGACGAACCTACGCCCGCAACACCCCTGTGCTGCAGCGCGTGCAACTGCGCGCCGGCGAAACCGCCGCCTCCCGCACGGGCGAGCGCTTCGTGGTCGAGACAGTGGCCGAGGAAGCCGGCCTGCTTGTGTACTCAGGCGCCGGCCACCGCGTGCGCGAGGACGCCCTCTCCGATCTCGCCGCCGCCACGCTCCCGACCGCGCGGCTGCTCTCCGGCCAGAGCGACGAGAGCACCGTCTTCGATCTGCGTTACCGCGCGCTGCAGGCCCGGGCCGAGCGACGCCGATCGCCGCTGCGCGGTTTCCTCGGCGGGCGGATCGACCTCATCCCGCACCAACTCTTCATCCTCCGCGAGGTCGCCTCCCGCCCGGTGCCGCGCGTGCTGCTCGCCGACGAGGTCGGCCTCGGCAAGACCATCGAGGCCTGCCTGATCGTGCAGCGCCTGCTCGCCGTGGGGCGCGCGCAACGCGTGCTCGTGCTCGTGCCCGAGGCGCTGGTTCACCAGTGGTTCGTCGAGCTCCTGCGCCGCTTCAACCTGTGGTGCAGCATCCTCGACGAGGAACGCTGCGCCGCCGCCGAGGCGAGCGAGCCCGACGGCAACCCCTTCCTTGCGCAACAGCTCGCGCTCTGCAGCACGTCCTTCCTCGCCGAACACGCGGCGCGCGCCGAGCAGGCCGTCGTCGCCGGGTGGGACGTGGTCGTGGTCGACGAAGCCCATCACCTCACCTGGTCCCCGGAAGCGGCCAGCCCCGCCTACACGCTCGTCGAGCGCCTCGCCCGCCGGACCCCCGGCCTGATCCTGCTCACCGCCACCCCCAACCAGCTCGGCCCGGAGGGGCACTTCGCACGTCTCCGGCTTCTGGACCCCGACCGGTATTCGAACTTCGAAGCCTATCTCGCCGAGGCCGACCGCTACGCCAAAGTCGCCGCCGTCGCCGAGCACCTGCTCGAAGCCAAGCCGCTCTCCCCGCGCGACCGCGCCACCCTCGCCGGGATCTTCGCACGCGCCCCCGATACCCTCGCCCGCCACCTCGCCGCGCTCGACGCCGCCGCCCCCGGTGCCCGTGAGGAGTTGCTGCGCACGCTGGTCGACCAGCACGGTCCCGGCCGCGTGATGTTCCGCAACACCCGCAGCGCGATGAGCGGTTTCCCCAAACGCAGATTCTGCCCGGTCCCTCTCGAATGCGGCGACGCCACGCTGCTCGCGCGCGTCGCCCGCGAACTCGAGGCCGAGGAGACCGGTCGCGAGGCCGACATCCGTCACTCGTTCAAGGACGACCCGCGCATCGACTGGCTGGCCGACTTCCTCCGCAAGCACCGCGCCGCGAAGGTGCTCCTGATCTGCCGCTCGCAGCGCAAAGTCGCCGCGCTCGCCGCCGCGTTGCAGGAGGAGATCAACGTGAAGACCGGACTCTTCCACGAGGGGCTGCCGCTCGTGCAGCGCGACCGCCAGGCCGCGTGGTTCGCCGAGCCCGACGGCGCACGCATTCTCCTCTGCTCCGAGATCGGCAGCGAGGGCCGCAACTTCCAGTTCGCCCACCATCTCGTGCTCTGGGATCTGCCGCTCAACCCCGGCCTCGTCGAGCAGCGCATCGGCCGGCTCGACCGCATCGGCCAAAAACAGACGATCCAGATCCACGTGCCTTACCTCTCCGGCAGCGCCGACGAATGCGTGGTCGAGTGGTACCACCACGGTCTCGACGCCTTCGCCGCGCCGCTCCACGGCGGCGCGGAGTTCGAGACGAAGTTTCGTGCACCACTGCTCGCGCTCGCCGTCGCCTACGGCGCCCGGTCCGAGGCCCACCGCGCCGCCCTCGCCGCGCTCGTCGCCGAGACCGCCGCGTTTCGGCGCGATCTGCTCAAGCGCCTCCAGCGCGGCCGCGACCGCCTGCTCGAACTCGCCTCCTTCGACCGCGCTGCGGCGCTCGCTCTCGTCGACGAGATCCGGCAACTCGACTCCGACCTTCTTGTACGCCGGCTCCTGCCGGAGCTGCTCGACCATTTCGGTGTGCGCATCACCGACCACGAAGGCGGTGACCTTTTCCTGGACCCCAGCCACGCCTACATCGAGGCGATCCCCGGCGTGCCGCACGAGGGGGCGCTCATCACCTTCAACCGCGACCGCGCCCTCGCCCGCGAGGACATCCCGTTCGTCACCCGCGACCATCCGCTCGTGCGCGACATGCTCGACGTGCTCTTGAACTCGTCCCACGGCACCACCGCCTTCGCGTTGGTTCCCGGCGAGAAACCGGGCTTCTACCTCGAGTCGGTCTTCGTGCTCGAAGCCGTGGCCGAGTCGAGGTGGTGCGTGGACGCGTTTCTTCCGCCCACACCGTTGCGCATCGTGGTCGATCTGAGCGGCGCGGATCACACCGCGGAGCATCCGGCCGGGCCACTCCGCGACGACACGCCCGAGCACGCGCTGCGGCGCTTCCTCGAGCAACCGCAGTTCACCCCGGAAACATTGCAGTCGATGGGCGAGGCCGCCGCCGCCCACGCCGAACCCGCCGCCGAGAAGTGCCGCCGCGACGCACGCACCAAGGCCGCCGCCACGCTCGGCGCCGAACTCCAGCGGCTCGTCGACCTGCAGAAGGTCAACGACCACGTGCGGCCGGCCGAGATCACGCTGGCCCGCGAACGGCTGGAGCGCACCGCCGAGGCCATCGTGAACTCCCGACTGCGCCTCGATGCGATCCGGTTGATCGTGGTCGGCCCGTCCCGTGGCAGTCGCTGAGTGCTCCGCACGTGCCGCTCTCGATCGCGGAGCCGTGCGGAGCCAACCCGACCTCAGTGCCCGCGTACGTGCAGCCAGCGCCAGATCGTTGCCTGTTCGTTCATCTCCTCGGGCATCGGTTGGCCGGCGGCATCGTAGAGCGTCACGCTGGGGATGCCGCGTTTCTTCACATTGAACTGCACCGCGGCAGGCGAGTCGCCATCCATCCATTTGATACCCGGACGGTTGATCTCGACGAACACAACCGCCACATCGTCGCGCTGCGCGTGCACCTGCCGGCATTCATCGTGGAATTGGGCGCCGAAGGAGTCCGTCAGGTTCGTGACGACAAAAACCGTGATTCGCCCGCGAACCAAGTGTTGGGCGATCTCCACCCGTTCGCCATTTCCGATCACTGGAGGCTCCGCCGGTTTTGCCCCGATCGGCCCTGTCGCGACGGTTGGACCGGTTGCTGGGGCGGACACCGCCGAAGCATCCATCGAGCGTTCCACAACGGCACTGCCCGCGACGCCGATCTCCAGCGGAACCCGCACTAGGACGCGGCCGTCAAGGAAGACAATGTAGCGAATCTCGTAATCGCCCGGCTCGGCCGGGGTCTCGATCTCGAGCGGCGTACCGCCCATCGTCCAGGCGCGCACGCCGACCGTGTCGTCGGAGGAGCCGGCCGGGACGATCGTCAGGAAGTCGTTCTCGCCGTTCGGGCCTTTCCATATCACGGATACAGAGGCGCCCGCCGGCACACGTTGCGGGCCACGGATCAACGCCTGCGCCGCGGTCACCATGAGCGGTCGGCGCGCGAGGGTGCGTCCGTCGGCGCCGCCCACGTACCGGATCTCCGCCGCGCCCGGCTCCGCGAGGGCCCGCAGCTCGACCGGGGAGCCGCCCAGCGTCGAGCTCGATGAGAACGCGTCGGAGTACTCGCCTTCGGCGGCCGCGCGGGGCAGCAGGATGAGATAGTCGTTCGGGTTGTTCGGCCCCGTCCAGGTGACAGATACCGCGGCCCCCGCCATCGCCCGTTCCGCCGCCACCAAGGTCGCCTCGCCGGCGACGGTGCGCAGCGCGCGGCGCGCCAGGACCGAGCCGTCCAGCCCGCTCACGTAGCGGATCTCGCACTCACCCGCGTCGGGCGGCGTCGGGATCGGGAACTTGCTCACGCCGCCGGCGAAGCCGAAGCCGGCGCGTTCCGTGTCGGGCGCGTCCTTCGCCACGATCGTCACATAATCATTGCGACCGCTCGGGCCCCGCCAGGAGACCTCGACCGTGCTGCCGGCCACGGCCTCGTCGGGCGCAGACAGCTCGATTTTCGCCGCCGCGATCGTGATCGGGCGCCGGCCGAGCACGCGGCCACGTTGGCCGCTCAGGTAACGGATCTCGGCGGCGCCGGGTTTCATCGGGGCCGTCACGAATGCCGGTTTGCCCTTTTCGACCGGGCAGAACGCCGCCTCAAAATCCTCGGCCGCCCCCTGCGGCACGATCGCAAGCGCATCGCCGTCGTTGCCCGGCCCCTTCCAAACCACCTTCACCTCGGTGCCGGCGATCGCCTCCGGCGGAGCCTCGAGCGTGACATCGACGCCGAGCACCTTCACCGCAGCACGCGCGCGCACCGCGTGATCGATCCCGGAGACATAACGTACTTCGACTTCGCCCGGATCGACCGGAGCCGTCATCGTGAGCGGCGAACCGCGGCGGGTGTAGGTCAGATTGCCGTCGTCGTCGTCCGCGGCTCCCTTCGGAACCACGGTGATGAAGTCGCCGGAGGCATCGGGCCCGGTCCACGCGACAGTGAAGGTGGCACCGACATCGACCTTTTCCGGAGCCTTGAGAGTGACCGGAATCGGCACTACCACCGGCTTCGGCGCGGGCTCGACCGGTTTCGGCGCCGCCGGCGCGGCCACCGCCTCCGCGGCCACGACCGCGAGAGCATCCTTGAGCGACGCGGCGTCCTTGGCCTGGAGGAACCGGCCGCCGGTGGCGTGGGCGATGCAGGCGATGGACTTCGCTTCACGCGACGAGAGATCGAACGCGACGGCGTGCACGACGAAGGAGACCCCCGCCGCCTTCAGTCTCGCGGCGACGGCGCAGGGATCCTGGCCGCAAGTCTCGAGACCGTCGGTGACGAGAATGATGCTCGCGGGCCGCGTCGTGTATTCGAGTTTCGCCGCGGCGACCTCGAGCGCGCCGGCCAGCGGCGTGCGGCCCTTGGGCTTGATCGCCTTCACCGCGCCGATGAACGCCTGCCGGTCCAGCTTGGCCGGCGGCAGCAGCAGCTCGATGTCCTCGCAGTCCTGCGGTTTGCGGTGACCGTAGACGACCAGGCCGAGTCGGGTCTCCGCGGGCAGCGTGGCCACCAGTTCGGAGACTGCACGCTTGGCGATGTCGATCTTCGTCTCGCCGCCGAGCCGGTCCTTCATGGAGCCGGAGGCGTCGAATACGATCAGAGTCGGGGCAGGCTCGCCGAAGAGGCGGAGGCCGAGGAATGCGAATGCGACCAACGAAACAAGGCGCCGGAACAACGGGGTGGTATTCATGGCGAAAAGCACTTCGCCACCGATCTAGCCGAACGAATACGCGTGGCCATCCCAAACACGCCGGGCCGGCCGCGCCGACGCCATGTCACCAAAGATTGACCACCGGCGGTGGCGCCCCTCAGCGAGAGGTCCTGTCCTTCGCGCCCTTCTCGGGCTTTTCCGCCTTCGCCGGCTTGGCGATCTTCTTGAAGAGTGCCGTGGCATCGAGCCTGGTATCGGGCTTGATCTCCATCGTCGCCAACTCGGTCGCCAGCGCCTCCGCCGGGGTCGCCCCGAGTTCCGGCAACAGATAATTGAAAATCAGGGAGCGGATCGCGGTGGCGGCGCCGGCCGGGTTCGGGCCGAACATGCGCAGCGCCTCCTTCTCGTGCACCCAGAGGTACTTCTCCACCCCGAGTTCGATGCCCCGTCCCGCGTTGGCGTTGCGCACCTTGCCCGCCAGATGGAGGAGGTCCTCCGGACGCGTGCTGGGCAGTGCGCCCTCGAAGATGGCGAAGCGGGCAATTTCAGGGATCAGGTTCTCAGCTTCCATAGAGGGGTTGTAGTGGATGGCGCCGACTCTCGTCGAGGGCGGCGAGGACCGCGAGGACGTTTTTCCGGTCGGCGCAGGACAAAAAAGGCACCCCGCCTGTGCCGTGAGTCCAAATGGCTCTAGTCCATTTTATGTCCAAGTGGGCGCCTCCCGACGACGGCTGCCTTCCGATGGACGGCCTGACATTCGCCGCCGGTTCCGGCTCCCGGATATGAAATATAGGGCAGAGAGCGTGGTGATGAACTACACGAACACCGCAGGGTGCAGCGCGAAAGTAGGCCCGCCCCGGGCCCCGTCAAACGGGCATTTTGCCGGGGCGCAAAAACTCGAGTCGACCCGGGGCTTCGGGGCCTAACGGCGCGCCTCCGCCAGCGCCGCACGGTACCCGACCACGCCGTCCGCGATGGACTGCGCAAGTTGTTGGCGCCAGGCCGGCGTGGCGATCTTGCGCGCCTCGGCATCGTTGGAGAGATAGCCGCCCTCGATCAGCACCCCGGGGCAATCGAGATCGCGCAGCACCGCGAAACGAGCCCGTTTGAGCCCGCGGTCGAAGGCGCGGAGCGACCGCACGAGCGTGCCGTGCATCCGGAACCCGAGGATGGCGTTCCAGTTGTCGTCGGCGTTGCCGGGCAGCAGCACCTTGTCGTCGGGCGAGCGTTTGTCGCTGCCGGTCGAGCGCTGGTGCTGCGGGGTCAGGATGTAGGTCTCGCAGCCGGTGACCGTCTTGTTGCCGATCGCGTTGAAATGGATGCTGAGAAACAGGTCCGCCTTGACCTTCTTCGCGTGGGCCGGCCGCAGCGGCAACGGGACGAAGGTGTCGCGGCGGCGGGTGAGCACGACCCGGTAGCCCGCCGCTGTCAGTAGTTTCTCGAGTCGCAGCGCCACGTCGAGCGTCAGCGTCTTCTCGCGCAACTTGAGCTTGGCGTTGCTCGTGCCGCCGTCCTTCCCGCCGTGCCCGGGATCGATGACGATCGTCCGCAGTGGCGGCACCGGCCCGCGGCCGCTGCTCGGCTTCAGGATCGGGAGCAGGAAGCGGTCCCGATCGACGCGGCTGACGAAGAGCGCGTTGCGATGCAACACGGCCGGTTCGCCGAGGAAGACGCGGAGTCCGTCGAGTTCGATCTCGCGGCTGTCGGCGGACAGTTCCAACCGGGTGTCCTTGTCGGCCAGCACGAGACGCCGTTGCGGCTGAACCCAATGCGACGCCAAACCCGCCGCGCGGCCGACCGAGGCGGCCGCCACGTAATCGGTGTCGTAGAGCCGCACCGTTTGCGCCGCGGCGGAAGCCGCAAACATCCCCGAGACCGCAAGGCACCCAGCGACCACCCGGCCGATCAGAGTGCGCAGCATGGCCGGGCGGATCAATCCGCGGAGGGCTCCCCGCGCGCACCCGCGGAGGGCGGCTTCGGCGGCATCTCGTCGGAGTTGAGGCGAAGCTTGCGCTTGTTCGCCGGCAGCGGCGAGACCATCACCATGATGTTGCGGCCGGCCAGCTTGGGCTGCGAATCGGGATGCCCGACGGAGCCGAGTTCGGCGATGGCCTTGTTCACCACCTCGAAGCCGATCTCGGTGTGCGCCATCTCGCGACCGCGGAACTTCAGGCGCATCTTCACCTTGTTGCCCTCGTGGAGGAACGTCTCCGCATGGCGGAGCTTCGTCATGAGATCGTGGGGATCGATGCGGGCCGTCAGCTCGATCTCCTTGATCCGGGCCGCGCTGCTCTTCGAGGACTTCGTCTTCTTGTTCTCCTCGTAGATGTACTTGCCGAAATCGAGGATGCGGCAGACCGGCGGGGTCGCGTTCGGGGCGACCTCGACGAGGTCGAGTCCGATCTGCTGGGCGAGCTTGTAGGCCTGATCCGATGTCATCACGCCCAGCTGCTTGCCATCGGGATCGATCACGCGCACCTGCGCCGCCTTGATGCGGAGGTTGCGCCGGATGTGGGCGTAGGGGTCGTTGTTGCGACCGCGGTGTTGGTAGCCCGGCCGCTGGGGGCCGCTGCTGCTGCCCGGATTGTTGCCGGCGAAGGAAGGAGGTTTCTGCATCAACTAATCGGATTTGGTCTGCGGAGGGAGGATGTGTCCGCGCTTGTTTGTCGGGTCGCCCAAACGGTTTCAACCCATTTCTGGCCAAGCCGTTGGCCGGCCCACGGCCTACTCCACCCGCCCCAGCCGCATCTGCGCGCGGGCCAGCCGCTCGGCCATGCGGATGGCGGCGGCAAAACTCCGCCCGTCCGCCCTGCCCTGGCCGGCGATCCCGAAGGCGGTGCCGTGGTCGGGGCTGGTCCGGAGATGCGGCAGTCCGAGGGTGATGTTCACGCTGCGGTCGAAGTCGACGGCCTTCAAGGGAGCGAGGCCCTGATCGTGGTAGGCGGCCACCGTGGCATCGAATTCGCCCTTGAGGGCGCGGACAAACACCGTGTCCCCGGGCAACGGTTCGCTCACCCCGGGCAGGCTGCGGCGCAAGCGGCGCAGCAACGGCTTCATCCAGCACTCCTCCTCCGCGCCCAGCAGCCCGTGTTCGCCGGCATGCGGATTGATCCCACAGACCGCGATCCGCGGCGCGGCGATGCCTTCGGCCCGGCACAACCAGTCGGCGCGCCGGACGGCGCGTTCGAGCTTCTCCGGCGTGAGTTCGCGGGAGACCGTCTGCAGCGGCACGTGCCAAGTGGCGAGCGCCATGCGCAACCTGCCTCCGGCAAACATCATCGTGGGCTCCCCGCCCCATCGCGCCGCAAAAAACTCCGTGTGCCCGACAAACCCCGGAGAGATCTTCGCAATCCACTCCTTGCTCACCGGCCCAGTGACAACCGCGTCGAAGTCGCCATCGACACAACCTTGAGCCGCCACCTCCAACGCCGCGAGCGCCACCCGCGCCCCCGCCACGCTCGGCCGGCCCGGCACCGCCCGGAACCGCTCGTCCCCTACGGCGACGAGCGCGGCCTTGGTTCGACCGGCCAGCGTGGCCAGCCAGGACTCCGGCCCGACCAGTGTCGCGTGGCCGGCGCTGCGCGGGTGCGCCAGCGCCCAGTCGGCCACGATCTCCGGGCCGACGCCGGCCGGGTCGCCACAGGTGATCGCGATTCGGGGGGTCTTCATGGGGGAACGGTTGTCAGCTGTCGGTCTCGGCGTCCGCCGCGGCCCCGGTCCGGCGGGTCCGGGCGAAACCGCGTTTGCCACCGGTGAAGAACTCGAGGAAATGGCGCGCCTCGTCCGTGAGGAAGGTGCCGCCCCCGAGGGCCTGCGTCGCCACATCACGGATATTGCCGGGCGTGAAGTAGACCGTGCGGAACGCCTCCTTCAGCTCGCGGATCGCCTCGCGCGGCACACCACGCCGTTTCAGGCCGATCAGGTTCAGGCCCGAGACCTCGTCGCGCTCCGCCACCATCGTGAACGGCGCGATGTCGCGGGTGATGCGGGCGTTGCCGCCCACGATCGCACCCGCGCCGATCCGCACGAACTGGTGGAAGCCCGCCGAGCCGCCGAGGAAGCAGTGGTCGCCCACGTGCACGTGCCCGGCGAGCATGACGGCGTTGGCGACGACCACGTTGTTGCCGACCACGCTGTCGTGCGCGGCGTGGCTGCCCGCCATGAAGAAGCAGTTCTCCCCGACCACCGTGCATGCGCCGGCCTTGGTCGACCGGTTGATCGTCACGTTCTCGCGCAGCGTGGTGCCGGCACCCACGCGCACGCCCGAAGGCGTCGCCGGATCGAACCGCAGGTCCTGCGGGTCCCCGCCGATCACCGCGAAGGGATGCACGGTCACGCGGTCGCCCAGCACGGTGCCCCGGCGGAGGATCGCGTAGGCGTGGATGGTGCAGTCGCGGCCGATCTCGACGCCGTCGTCGACGATCGCAGTGGGATGGATCTGGCTCATGGGAGCGCGGAGCGTGGACGAGGCGGCGGGCGCGCGGCGAGCGCGAATCCGTTCAGCGTTTGAACAGGTCGAGCTGCGGGTCCTTCAGCAGGTCGTAGTTCTTGAGCAGCCGCAACACCTGCAGTGTATCGGATTTCCGATAGCTCTTATTGATCTCGACCTTGTCGATCAGGTCGATCAGCAGCGAACGGAACGACAGGATCGCGTCGACGCCCTTCTCCTGCAGCAGCTTCACACTCTCGCTCTTGAACGGGTCCGCCGTCGGCAGGCCCGGCAACACGAGAATCTTGAGCAGCTCTTTGGGCGCGCCCGGCTCGCTCTCGTCCGGGAAGTAACGCTCGACCTCCTTGATCACCTCCTCCTGCACGAAGCGGAAGATCTCCGGGTTGCTCTTGAGCGTGTTCGGCGTGAACCGGTCCGTGTGCCATGCCTTAACCGCGACGACCGCGCGATGGACCTTGGGCAGCTCGGTGCCGAAAAGGAAGAAGTCCGGCTTGCCCGCGCCTTTCTTCCACGCCGGGTTCACGACCAGCAGGTCGATCTCCTCGTCATCGGTCTTCTTGCGCGCCGTCACCTGGTACTTGCGTACCTGACGGACGAAAAATCCGTTCTGCTCGAAGTACTCCCGGACAATCTCCTCGTCGATGGCGGCCATGTGTGGGGCGGAGTCTGACGGTTTGGTGACGCCGCGGCAAGGCGTGGTTGAGCGGATGCCCAGGACTCCGAGTGTTGGGGCGGGCTTCACGCCCGCCCTCCCGGCTCAGCTCAGCTCGCGCCGACCTCGCGCCAGACCGCCTCGACGGCGTCGACCGGCACATCGTCCTTCGTCTGCGCGTCGCCGATCGCAGCCAACACCACGAAACGCAGCTTGCCCGCGCGCACCTTCTTGTCGCACTGCATCGCTGTCATCAGCGCGCCCAGCTCCAGCGCCGGCTCCAGCCGTACCGGCAACCGGTGCGCCGCCACCACCGCCTCGATGCGCACCGCCTCGCCAACCGCAAGCAGGCCGAGCCGCTCGGAAAGCCGCGCCGCCGCCGCCAGGCCGAGACCGACCGCCTCGCCGTGCAGGTAGCGCTTGTAGCCGGTCACCTGCTCCACCGCGTGGCCGAAGGTGTGCCCGAGGTTCAGCAGCGCGCGGCCGCCGGAAGCCTTCGTCTCGCGCTCGTCGTCCTGCACCACCGCAGCCTTGAGCGCGCAACACTGGCGCACGATCGCCGCGGTGCGCGGATCGGCCGCGTCCACGAGCGGTTTCGCCGCCAACTCCGCATAGAGCGCCGCATCGCCAAGCAGGCCGTACTTCACGATCTCCGCCGCGCCGGCGGCGAACTCGCGCGACGGCAGCGTCGCCAGAAATCCGGTATCGATGTACACCGCGCGCGGCTGGTGGAACGCCCCGGCGAGATTCTTGCCCGCCGCGAGATTGATGCCGGTCTTCCCACCGACCGAGCTGTCGACCATCGCCAGCAACGTCGTCGGCACCTGCACGAAATCCACCCCGCGGAGAAACGACGCCGCCGCGAACCCGACAAGGTCGCCGATCACGCCGCCACCGACCGCCGCCACGACCGCCCCGCGGTCGAGCCGCTGCGTCGCCAGAAACTCCAGCACCTGCCCGAGAACCGCGACCGTCTTGCTGCCCTCACCGGCCGGCACCGTCATCGACGGGCAGTCCGGAAACGCCGCCGTGAGCCACACGCCGTGCAACTTCGCCACGGTTTCATCGGCGATCACCGCAACCTTGCGGCCCTGCGCCCGCCAAGCCGCGACCTGCTCACCCACTTTCGGCGCCAAGCCGGTTCCGAAGCGGATCGGATAGCTGCGTTCACCCAGTTCGACACGAAGTTCAGTTAACATGGCTTGGATCAACAGCTAAAGCCGTCGGCCGTCAATCCCGCCCTTCGGCAACACCCCTTCTTGCGACATTTTCTCAGTTTAGACCTTGCCTCTTGCGACCGCGTCGCATTTCACGGATGGCACTTCCTGCGACCGCTTCTCATCTACCAAGCACACCGTTGAAAACCCGCCTCGTCCCTCACTCCGCCCTGCTCCTCCTCGCCGCCGCGTTCGCGCCTTCGGCCTCCGCCGACGCCCTCGCGTTTGCCGACCAGGAAATCGTCCTCCTCGAGAACTTCGAGGTCACTGGTACCCGTCCGCAGGCGGTCGACACCACCGCGCTCAAACTCGCGAGCCCGATCGTCTCCACGCCCCGCGCCGTCACGGTCATCGATTCATCCCGCATCCGGGAGCAGGACTTCCAGATCGGCTCCGACCTCCTCAACTGGGTCCCGGGCTTCAACACCAACGGCAACATCTCCGGCAACTACCACTTCTACGCCCGCGGCTTCCGCATGACCGCCAACGAGTGGCGCATCGACGGCCTCGCCGGCCGCGTCATCGGCGGTAGCTACTCGCCCAACCTCTTCGGCATCGAAGCCGTCACCTTCCTCAAAGGTCCCGCCGGCCTGCTCTACGGCTCGACCAGCGCACCGGGCGGCATCGTCAACCTCGTCACCAAGAAGCCGCGCGACACCGCCGCCACCTCGCTCGAGACCCGTATCCGCACCATGGGGGGCAGCGAAGTCGGTTTCGGCGACCGCCTCAGCACCGAGGTCGAACTCGACACCACCGGCCCGCTCACCTCCGACAAGCGTCTGCTCTATCGCTTCCTCGCGAGCGCCGAGCACACCGAGCACCCCGCCCGCGGCCACGACGACGAGAACGAGTTCTACCGCCTCTCCTTCGCCGCCGCGCTCGATTCCGCCAACCGTTTCGTCCTTACGCCCATGATCGAGTGGAGCCGCGAGGAACGTTCCCAGCGCGACGCTGTGATCTCGCCCTCCTCCTCCCGCACGACCAACGACGGCCGCACCGACTACACGTTCGCCGACATCTCGCCGCGTTCCGTCGATCTCTCCGCCGGTGGCCGCGTCGACAAGAACCTCACCGCCGGTCTCGACTTCAACGCCAAGCTCACCGACGCCTGGCTCGCCCAGCTGACCTTCCGTCATCTCGAGCGCGACTACACCAACAACGCTTGGGCCGTGCAAACCGCCACGCTCGCCCAGACCGACGCCGCCGACCCGCTGAGCTGGACCGTGCGCCGCCGCCACACGCGCAACGAGAACACCTACGCCTACACCGGCCTCGACTTCGCGACCTCCTACGAGCTCCGCCCGACCGACTCCGTTCGCAGCCTCTTCCAACTCGGCCTCAACGCCCGCCGCACCGCCACCACCGCCGCCAGCGGCACCGGCGCCAACCAGTCGCCGATCAACATCTACACCGGCGTCGCCGCCACACCGCTCGTCGCCGATGTCACCGCGCTCACCCGCGCCAACGACACCGAGTCCCTCGTCTGGAACGCCTACCTCCAGAACCAGACCGAGCTCTTCTCGCGCCTCACCGTCACCACCGGCCTCGCCTTCGCTCGCGAGCAGAGCGAATCCACCGTGCCCGCCACCGGCCTCACGACCCGCGCCCCCGACCGCGACAGCGACCTCACGCCCAACGTCGGCCTGCTCTACCGCGTGCTGCCCGCCGTATCCATCTACACCAGCTACTCGACGAGCTACACGCTGCCCGACCCGACCTACGAGAACGCCGCCGGCGCCCGCGGCTCCTTCGATCCCACCGAGGGCGAGAACTACGAGGCGGGCGTGAAGGCCGAGTTCTGGGGCAACCTGCTCGCCGCCAGCGCCAGCGTCTTCCGCACCGAACTCAACGGCGTGCTCGTCCAATCCGCCGCCGACGAGCTCAACCCCGCCGGCAACCGCTTCTACCGCCAGCTCGACACCGGCCGCCGCGCCGACGGCGTGGAGCTCGAGTTCACCGTCACCCCCGTCGAGTCCTGGGCCACCACGTTCACCTACGCCTACCTCG
>JAEWNN010000034.1 GCA_023457035.1 Verrucomicrobiota bacterium
TGACCGATGTCCTGCGTTGCCGCGTGCGCTACTTCACCGACGCCGCCGTGCTCGGCTCCGAGGCCTTCGTGGCCACGCAGTTGGCCGCCTTCCGCCGCCGCCACGGCACCCGCGAACGCACCGCCCCTCGCCCGCTCCCGCCCCTCGCCGACTGGGGCGGCCTCACCTCCCTGCGCGGCCTGCGCCGCTCACCCTTCGGCTGAGGCCCGAAGAATCCCGACTATGGTCCCGCATCCCCGTCTTCGCTCAGGACGCCAGCGGCGAGCCCATGGGACAACGCGTGACCGCAAAACTGAAGTTCCTTGGAGTTGTCGACGATCGCACCATCAATGCCGGCGGCGCTGAACGACGCGGGACGGGACGCAGCGCCGTCCTCACGTCCGGGCGCATCCCCTCCCCCTGCGCCCCCCGCGATCCTCACGCGCCCCGGGTGATGGGTACGAAAAGCGGCGCTCCCTTCAGGTAGGGACGACGCTCTGCGCCGTCCGTAGACGCCGGCGGAGCGGCGTCCCTACCATGGCAAGACCGAATCCTCCGTGAAGATCGAGGTCTGCGCAGCGAGCTCCGGCGAATGGCTGGACTTTGCTCGGCCGCCCTTTTTGCTCAGCCCCCTGTGGTAGACCAGCTCACCATCCTCGCGCCCGGCCTGTTGGGCGCCTCAGTCGCGATGGCGGCCCGCCGGTTCGGCGTGGCCCGGCGCATCGTCGTCTGGGCGCGCCGCCCTGAAGTCCGTGTGCAGCTCGAAACGTTGCCGTGGTGCGACGCCGTCGCCGCCACGCCCGAGGAGGCTGCCCGCGGTGCCTCGCTGGTGGTGATCTGCGCCCCCGTCGAAAACATCCCCCAACTCGCCGCCGCCATCCGCCCGCAGCTCGCCGCCGGCGCCATCGTCACCGATGTCGGCAGCGTGAAAGGCGAACTCTGCCGCCGCGCCGCCGCCGACTACCCGACCGAGCCCGCCGGCCCGGTCTTCATCGGCTCCCATCCGATGGCCGGCTCCGAGAAATGCGGTCACGAGGCCGGCTGCGCCGAGCTCTTCCAGGGCCGCGCCTGCTTCGTCACCCCGCTCGACAACACCCCCGCCGCCGCGATCGAAGGACTCGTCCGCTTCTGGCGCGCACTCGGATGCGAGGTCGTGACCATGCACCCGGACCGCCACGACGAGATCGTCGCCCACGTTTCGCACCTGCCCCATCTCCTCGCCGCCAGCCTGTGCGCCCTGCTCGCCGGGAAACACTCCGACTGGCGCAACCTCGCCGGCCCCGGTCTGCGCGACACCACCCGCGTGGCCTCCGGCGACCCGAAACTCTGGCGCGGCATCCTCGACGCCAACCGCGACGAGGTCCTGCGCGCGCTCCGCTCCTATCAGGACGAGTTGCAGGCGCTCCACGCCGCGCTGGCCAACCGCAACGATCTCGAGCTGCTCGCGCTCCTCGAGCGCGGCAAGGCCTGGCGCGACAAGCTCCGCGTGAACCCATGAGCGCCGCCTTGCCCGCGCTGCTGCCGATCGCGCCCTTCACCCGGCCGGCCGACGGCGCCGTCACCCTGCCCGGCTCCAAGAGCCTGACCAACCGCGCGCTCCTCCTCGCCGCCCTCGGCGCCGAGCCGGTCGAGCTGCGCGGCGCGCTCTTCAGCGAGGACACCGAGATCATGTCGGCCGCGTTGCGCGAGCTCGGCATCCCGGTCGAGGCCGACGCGGCCGCGCACACCTTCCGCATCTCCGGCTGCTCCGGCCGGCTGCCCGATTCCGAGGCCACGATCCACGTGGGCAACGCCGGCACCGCCGCGCGCTTCCTCACCGCGCTCTGCGCCGCCGCCGGGCGCGGCACGTACTTTTTCGACGGGGTCGAGGCGATGCGCCGCCGGCCCATGGGCGGCCTGATCGACGCCCTCACCCGGCTCGGCGCGAAGTTCGTTTTCCTCGGCCAACCCGGCTGTTTCCCCTTCGAGCTGCACGCCTCCGGCCTGCGCGGCGGCACCGTCGAGATCGACGCCCGCGAGAGCAGCCAGATGCTCTCCGCCCTGCTCATGGTCGCGCCGCTGTGCGCCGCGCCGCTGCGCATCAAGCTCGTCGGCGGCGTGCGCTGGCCGTTCGTCGCGATGACGCTGCGCCAGATGGCGCAGTTCGGCCAGCCCACCGCGGAGCTCGCCGCCCAGCCCGCCGCCGAGTTCGACCTGCCATGGGGCCGCGCCTTCGCCGCGCCGGCCGTGTACCAGATCGAGCCCGACGCCACCGCCGCCTCCTACTTCCTCGCGCTCCCGCTGGCCACCGGCGGCAGCGTGCGCGTGGCCGGGTTGCCCGAGGCGGGCGCGAGCCTGCAGGGCGATCTCGCCTTCGCCGAGGTGATCGTCCGCGTCGGCCTCGAGCTCCGTCGCGAAGGCGGTGCGCTCGTGAGTACGTTGCCCGCCGGCGCTAAGCCGCGCGGCGTCGACGCCGACTTCAACACCTTCTCCGACACCTTCCTCACGCTCGCCGCCCTTGCCCCGTTGCTCGAAGGCCCCACGACCATCCGCGGCCTCGCGCATACCCGCAAACAGGAGACCGACCGCGTCGCCGGCATGGCCAAGGAGCTTCAGCGCCTCGGCCAGGAGGTCGTCGAGACCGAGGATACGCTCGTCATCACGCCGCGCCCGTTGCGGGCCGCCGAGATCGAGACCTACCGCGACCACCGCTTCGCGATGAGCTTCGGCGTGCTCGGCTGCCGCGACCTCCGCAGCGACGGCCAGCCGTGGCTCACGGTGCGCGACCCGGCCTGTTGCGCGAAAACCTTCCCAAACTTCTTCGACGTGCTCGCCGGCCTGCGCGCCGCTTCCCATCCCTCGTCATGACCACTGCCGCGCCCTTCCTCCTCGTCGCCATCGACGGCGGCGCCGCCTCCGGCAAGTCGTCCACGTCGCGCGCGCTCAGCGAGCGGTTCCACCTGCTGCACGTCGACACCGGCTCGCACTATCGTTTCGTCACGCACCAGCTGCTCGAGCGCGGTGTGTCGCCGGAAGATGAAGCCGCCGTGGCCGCCGCGCTCGCGGCCCTGCCGCTCGGCCAGCGCATCGTCGGCCGCAGCTCGGTGATCGAGATCGCCGGGCAGATCCCCGGCGAGGAGATCCGCGGCCCGCGCGTGAACGAAAACGTCTCCCGTTTCGCCGCTGTGCCAGCGGTGCGCCGCTTCCTGCTCGCGTACCAGCGCAGCCAGGCGCAGGTCGCCCGCACCGGCGGTTTCCGCGGGCTCGTCATGGAAGGCCGCGACATCGGCTCCGTCATCTTCCCCGAGGCCGACTTCCGCTTCTTCCTCCATGCCGACCCGGTCGAGCGGGCCCGCCGCCGCGCCGCCGAGGGCCAGACCGACTCGATCGCCGAACGCGACCGGCTCGACGCCGCGCGCAAGACCGCGCCGTTCGTCTGCCCGGCCGGCGCCACGCCGATCGACTCCACCCACATGACTTTGCCGCAGGTCGTCGACCATCTCGCGGCGCTCATCGCCCCGCGCCTCGGCGGGTCGCAACCATGAAGCGCAATCTGCTCTACTGGCTCTGCCGCCAGCTCATCTGCGTGGCCTCCGACACGGTGTTCCGCGGCGAGGTCGTCGGCGTGCACAACGTCCCGCGCACCGGCCCGCTGCTGATCGCCTCCAACCATTGCAGCCACCTCGACCCGCCGCTGCTCGGTTGCCAGATCCCGCATCAGATCCGTTTCTTCGCCCGCAAGACGCTCTGGAAACCCGGCATCCCCAACTGGTGGATGAACCACATCGAGTGCATCCCCGTCGACCGCGACGGCGCCGACGTGGGCGCGTTGAAGAAGACCATCGCCGCGCTCGAGGCGGGCGGCGTCGTCATCCTATTCCCCGAAGGCACGCGCTCGATGGACGGCCAACTCCAGCCCGCCAAGTCCGGCGTGGGCATGATCGCGTGCAAGACCGGTGTGCCCGTCGTGCCCGCGCGCATCTTCGGCTCGTTCGAGGCCTTCGGCCGCAACGCCAAGATCCCCACGCCCCACCCCGTCTCCTACGTGCTCGGCCGGCCGCTGCTCCCCGCCGACTACGACGATCCGGCCTCCGGCAAACAACGCTACCAGCTCGCCTCCGAGCGCATCATGGCGGCCATCGCCGCGCTTGAGCTGCCCGCCCGCCCTCTGCTCTGATCCCGCTCTCCAGTACCGTCCCTCTCATGACACCGCCACTTCCCCGCTCCATCCTCGTCGTCGGCTCCGGCGGCCGCGAACACACCATCGTGACCGCCTGCCTCAACAGCCCCGCGCGCCCGCGCGTGCTGGCGGCTCCCGGCAACGGCGGCATCGCGCGCGACGTGAAGTGTTTTCCCGTGCCGGTCGAGGACATCCCCGGCCTCGTGGCGCTGGCCAAGAAGGAGCGCATCGAATTCGTCATCGTCGGCCCCGAGGTCCCGCTGAGCCTCGGACTGGTCGATGCGCTCATCGCCGCCGGCATCCCCGCCTACGGCCCGAAGGCCGACGGCGCCCGCCTCGAGGCGAGCAAGATCTTCACCAAGGAACTGCTCCTCAAATACAAGATCCCCACCGCTCCCGCGAAGTTCTTCACCGCGGTCGCCCCCGCCGTGGCCTACCTGAAGACCCGCAAGGCCCCCTACGTCATCAAGGCCGACGGCCTCGCCGCCGGCAAGGGCGTGGTCGTCACGCCCGAGCTCAAGGAAGCCGAGGCCGCCGTGAAAATGATGCTCGAGGGCGGCGCGTTCGGCGCGAGCGGCCAGCGTATCCTGATCGAGGACTGCCTCCACGGCGAGGAGACCTCCATCCATCTCGTCGTCTCCGGCCGCGAGTTCGTCGTGCTGCCGACCAGCCAGGACCACAAGCGCGTGGGCGACGGCGACACCGGCCCCAACACCGGCGGCATGGGTGCCTACTCGCCCGCCGAGGTCGTCACCGACGAGCTGCTCGCCGAGATCGAGCGGACGATCTGCCGCCCCAGCGTCGACGCCATCGCCGCCGAGGGCATCGACTACCGCGGCACCCTCTACATCGGCCTCATGCTCACGCCGAAGGGCCCGCAGGTCATCGAGTTCAACGCCCGCTTCGGCGATCCGGAGACACAGGTGCTTCTCCCCCGCCTCGCCACCGACACCGTCGAGCTGCTCTGGGCCGCCGCCAACAACCGCCTCCACGAGGTGAAGCTCGCGGTCAAGCCGGACTACGCCCTCTGCGTCGTGCTCGCCGCGCAGGGTTATCCCGACAAGTATCCGAAAGGCGATGCCATCACGCTGCCGCGCGTCTCCGGCTCCGGCGAGTTCATCTTCCACGCTGGCACCGCCGTCTCCAGCAACCGCCAGATTGTGACCAACGGCGGCCGCGTGCTCGGCGTGACGGCGCTCGCGCCCACGCTGCGGCAGGCCGCCCGCCAGGCCTACGCGCTCTGCGACCGGATCGGCTTCGTCTCCAAATACTGCCGCCGCGACATCGGCGCCAAGCAGCTCAACAGGAAGTGATGTCCGCCCGCGCTCTCCGCACCGTCGCGCCGCGCGCCCTGGCGCTGTTCCTCGCCGTCGGGCTGGTCGCCGCCGCGTGGGCGGCCGATCCGGCGCCGGCGGCCAAAGCCGCCGCGCCCGCGCCGTGCACGGGGCAAGTCGCCACCGTCGATCCGAACGACCTCGGCCGCGGCCTGCACTACCTGCGCCTCGGCTCCGCACCGACCGCCGAACCGATCAGCGCCGCCGCACTCGCGGCGCCGGCACTCGTGCTCGACCTGCGGCTCGCCGCAGCCGATACCGCCAACGAGGCGCTCGTCCGCCGCGCCCATGCCGGTTGCACCGCGCAACGCCCGCTCTTCGTGCTGCTCGGTGCCGAGACCCCAGCCTCGTTGTGGGCCGCCCTGCCCGACACCCCCGGCCTGCTCACGCTCGCGCCCCAAGAAGCGGGCGTCCCGGCCAAGCTGCTCATCGCCACCCCGGCAGCTTCCGACCGTGCCGCCGCCGTGGCGCTCGCCACCGGGAAACTGCCGCAGGAGCTCATCGACGCGAAGATCGAGAAGCCCCGTTTCGACGAAGCCCAGCTCACCCGGGACCATGCCAACGGCCGCCGCGAGAGCACCGAGCCCGCTCCGCTTGCCTCCCCCAAGGCCGAGTCGGGCGAGCAGGCGAAGGACACCCCGGCGCCCTTGCAGGACACGCTCCTGCAGCGCGCCGTCTTCATCCACCGCGCACTGCTTGCGCTCGGCCGCATTCCCGAACACTCCTGACCCATGCCTGCTCCAGCCCCCGGCCTCGTCATCGTCGTCTGCACAGGCAACATCTGCCGCAGCCCCATGGGCGAGAAGCTGCTCCAGCACGCGCTCGCCGCCGAACCCGAGCCACTGCGTTCGCTGAAGGTCGTCTCGGCCGGTGTCGCCGCCCCGCGCGGGCAACCCGCCACCGACAACTCCGTCGCCGCGCTGAAAAAGGTCGCGCTGGATCTCTCCGGCCACACCAGCCAACCGCTGACCCAGTCCCTGCTGGACCAGGCCGTGGCGGTGTTCTGCATGACCGAGTCCCACCGCGCGACGATCGAGCACGGGTTCGACCGGCTTCCCAAGAATCTGCATCTCTTCCGCGAGTTTCTCGGCCGCGACGGCGACACCGAGATTCCCGACCCCTACGGCGGCGATTTCCGGGAATACGAGTCCTGCCGCGACAGCCTAGTCGAGGCGGTGCCGTCGTTGGTGAAATTCCTCCGCGGCCTCATGGCAGGAAACCAGACCTGAGCCGCGACGATTCGATCGTCGCGCAGGCCGGCGAACCTCCCCTCGGCCAAGAGCCGCGAGCGATCACTGCGACCGAAGAATTCGCCTTTGGTATAAGGCACGCCGCTCGCGGGTTCGTCGCTTGGCGGCGAATCTCCGGCTCCTGCCGCGCCTCCCTCTGCGAAACGGGCTTTTTTCTCCCGCAGTGTTTTGTCCGCGGATGAAATCCCCTTATGCTGCGCACTCTCCTTCGCGCCATCATGCAGATTCGCCCGACCTCACTGCGGTTCGGCATCCTGCTCGCGGTGTTGGTCACCGTGATCCCGGTGTTGGGACTGAGTGCGTACCACGCCGCCAGTGTTCACCGGCAACTGCAGGAGGACCGGCGCGCCAGCCTCGTCCGGCTGGCGGAGCAGACGGCGACCACGATCAGCTCCTATCTGGAAGGCACCCGCCAGTTGCTCGTCGCTCTCACCCACCTTGATCCAATCCGTGAGCGCCGCGCGGCCGAAGCGGCGCAATTGTTGGGCAAACTACAGTCGCTCGCCCCGCTCTATGCCAACTTCGCACTGGTACGCGGAGACGGCACCATCATCGCCAGCACCAAGCCGATCCCCCCGGGGCTCACGTTCCGCGACCGTGTCTGGTTCCAGCGATTGCAGGCCAACCGGCAGTTCGGCATGGGCGAGCACCTGGTCAGTTTCGCGACCGGCAAACCGGCGATCAGCATGGCCTGCGCCCTGCCCGACCAGCCGGCCAGCGGTCCGCTCGACGGTGTGAACGCGCTGCTCGATCTCCAGGCGATCCAACAGGTGATCGAACGTTTTCCCATCCGGCCCAACACCGACCTGCTGCTGCTCGACCGCCGCGGCACCATCCTGTGCCGGCGCGGCGTGCCGATCGCTTCGCCACCCGAGCAACTGCCCGGCTGGCCCACTCTGCCGCACGACCATCGGCCCTTCACCACCACGGACAACAACGGCCAAAGACGTATCTACTACTTCACGCCAATCGCCAGCATGGACGAGGGGCTCTGGGTGGGCACCGGAGTGAGCGAGTCCGCGATCGCGTCCGAGGCACGCAACGCCTTCCTCGGAAGCTTCACCATGACCTCGCTGCTCGCCATCATGCTCGTGCTGCTGGGCTGGTGGATCGGTGAGCGCCTGGTGCTGCGCCCCATCCAGCGCCTGAGTGTCGCCGCGGCGGCGCTAACCGGCGGCGATTGGGAAGCCCGCGCCCGGATCGCCAGCGGTGCCGCCGAACTGCGCGCCCTCGGCGAAACCTTCGACACCATGGCCGGCCACCTCCACCGCGAGATGGAGCAACTCAAGGCCGACACCTCCAGCGCCGCCCTCCGCTACAACCACCGCTCCGCCGAGCTCACCACCGCCCAGCAGCAGCTCCAGCAGGCCGTCGCGGCCTGCCAGATCACCGACACAGCGCGTCGCCAAAGCGAAGCCACAGCGCGCGCGTTTCTCGAATCGATCAACGAGATCGCCCTGTTGGTGGGCCCCGAGGGCAAGGTGCTCATGGCCAACCAGCCGTGCGCCGCGCGCCTGGGCTGCTCGCTGGCGGAACTGATCGGTTCGAACGTCTTCAACCACATGCCCCCGGAGGCGGTGTCCCGGCGTAAAGAGGTTCTGGCCACAGTGATGAGGACCCGCCAGCCGCTCTCCCTCGAGGAGCGGGACCACGACCGCCAGTCGTACATGCAGGCCACCCCGGTGCTCGATCCGGGCGGCAACGTCTCCGCCATCGCCGTGCTCAGCTTCGACATCACCGAGCGCAAACGCATGGAGGAGCAGTTGCGCGACTCCGTCGCCGCCCTGGAGCGGGCGCTCCACGAAGTGAGGACGCTCAGCGGACTGCTGCCGATCTGCGCCGGCTGCAAAAAGATCCGCGACGATCAGGGCTACTGGCGCGAAGTCGAACAGTACCTCCAGCAGCACACCCGCGCCGAGTTCTCCCACGGCCTCTGCCCCGACTGCATGCGGCGGCTCTACCCCGAATACGCCGACGCGATCGCGGCGCGCCCGCCGCCCCCGGCCGAGGCGGGAAAACCCACCGGCCCGGCGCCGTAGCGGCCGCCGCCCATCACGCCCGCCGCCGCAGCCGGAATGCGCCGGCGCCATCGTGTCCCTGTTCCCACGGTCGGCCGATGGCCGACTCCTCCAGCTCAAATCCGCGCCCGGTCTCGGCCTCGAGAAACGCCTCGATCACCTCGGCGTTCTCCTCCGCCTCGAGACTGCAGGTCGAATACACGAGCTTGCCGCCGGGGCGCACGAACCGCGCCGCCGCCGCCAGCATGCGCCCCTGCACCTCCGCCAATTGCGCGAACTCGTCGGGCTTGAGCCGCCACTTCGCATCGATCCGGTGGCGGATCACGCCGGTGTTCGAGCACGGCACGTCGATGAAGACACCGTCGAACTGGGTCGGCAGTCCGCGCGCGCCGAGGTCTTCCGGGGCGAGCTCGAGCACGTCGGTCCCCTGCGGCACGATCTCCGTCGCAAGTCCGGCCGCACGCCAGCGGGCGATGTTCTCCTCGAAACGTTTCATCCGCCCGCCCGCGCGGTCGACGGCCACGATGCGCCCCGGGCCCATCAGGTCCGCGAGCTGCAACGTCTTGCCGCCGGGCGCGGCGCACAGCTCCAGCCAGTTCTCGCCCGCGGCCGGCTGTGCGAGCGCCGGGGCGAGGCGCGTAGCCGGGTCCTGGAGGTAACAATGGCCCGCGGCGAGCGCCGGCTGGATGTCGCCCCAGTGCCCATGCGCCAGCCGGAGGAAGCCGGGCCAGGGCGTCGGCACCAGCCCGGCGGTGGGCTCCGCCGCGGCGCGCCACCGCACGTGCACGTGCGCGGTCGACTGGTTCCATTCCAGCAGCGCCCGGGTCGCCTCGCCCCCGAACTCCGCCAGCCAGCGTTTCACCAGCCAGGTCGGATGACTGAAATACACCGCCAACTCCTCGGCCGCCGCGGCAGCCGCCGGCGCGGGCGTCTCCCGCAGGCCGGGCGCCACGCGGCGCAACACCGCGTTGACCAGCCCCGCCTCGGCCGCGCTGAGCTGGCGCTTGGCCTGTTCGACGGCGTTGTCGACGATCGCGGCCATCGGCGCATCCGGATTCTCGATCAGGTCCGCCCCCGCGATCGCCAGCAACGCCTGCAGCCGCGCCCGTGGCGCCCGTGCGATCAGCGGGCGCAACGCCTCCTCGGTGCGCCGCCAGTGGCGCAGCGCCGCATAGAAAAGGTTCTGCGCCGGACCGCGGTCGCTCAGGCCACCGGCGAGGTCGCTGAGCAGATGGTCCGCCCGGCCCCGCCCTTCGCGCCAGCCGGCGACGAGGGCGATCGCCAACGCCCAGGTTTCCGCCGCGGAGGGCCCGCGCGGTCGCCCCCCCCGTTCTCCTTCGCCCGGGCGGGGGCCCGAACGGTCGCCGGCGAAGCGGTGCTTTTGTGGCAAGTGACGCGAGGAAGACTCCATGGCCGCGGATGAGACACAGTTTGACATCGCCGCGCAATAGCCGCCAAATCGGTCCCTTCCGCAATTCGACCAAGAATTTATGAACGCTGAAGCTGTCCAAGATTTGATCTCCCAAAAGCCCGAGCTGAAAGCCTCCAAGGCCAAACTCGAGGCGATGAAGTCCGGTGCCTACTGTGTGCACCGCAGTTGGGGCTTCGGCCGCATCAAGTCCTACGACGCCGCCAGCCGCAGACTGCTCATCGATTTCGACGGCAAGCCCGGCCACCCGATGGACCCGGCGTTCTGCATCGGCACCCTCGAGATCCTGCCCGAGAAACACCTGCTCGTCCGCAAGCAGACCGAGGCCGCCACCATCCAGGACCTCATCGAGAACAACCCCGCGCAGCTCGTCGTCGAGGCCCTCGCGACCTACCCCAACAACGCCGCCACCGGCGTGGAGTTGGAGAACCTTTTCAGCAGCGTGATCGGCGCCGACAAGTTCAAGCGCTGGTGGACCGCCGCCAAGAAGCAGCTCGCCGGCGACCCGCGCGTCGCCGTGCCGGCCAAGCGCACCGAGGTGTTCGTCCTGCGCGACGAGCCGGTGAACGTCGAGGACGAGCTGATCGAGCAGTTCAAGAACACCCGCTCGCCCCGCCGCCGCCTGTTGATCGCAGCCGAGCTTCTCACCACCGCGAAGAAGAAGGACCTCAAGCCCCTCGCCGCCGACCTGCTCACCGACGTCGCCGCAATCGTCAAGGACACCCAGCAGCTCGAGCTCGCCGAGCGCCTCCAAGGCGCGTGGGTCCGCAACGACCTCGCCAACCTCGCCGGCCAGGACCTCGCCGCCCTCGAGCCCAAGGTCGAGGAGATCGTCGCCAATGAGCGCGACCTCCCGGTCATCGCCGAGAAGCTGCCCACCAGCTACCACGTCCGCCTGCTCGACCTCATCCACGCCGCCCACCCGACGGCCTGGAAGGAGATCGTCTTCAACCTGCTCAAGCTCAGCTCCGGCAAGTTCACCACCGAGTGCGTGAACTTCCTGCTCGACCACGAGTGCGGCGCCGAGATCACCAGCACCTTCCAGCGTTGGCAGGTCGAACAGAACCTGCGCGCGCCGGTGCTGCTGTGGATCGTCAAGAACCGCACCACCCGCAAGTTCTCCCGCCTGCTCAACGACCTCATCGGGCCCCGCCTGCTCACCGCGATCCTCTTCGCCATCGACTACGAGGCCCTCCAGACCGCCGGCGCCCGCCGCATGCCGCTCGCCGACATCCTCAGCGACGACACCGACCTCATCCCCGACCTGCTCTCCACCGCCGACCCGGAGACCGCGCGCGACCTCGCCAACACCCTCATGCTCAACCAGGGCTTCGAGGAGTTGACCAAGAAGTCCCTGCTCGCCCGCTTCATCAAGCTCTTCCCCGGCATCCAGTCCCTGGTCGCCAGCGACGAGAGCGAGAAGGGCGAGGCCCTCCTCGTCTCCAAGGACAGCTACGATCGCAAGCGCGAGGAGTACGACGCCATCGTCACCAAGAAGATTCCGGAGAACTCCAAGGCCATCGCCGCCGCCCGCGAGCACGGCGACCTCAAGGAAAACTCCGAATACAAGATGGCCAAGCAGGACCAGTCGCTCCTCCTCGCCCAGAAGAGCCAGCTCGAGCGCGAGCTGGGCAGCGCCCGCGTCACCGACTTCAAGGACGTCACCACCGACTCCGTCGGCGTCGGCTCCGTCGTCGAGTTGCGCGACCTCGGCGCCAAGAAGCTTGTCACCTACTCGATCCTCGGCGCCTGGGACAGCAACCCCGACGCCTTCATCATGTCGTACAAGACCCCGCTCGGCCAGGCCCTCCTGTCCAAGAAGGTCGGCGACGAAGTGAAGGTGAAGATCGCCAGCGAGGAGCACACCTACGCCATCCAGGCCATCCGCCGCCACGTCGACGCGAAGTAACGCTTCGCCCGACGGCATCCGTTTCCACGGCCGCGCCCCCACCGGGCGCGGCCTTTTTCTGGGGGCCCGGTGGAGCAGCCGCTTCCCGCCGCCGCGCCCGCGACAGCCCAACACGCATCCCCCTCCCGGGCGCGAAGCGTGGTGCCATCGGCGGAGGCCGGCGTGGCGGAGATCCACTTCCCCTCGCACGCCCCTCCGGCTCAGCCGCGATCAGGCAGTCCGCGCGCAGGTCCAGTCTCCGACTGGACGCCGGAATACGTGAGCCGGCGGTCACGGCTGGAGTCGGAGGTGTCCGGTCGGAGACCGGACCCACGGGGCGAGCCTGCCGGCCGGTGGTTTCACCAACGGTGGCCGGAGGTTCGCTCGTGGATTTGCGCCAATTGCCTGATCACGACTCGGCCGCTATCAGGCAGCCGAGGAGCGAGCCGACGAGCGCCGAGAGCCGGAGTGCCGCGGCAAGTGACCACGCAGACCAGCGCCCCGAGCCGGATCACCAATCGGTGTGGAGCGCGTCCCTCGACGCTCGACTCTCGTCCGCATCGCCACGGCTCAGCCGTGACAATGCGATTGGCGGGCTCACACCTCGGAGCCCCAGGTATCTCCGGTGTAGGGCCTCAGCTTGCGGGAGCCGTTGGGGTTGCGCTTGGGCGGGGCTGGCGCGAGCAAGCTCGCGCCCTACGCCAACTGAATGAATACGTCTCAGCCGGCGAGGCCGCTGCTGGCCAGCAGTTGCTGGGCGGCGGTCACCGCTGGCAGCCGGCCGTCCGCCACGGCCTGCTCGATGTGGCGCAGATCGGCCTTCACCCCCGGGGTCCGGTAGAACCGCGCCTTCAGCGCCTCGTGCACGAGCGCGTGCAGCCACTCCACCGCCTGCTCCTGCCGCCGCTCCCGCAGCAGCCCGGCACCACGGCAATGCGCAAAAAACGCCTCCACCTGTCGCCAGATCTCGTCGACACCTTCGCCGGTCACCGCGGAGCCGGCCAGGGCCGGCGTCGCCCAGCCCACCGTCGGGGGATTGAGGAAGTGCAGGACGCGCTGCATCTCGGCCCGCGCCGCCATCGCGCGCTGCTTGTTGTCGCCGTCGGCCTTGTTGATCACGACCAGGTCGGCCAGCTCGATGATGCCCTTCTTGATGCCCTGCATCTCGTCGCCGGCCCCGGCGATGAGCACCACGAAGAAACAGTCGACCATCGAGCGCACGGTCACCTCGTTCTGGCCCACGCCCACCGTCTCGATCAGCAGCGTGTCGAAGCCCGCAGCCTCGCACACCAGCATCGCCTCGCGGCTCTTGCGCGCCACGCCGCCGAGCGAACCGCCCGAGGGCGAGGGCCGGATGAACGCCCGCGGATGCCGGCTGAGCTTCTCCATGCGCACCTTGTCGCCCAGCACGCTGCCGCCGTGCACGCTGCTTGAGGGATCGACCGCCAACACCGCGACCTTGTGGCCCGCCTCGCACAACCGCGTGCCGAGGCACTCGATGAACGTGCTCTTGCCCGCGCCGGGAATGCCGGTGATGCCCACCCGCATCGCCCCGCCGGTGAAGGGCAGCAGGCGCGTGAGCAACGTCTGCGCAAGCTCCTGATGCGCCGGAGCGTTGCTTTCGATCAGCGTGATCGCGCGTGCCAACACCCCCAGGTCGCCGCTGCGCACCCCGTGGAAATAGTCGTCGAGCGAGAGCTGCCGCCGCTTCACGCCGGGCTGGTGGCGCACGTCGCCGGCCGGCTGCACCCCGCGGGCGACCTTCGTGGCGAACTCCGCCCCCGCGTTCTCCGGCACCCAATCGGGCTTCGCCTCGAGCCCATGGCCGTGGTGGCCATGGAACTGATCGTCGTGCGGGTGGCGGGAGGGTGCGGAGGACATGGTGGAGGAACGCTCGATGCCGCCAAAAACCTCCCGACTTGGCAACCCGGCATCGCGCGTGCGCCACGCCGGGGCGCCGAAACGGTCAGTTGCTCGCGGTCGGCGCCACGCTGGAGCGTTCGTCGAGCAGCGCGCGCACACGGGTGAGCAGTTCCCGCGGCGTGAACGGCTTGCGCAGCACCTGGACCTGCTCGACCAGTCCGTTCTGCAGATGATGGTAGCTGTAGCCGGTGGCGAAGAGCACCGGCAGCTCCGGATCGCGCAGGCGCAGCGCATCGTGGGTGAGCCGGCCGTTGCGCCGCGGCATCACGACATCGAGGATGGCGAGGTGGATCGGCCCCGCGTGCGACTCGTGCAGCGCCAGCGCCTCGTCGCCATGGCGGGCGAGCAGCACCCGGTAGCCGGATTGCACCAACACGCGATTGGCGATGGCGAGCACCTGCTCATCGTCCTCGGCGATCAGAATCGTTTCGCCGCGTCCGTGCAGCGAGGTCAGGTCAGCCACCGGCTCCGCCGTCTCGGTCGGCGCCGTCGCCGGGGCGGCCGGCAGATGGAAGCGGAAGGTGGTGCCGAGCCCGACTTCCGAGTGCAGGTGGATGAAACCGCCGTGCTGGCGAACGATGGCGTACACCGTGGCCAAGCCTAGGCCCGTGCCGCGGCCCACCTCCTTGGTCGAGAAGAACGGCTCGAAGATGCGATGCTGGAATTCCTCGGGGATGCCGCTGCCCTCGTCCGACACGGCGACCACCACCTGCGGGCCGGGATGGGCCTCGGGATGGGTCCGGCAGAACTCCTCGTCGATGTCCAGGCGCTCCATCGCGATGGTGATCCGCCCGCCGTCGGGCTGCGCGTCACGCGCGTTCACGCACAAATTGAGCAGCACCTGTTCGATGCGTCCCGGGTCCGCCAGCACCGTGAGCGGCTCCGCGGCGGGCTTGATCTCGAGCACGATGTCCTCGCCGATGAGCCGCCGGAGCATGCGCGCGGTGTCCCCCACCAGCGCCCCGATCTCCACCGGCCGCAGCCGCAGCTCCTCGCGCCGGCTGAACGCGAGCAACTGCTGCACGAGGTTCACCGCACGCTCGCCCGCCCGCGCGATCTCGTCGAGCGAGCCCTGCACCGGGTGGCCGGCGGGCGCATCCATCGCGGCCATCGCCACATTGCCGGTGATGACCTGGAGGATGTTGTTGAAGTCGTGCGCGATCCCGCCGGCGAGCCGGCCCACCGCCTCCATCTTGCGCGACTGGACCAGCTGCTCCTCGAGCTCGAGCTCGTGGGAGATGTCGCGTTTGACCGCGACGTAGTGGGAAATGGCGCCGCGATCGTCGCGCAAGGGTGTGATGCAGGAGTTCTCGGTGTAGATCTGCCCATCCTTGCGGCGATTCTGGATCCGGCCGCGCCACGCCCGGCCCGACGAGATGATCGACCACAGCTCGGCGTAGAACGCGGCGTCGTGCCGGCCGCTCTTGAGCATGCTCGGCGTCCGCCCGTGCACCTCGTGTCGCGAATAGCCCGTGATCGCCTCGAAGGCGCGGTTGACGTAGACGAAGCGCCCGGCGGCGTCGGTGATCACGACCGCCTCGCCGGCGTGGTTGAGCGCCGTCGCCAGCAAGCGGTTCTCCCGCTCGATCAGGCGGTAGTCGGACAGGTCGCGCACGATCGCGATGTAGACGCGCCGCCCGCTCTCGAGCGAACTGCTGAGCGACACCTCCGCATCGAACAGCCGGCCGTCCTTGCGCCGGTACATCCAGCGGAAGTGCTGCGGTTCGGTGAGCGCCGCCGCCGCCAGCAGCCGCGTCTCCTCCACGGAGGACTTGCCGTTGGCCTGCAGCTCCGGGCTCACGTCCGCCGGGCTGAGCCCGAGCAACTCCTCCGCACCGTAGCCGAACATCGCGCGGGCCTGGGCGTTGGCCTCGATCACCCGGCCGCCCTCGAGCAGCAACCCGGCGTCGCCCGAAAGCTCGAACAACGAGCGGAAATGGTCCTCGGCCACCCGCACCCGCTCGTCCGCCCGGTGCAGGCGCAGGCCCAGGTGCCTCCAATACACGACCACGGCGCACGCGAAGCCGAACAGGGCCAGCGATCCGGTGCCGGTGGCCGGGATGCGTTCCAGGGCCGACCAATGCACGGCCTGCCCGGCCGCCACCCCTCCGAGGACCAGCCCCACGAAACCATACACGCCCTGCCGAACCAGGCCGGCCGGCGTCACCGCGGCGAGCAGCACCGCCAGGAACGAGAGCAACAAGGTGTTGCCCGACAGCCCCGAGCGGAAGACCTCCGCGCCCGCCGTCGCCGCGAAACAAAGACTGTATGCGGCCGACCGCCCGCCGGCGGCGAGGCGCCCGCGGCACAACGCCACCACGACACAGGCGCTCAGGAACACCGCCTGGGCCGCCAGGATCCAGCGGTCGGCCGACCGGCCGTCGTCGGGCAGGCCCAGCACGATCGCCACGAGGCCGACGATGCTGAACGCCAGCAACAGCCGGTCGAAAGCCTCGACCACCGGGGGCACCGCGCCGGAAGAGGAGTCGCCCGCCTTCATACGCCCGCCCCCCTGTCGGCAGGGATGCGGGGCGCGCGCGGCGGCACCGCGGCCGGAGGGCCGATCTGGCGATCCGTGGCCATCGGCGATCAGCGTGTCTCGCTGCGACGACTACCGCCGCGGTCGGCCGTGGAACGGCCGTCGGGAGACGGCGCGCCGGGGGCGCGCTCGCGATCTTCGATGGAGGGACAGGGAAGGGACCAAGTGCTCATGTGGGTGGGCCTTGCGATCTTCGGCCACCCCTTCCCTTCGGTCCATCACAAGTGTTCTTGAACGGCAAAAATGAGTGAAAACACCCATTCCACTTTTCGGATGCCGACCGAGCAAAACGGGGCCGCGCCCGGGGCCTTCACCCCGCCGCCGCAGAATCCGCGGCTATCCGCGACGGCAGATGCGGGCCAGCCACAGCGCCGCGACGCTCGCCAGCACGGCGATCACCTGCAGCCAGAGCATGAAGCGGGGCACTTCGGCGTGGATGGCGCTGGTGTGGCGTGGGTGCAACATGGCGGTGGGGTACTGCCTCTTCTCGGCGAAACGTCGCACCGACTGAAGCCCCGAACCAGCGCCGCGCGGTTTTTCACACGGCTTTGCGGGCCCCGCCGGGTGAACACCCCGGTTTCCGCCGCCCGCACCCCACCCGCCGGGTGCGGGTCCGCCCCCAGCGGGCGCGGGAGGACTTCCCGCGGTGCCTGCGGTGGCGGGTTTTGCCGGCCCGGAGTCCGGCACCACGGGAGAGCGCCGCGCCCGGCCTCAGGGCAGCACGATCGGGTAGCTGCCGAGCCACTTCACCAGCGGGCAGAACTTCTTCAGCTCCGCCACGGCCTCGCGCATCCGCGGATCGTCGTAGTGCCCCGCGACATCGATGAAGAAGTAGTAGTCCCAGGCGCGCTTCTTGGTCGGGCGCGACTCGATCTTCGTCAGGCTCAGGCCGCGCTCGGAGAACGGGGAGAGCATCCGCAGCAGCGAGCCGGAATGCGACGCCTCGTCGCCGAGCGAGATGATGAAGGTGCTCACATCGCGCCCCGGTCCGGCCGTGCCGGAGGATTGGCGACCGATGATGAAGAAACGGGTCGTGTTGCCGCGCACATCCTCGATGTCGCGGGCGAGGATCGGCACCTGGTGGTGGTTCGCGGCCAGCTCGTTGGCCACGGCGGCGGCGCCGGGCTCGTCCTTGGCGATCTGCACCGCGCGCGCCGTGCTCGGGGCGTCGCAGGGCTGGGCGCCGGGCAGGTGCCGCTGGAGCCAGTGGCGGCACTGCGCCAGCGCCTGATCCTTCGAATACACCTTCGTGATCCGTTCCAGCGGCTCGGCGGAGATCAGGCAGTAGGCGATCTCGAGATAGCTCTGGGCCACGATCTTCAGCTCGGTCTCGACGAAAAGGTCGAGCGCGTCGCGCACCGAGCCCTCGGTGGAGTTCTCCACCGGGATCACCCCGTAGTCGGCCTCGCCCTTGTCGACCGCGGCGAAGATGTCGGCGAAGGTCGCCATGCCCTGGTACTCGACGCTGGCGCCGAACTTCTGCAGCGCGGCCTGGTGGCTATTGGTCGCCTCCGGCCCGAGGTAGGCGATCTTGAGCGGCTGCTCGAGCGCGATCGCCGCCGACATGATCTCGCGGTAGATCGCGCGCAGCGCCGGCTCGCCGATCGGGCCGGCGTTGCGCTCGCAGACCTTGCGAAACACCGCCTCCTCGCGTTCGGCCACGTAGATCGGGCCGCCGGTCTGGCGTTTCAGCCGACCGATCTCGGCGGCGAGCGTCAGACGCCGGTTAAGCGCCTCGACAATCTGGTGGTCGAGCGCGTCGATCTGCTGGCGGCAATCGTCGATGTTCATGCGCGAAAGGTCAGCCGGCGGGCGGGTTCTGCGGTTCCGGCGCGGCGGACGCGGGGGCGTCACCGGCGGACGGATCCGCCGGGGCGGGCTCAAGCCCGTCCGGGACGGCGGGCGCCCCAGGCGCGGGCTCGTCGACCGGCTCCTCGGCCGGCTCGAGCGGGAGCTCCGCGGTTTCGAGGCCCACCTCCTTGTCGCCCACCTGCGCCGGGTTCTCCGACTGCCGGAGCCAGTCGTCGATCTGCCGGTTGGAGAGCACATCGGAGGCGGGCAGCTCGGCCAGCGACTTGATGCCGACAAACTCGAGGAACTCGTCCGTGGTGCCGAATTGGATCGGGCGGCCGGGCAACTCGGCGCGGCCGGCCACATAGATCAGGCCGCGTTCGAGCAGCTTGTTCACGCCGGCCTCGGCCGACACGCCGCGGATCGTCTCGATCTCGCCCCGGGTCACCGGCTGGCGGTACGCGACCACGGCGAGCGTCTCCAGCGCCGCCTGGCTCAGGCGCACCGGCGGCGGCTCGTCGCGCAGCAGGCGCACCCAGCGGGCGGTCTTCGGATTGGTGACGAGGCGGTAGCCGTTGCTCCCCTCGATGAGGAAAAAGACTTCGTCGCGCGCCCGCAGGTCGGCGGCGATGGCATCCATCGCCTCGCGGATCTGCGCGCCGGTGATGAGCGAGGGAACCTCCGCGTAAAACTCCGGATCGGTCTCCGCGGTCGAAAGCCCGAGCGTGACCTCGGCCCCCGGGTCGGCGGGTGCGGCGGACTCGGTGCCCGGCGCCGGCTCGACCACGGGCATCCCCTCGACCACCGCGACCGGCTCGGCCGCCGCCTCGGCGACAGGGGCTTCGACCGGAGCCTCGGCCACCGGCTCACCGGCGGAGGGCTCCGGTTTCAGCTTGGCCAGCAGATCGGCCTCCTGCGCGTGGAAGCGCGTGAGGGTATCCTGGATTTCCTTGATCGTGAGCGGACCGCTCGAGGCAAACAGCAGCGCGCGGAGGACTTTCTGGAGATTGAATGCCATGCGGTTCGGAGGCGATGGGTCGAGCGCAGGTGTTTGGGTCATGGCGGGCTTGCGGGCAACGCATTTGTTTCCGAGATTCCGCGTCCCCGCCCCCCTCCGAAACCGTCCGCCACCACCGTCCTGCCCATGGCCAAGAAAACCGCCGCCGCCCCCTCCCTCCGCGCCCACTCCGCCCAGGTCCACGACGGCCCCGATCGCGCCCCCAACCGTTCGATGTTGCGCGCCGTCGGCTTCCAGGACGCCGACTTCCAGAAACCCGTCGTCGGTATCGCGTCGACCTGGAGCAACCTCACCCCGTGCAACATGCACATCGACGAACTCGCGCGCCACGCCGCCGCGGGAGCCGACGGCGCGGGCGGCAAGGCGATCACGTTCGGCACGATCACCGTCGCCGACGGCATCAGCATGGGCACGCGCGGCATGCGCTACTCGCTCGTCTCCCGCGAGGTCATCGCCGACTCCATCGAGACCGTCTGCGGCGCCGAGGGCTTCGACGGCCTCGTCGCCATCGGCGGCTGCGACAAGAACATGCCCGGCTGCGTCATGGCCATGGCGCGACTCAACCGCCCCGCAGTCTTCGTCTACGGCGGCACGATCCTTCCCGGCATCCATCCCGGCACCCAGCAGGAGTGCGACATCGTCTCCGTCTTCGAGGCGGTCGGCCAACACGCCGCCGGCAAGCTCGATGCCGCCGGCCTCGCCGCGATCGAGAAATGCTCCATCCCCGGCCCCGGCTCCTGTGGCGGCATGTACACCGCCAACACCATGGCCTCCGCCATCGAAGCCATGGGCATGAGCCTGCCCGGCAGCTCGTCCCAGATCGCCATCTCCGAGGAGAAACGCGCCGACTGCCGCCGCGCCGGCGAGGCCGTGCTCAACCTGCTCCGCCTCGGCCTGCGTCCGCGCGACATCATGACGCGCAAGGCCTTCGAGAACGCCATCACCGTCGCCATCGCCCTGGGCGGTTCGACCAACGCCGTGCTCCATCTGCTCGCCATCGCCCACACCGCCGGCGTGAAGCTCTCGCTCGACGACTTCACCCGCATCGGCAAACGCGTCCCGGTGCTCGGCGACCTCAAGCCGTCCGGCCGCTACAGCATGGCCCACCTCGGCCGTATCGGCGGGCTCCAACCACTGATGAAGCTGCTGCTCGATGCCGGCCTGCTCCACGGCGACTGCCGCACCGTCACCGGTCGCACCGTGGCGGAGAACCTCGCCGGTGTCGCCCCCTACCCCGCCGACCAGGATGTCGTCCGCCCGCTCGCGAATCCGCTCAAGAAGGACAGCCACCTGCGCATCCTCCACGGCAACCTCGCGCCCGACGGCGCCGTGGCGAAGATCTCCGGCAAGGAAGGCCTGCAATTCTCCGGCCGCGCCATCGTGTTCGAGTCCGAGGAAACGGCGCTCAAGGGCATCCTCGAGGGCAAGGTCAAGGCCGGCCACGTCGTCGTCGTGCGCAACGAGGGCCCGCGCGGCGGCCCCGGCATGCGCGAGATGCTCTCGCCCACCGCCGCCATCATGGGCAAGGGGCTCGGCAAGGAGGTCGCCCTCATCACCGACGGCCGTTTCTCCGGCGGCAGCCACGGCTTCGTCGTCGGCCACATCACGCCCGAAGCCTACGACGGCGGCCCCATCGCGTTGGTGAAAAACGGCGACACGATCACGATCGATGCCGTGAAGAACGTTCTCATCCTCGACCTCCCGGCCAAGGAGTTCGCCGCCCGCCGCAAGGCGTGGAAACGCCGTCCCGATCAGATCACCCGCGGCGTGCTTGCGAAGTTCCGCGCCTTGGTGACAAGCGCCTCCCGCGGCGCCGTCACCGACGCCCAGCTCGGCTGAGCGGGCCAGATGTCGTGGGCGGGGATTCTCACGTCAGATCAAGCGGCGCCGCGCATCTCCCCCGCCCGGCTGTCGGGCACGAACCTTGGGACTCCCTTCGGGGAGGGACGGCGCTCCGAGCCGTCCGCGGACGCCGGCGAAGCGGCGTCCCTACCATGCTAAGGCCGACTGCTCGGTACGGATTTTGGGGGGCAGAGCGAACCCCGCACTTTCGCTCGCCAGCGGTCGCGCGGACCGGCAATTTCGCCGCTCCAACTCCCCGGTCGTCGACCGACGCCCGTTTGTCATTCCCCCTCGGTCCCTCATCCTTCCCGCCATGTCCTGGTCCCGTTTCACCTCGCTGTCCTTCCACGACGAACGCCTCGCGTTCACGCTCGACCTGAGCCGCATGGGCTTCGACTCCGAAGCCCTCGATATCCTGGAGCCCAAGTTCCAGCAGGTCTTCGACGACATGGCCATGCTCGAGCAGGGCGCCATCGCCAACCCCGACGAGCAGCGCATGGTCGGCCACTACTGGCTGCGCTCCCCCGGCCTCGCCCCCACGCCCGAGATCAAGACCGCAATCTCCGACGCCCTCACCCGTATCCAGGATTTCGCCGGCCGCGTGCACCGCGGCGAGGTCGCCGGCCCGCGCGGGCCCTTCAAGCACGTGCTCGTCATCGGCATCGGAGGCTCCGCGCTCGGGCCGCAGTTCGTGCGCGAGGCCCTCGGCCACCCGCAGACCGACAAGATGGCCGTGTGGTTCTTCGACAACACCGATCCCGACGGTATGGACACCGTGCTCGCCGCGCTCGCCGGCAAGCTCCACGAGACCGTCGCTCTCGTCATCTCCAAGTCCGGTGGCACCGTCGAAACGCGCAACGGCATGCTCGAGGCCGCCGCCGCCTTCAAGGCCGCCGGCCTGAACTACCCGCGGCACTTCGTCGCCGTCACCGGCGAGGGCTCGAAGCTCGACAAGATCGCCGAAGGCGAAGGCTGGCTCGCCCGGTTCCCGATGTGGGACTGGGTCGGCGGCCGCACCAGCGAATTGGGGCCGGTGGGTCTGTTGCCCGCCGCGCTGCAGGGGCTCGACGTCGGTGAGCTGCTCTCCGGCGCCGCCGCGATGGACCAGCTCACCCGCACCGCGAAGTTGCGCGAGAACCCCGCCGCCCTGCTCGCCGCCGCGTGGTACCTCGCCACCAAGGGCGCCGGCGAGAAGGACATGGTCGTCCTCCCCTACAAGGACCGCCTGCTGCTCTTCTCGCGCTACCTCCAGCAGCTCATCATGGAGTCGCTCGGCAAGGAGCTCGACCTCGCCGGCCGCGTCGTCAACCAGGGCATCGCCGTCTACGGCAACAAGGGCTCCAGCGACCAGCACGCCTACGTCCAGCAACTGCGCGAGGGCGTGAACAACTTCTTCGTCACCTTCATCGAGGTCCTGCGCGACCGCGCCGGCGACTCCCTCGAGGTCGAGCCCGGCATCACCTCCGGCGACTACCTCCAAGGCTTCTACCTCGGCACCCGCGACGCCCTCGCCGAGAAGAACCGCGAATCGCTCACCATCACCGTGCCCGACGTCTCCCCGCGGACCGTCGGCCTGCTCGTCGCCCTCTACGAGCGCGCGGTCGGCTTCTACGCCTCGTTGGTCAACATCAACGCCTACCACCAGCCCGGCGTAGAGGCCGGCAAGAAGGCCGCCACCGGCATCATCGCGCTCAAGAAGAAGATCACCGCCGCCCTCGCCGCCGATCCCGGCACCGCCCTCACCGCCGAGGCCCTCGCCAACCGTCTGGGTGCCGATGCCGAGCCCGTCTTCAAGATCCTCGAACACCTCGCCGCCAACCCCCAGTCCGGCGTGACCCGCCAGCGCGGCGCCGTCTGGCACCAGGCGACGTACACGAAGAACTGAGCCGGCGTTTCGCCGTCAACTGCGGCGACACTTCCCGAGGGCGGGGCGCGCAAGCGCCCCGCCTTTTTTCCGCCCGCCCCGGAGCAACGCCTCGCAGCCGCGGCCCTTCTCACGGTCCGGAAGGCCCCGTGGCCCACCGCCGGGGGGACGTCCCCGGCCCGGCCCTCCCGCCCCCGGTTGCGACGCACCCTAAACTTCTCGGGGTTCGACCCGATGAGAGGGGGCATGCCGCACCGGAGCAGCTCCGCCCGGCACACCACACCATGGCTCTGCTGGACATCGATTCATTGACCCCGGGCATGAAGGTCGGGAAGGACGTCATCGAGGCGTCCGGCCAAGTGCTCCTGCGGTCCGGTACCGAGATCACCGAGAAGCACCTGCGCGTGCTCCGCTCGTGGGGCGTCCAGCAGGTCGATATCGAGGGTCCCACCCCGCCCGACTCCGAGGAGACGCTCCTGCTGCGCGCCTCCCCCGAGTTGCTCGACCGCGCCCACGCCGCCATCGCCACCCGTTTCCAGCACACCGATCCCGCCCACCCGGCCGTCGCCGAGCTCATGCGCTTGGCCATCCGCGCCGAGCTCCGGCTCCATCTGCCTCCCGCGCCCCCCCCTCCCGCCGCATGAGCCTCACCGTTTCCCAGCTCATCGCCAAGGTCCGCACCGTCTACTCCCTGCCGCAGACGTTCCATCGTCTCCAGGAGGTCGTGCAGAATCCCGACAGCTCCATGAGCGACATCGGCGAAGTTCTGATGGCCGACCAGGCCCTCTCCGCCCGCATCCTCCAGCTCGCCAACAGCTCCTTCTACGGTTTCCCCTCCCGCATCGAGACGATCAGCCACGCCGTCACGATGATCGGTGCCGAGCAGATGGTCGCCCTCGTCCAGGGCACCTGCGTCGCCTCGATCTTCAGCCACGTGCCGCGCGAGCTCGTCAACATGGAGTTGTTCTGGAAACACAGCATCGCCTGCGGCGTCACCGCCCGCCTCATCGCCGCCCGTCGCCGCGAGCCCAACACGGAGCGCTTCTTCCTCCTCGGCCTGCTGCACGACATCGGCCGCCTCGTCCTCTTCCAGCACCTCCCCGCCGAGTCCGCCGTCGCGCTGGCGAGCGCCGGGCGCGACCAGCGCCCGCTCCATCGGACGGAGCTCGAGGTGTTCGGCTTCGACCACGCCGCGATCGGCTACGAGCTGCTCCGCACCTGGAAACTGCCCAGCCGCCTCTGCGAGCCGATCAAGATGCACCACAACTACACCGCCGGCAGCATCTACCCGGTCGAGACCGCGATCCTGCATACCGCCGACGTGATCGTGAACGCCATGCGCTGCGGCACCAGCGGCGAGCGCTTCGTCCCCCCGCTCCATGCCCCGCACTGGGAACTCGCCGGGCTCGGGGTCGAGATGCTCGCCCCGCTCCAGAAGGAGATCCATCGCCAACTCGAGGAGGTCGCCAAGACCGTCCTGTTATGAGCCCCCGTCCCCCGGTCATGGAACCGCCCAATCCCTCCAGCATCCCCGCCGGCGACATCCGCACGTTGCGCCCCTTCGAACAGATCGAGCTGCTCGAAATCCTCTCCTCGCTCGGCAGCTCGCTCAGCCTCAACAGCGGCGAGTCCTCCCAGATCATCAAGAGCCTGCGTATCCACCTCCGCCAGCTCCTGCCGATCCACACCGCCGCCTTCCTCCTCGTCGACCCCGACACCGCCGAGTTCCTCCTCGAGGACTGCGATCCCCCCGACCAGCGCGCGGCGGTCGAGCGCGCCGTCGACCACTCCATCCAGGAGGGCACGTTCGCATGGGCCCTCCGCCAAAACCGTCCCCTGTTCACCCACACCAACTCCCAGCCCGCCGGCACCCTCGTGCTGCACTCGATCGCCACGCGCTCGCGCTGCCTGGGCATGTTCGTCGGCCTCATGGGCGGCACCCGCATGCACGAAAACGACATCGGCATGCGCCTGCTCACCATCATCCTCGGGCAGGGCGCCTACGCCCTCGAGAACTCCGCCCTCCAGCTGCGTATCATGCGCCAGAACGCCGATCTCGAGCAGATGGTCGGTGTGCGCACCGCCCAGCTCGAGGTCGCCCTCACCGCCGCCCAGGAGTCCGCCTTGGTGAAGTCCCGCTTCCTGGCCAACATGAGCCACGAGATCCGCACGCCCATGAACGGCATCCTCGGGCTCACCGAGTTGCTCGAGGCCTCCAATCTCGACGACGAACAACGCGCCGACCTGCGCACCCTGCGCGAGTGCGGCCAGAACCTCCTCGTCATCCTCTCCGACATCCTCGACTACTCCAAGATCGAGGCCGGCAAGCTCGTCCTCGAGCACGAGCCGTTCGATCTCCACCACCTCGTCCACGACGTGCTCCGCCTCATGCGCCCGCTCGCCCAGGGCAAGAACATCGGCCTGCGGCACGAGATCGGAGAGTTCGTTCCCGTTCAGGTCGTCGGCGACCAGACCCGCCTGCGCCAGATCCTCCTCAACCTCCTCGGCAACGCCATCAAGTTCACCGACCGCGGCTCCGTCGCCCTCGACATCCAGCTCGTCCGCAACACGGATACCACGCAGGAGGAGGCCCCGGCCGTCCTGCGTTTCGAGGTCGCCGACACCGGCATCGGCATGGCGCCCGAAACCATCGAGAATCTCTTCAAGCCGTTCTCGCAGGCCGACGCCTCCACCACGCGCGTCTACGGCGGCACCGGCCTCGGGCTGGCCATCTGCAAATCGCTCTGCACGCTCATGAGCGGCGACATCTGGGCCACCAGCCGCCCGGGCGAAGGCAGCACCTTCATCTGCGAGATCCCTTTCGCGCTCCCGTCGCACACCCATCACAGCCAGCGCCCCAAGCCCACCGTCTTCGACGCCGGCCTCGCCGAGGCCCATCCCCTGCGCATCCTCGTCATCGACGACAGCGCGATGAACCAGCTCGTCGCCTGCCGCATGCTCACCAAGATGGGCTACACCCCCGTCGTCGCCACGGGTGGCCGCCAGGGTCTCGAACTCGCCCACGCCAGCCCGTTCGACCTGCTCCTCATCGACCTCCAGATGCCCGATGTCGACGGCTACGACGTCCTTCGCGCCATCCGCGACCGAGCCGCCGGCGGCCCCGGCCCCCGCTGTGTCGCGATGACCGCCAACGCCCTCCGCGAGGACCGCGACAAGTGCCTCCACGCCGGCTTCGACGCCTTCCTCGCCAAGCCGTTCACCTCCGCCGAGCTCAAGCAGCAGCTGCTCGAAACCGTCCCGCTCGAAACCGGTTCGTAACCGCCGGCTCCGCACCCCACCCGCCACCGCCCCCGGGGCCCGCGGCGGTCCGTCTCCGCTTCCGCATGCCCGACGATCCTCCAACGTCCGGCCTCGTGCCGCCCTCCGACCAGGTCATTCTGCGCGCGATCCTGGAGCACCTCCCCGACTCGATCTACTTCAAGGACCGCGCAAGCCGCTTCCTCCGCGTCAGCCGCGCCTTCGCCGAACGTGTCGGCCTGCCCCCCTCGGCCATGGTCGGCCTCCGCGATTTCGACCTCTACACTGCGGAGCACGCCCAACCCGCCTTCGAGGCCGAGCAGCGCATCCTCGCCTCCGGCCAACCCCTGATCGACCTCGAGGAGAAGGAGACCTGGCCCGACGGGCGGGTGACGTGGGTCGCCACCAGCAAGATCCCCTTCCGCGATCTCACCGGAGCGATCATCGGCACCTTCGGCATCTCGCGCGATATCACCATCCAGAAGCTCGCCGAGGAGGAGTTCCGCCGCAGCGAGGCCACCCTGCGCGGCCTGCTCGCGGCCGTCCCCATCGGCATCGCGCTGGTCCGCGACCGCACCATTCTCACCGTCAACCCCCGGATGGTCCAGATCGGCGGCTACTCCGCCCTCGAACTGGTCGGGATGGGCTCCCACATGCTCTACGCCGACGAAGCCGAGTACCGCCGGGTCGGTGCCCTGCTCTACGGCGAGTTCCGCAACCGCTTGACCAACTCCGCCATCTCCCGTTGGCGCCGCAAGGACGGCACCTGGATGGACGTCGAGCTCGCCGCCGCCCCGCTCGATCCCACGCACCCCGGCGGCGACATCGTCGTCACCGCCGTCGACATCACCGAGCGACTCCGTTCCGAGGCACAGCAGAAGGAGCTGCAGGCCCAGCTCGACCTGGCCAAGAAGCTCGAGTCCATCGGCCGCCTCTCCGCCGGCATCGCCCACGAGATCAACTCCCCCGGCCAGTTCGTCGCCGACAACTTGCGCTTCCTCGCCGAGTCCGTCCGGCAGCTCGAGGCTTTCTTCGTCGCCGCCGAGCAACTCCGCCTCGCCGCCGCCGCGGTCCCCGCGTTGCAGGCGCCGCTCGCCGCCCTCGCCGCCGCCGAGGAAGCGAGCGAGCTCGATTACCTCCGGCAGGAACTGCCCCGCTGCCTCGAACAATCCCTCGACGGCATGGCCCGCATCGCCCGCATCGTCGGCGCCCTGAAGGATTTCGCTCATCCCGAGGCGGCCGGCCGCACCCCCGCCAGCCTCGCCCGCCTCATCGGAACCGCCGCCGCCGTCTCCCGCCACGAGTGGAAGTACGTGGCCGATCTCGTCACCGAGCTCGATCCCGCCCAACCCGAGGTCCCCGTCGTGGTCGACGAGATCAACCAGCTCCTGCTCAACCTCATCATCAACGCCGCCCAGGCCGTCGCCGCCGCCCTCAAGCAGCGAGGTGCCGAGAAGGGCCGCATCGCACTCCGCACCCGCACCACCGATACCCACGCGGTGGTCGAGATCGAGGACGACGGCACCGGTATCCCGCCCGAGGTCCAGCCACACCTCTTCGAACCCTTCGTCACCAGCCGCGGTGCCGCCGTCGCCTCCGGCCAGGGGCTGCACGTCGTCCACAACATCGTCCGTCGCCATGGCGGTCGGATCGAGTACGATACCGCGGCCGGCCGCGGCACCACCTTCCGGATCCTGCTCCCGCTCCACCCGCCGCCCGCCCCGGCCGCCTCGCCATGAACAACCGCATCCTCTTCGTCGACGACGACCCCAACCTCCTCGCCGCCCTCTCCCGCAGCCTGCGCAAGCTCTTCACCTTCGACACCGCCCTGTCCGGCGCCGAGGCTCTCCAGAAGCTCGACCGCGACGGCCCCTACGCGGTCGTCGTCGCCGACCAGACCATGCCCGGCATGAGCGGTGTCGAGCTCTTGGAGACAGTCCGCGAGCTCGCCCCCGACACCGTCCGGCTCATGCTCACCGGCAACGCCGACCAGAAATCCGCCGTCGAGGCCGTCAACCGCGGCGCCGTCTTCCGTTTCCTCAACAAGCCCTGCCCGCCCGAAACCCTCGTCCCCGCCCTCGAGACCGCCCTCAAGCAGCACGAGCTCGTCGTCACCGAACGCGAACTCACCGAAGGCACCCTCTCCGGCAGCGTCCAGGTCCTCTCCGAGGTCCTCGGCATGATCGCCCCCGACATCCTCGGCCGTGGCCAGCGCCTGCGCGAGTCCATGGGCACCTTCGCCCGCCATCTCCAGTTGGAGCCAGTCTGGGAATACGAGGTCGCCGCCGGCCTCGCCCTCATCGGCTACGCCTCCCTGCCCGTCATCATCCTGCGCAAGATCGCCGCCGGCACCGAGCTCGAACCCGACGAAGCCGAGATCCTCCGCCACACCCCCGAGGTCGGCTACAACCTCGTCTCCAGCATCCCGCGTTTCGCCAACATCGCCCGGATGATCCTCTACCAGGGCAAGGACTTCACCGGCACCGGCGTCCCGGCCGATTCCGTGGCCGGCGAGGACATCCCCCTCGGCGCCCGCATGCTGCGTATCCTCAACGACCGCCTCACCCTCGAACTCGAGGGCGTCGTCAAGCAGAACGCCCTCATCGCCCTGCGCGAACGCCGCGGATCCTACGACCCCGCCCTCGTCGAGAAATGCTTCGAGTGTTTCCCCACCTTCCTCTCCAACGCCCTCTCGTCCGAGATCCCCGTCGTCTACCGCCACCTCGACCAGCTCGTCCCCGGCCAGGTCCTCGTCTCCGAGATCAAGCTGGCCAACAACGTCGTGCTCGTCGCCGCCGGCGAGCGCCTGACCAAGATGGTCATCCAGCGCATCCGTAATGCCGCGACCATCGGCCAGATCCGCGGCCCCTGGCCCGTCCAGGAACCGCCCCCGGCCCCATGACCCCCTCCCGCGCCCGAGGCTGAACGGCCGCCGCCATGCCACCCGCCAGCGCCGCCGCTCCCGTCGCCCTTCCGCCCCCGGCCCCCGCCGCCGGCGCCGGGCGCGGTGCACCGGGCCTGCC
>JAEWNN010000035.1 GCA_023457035.1 Verrucomicrobiota bacterium
GGGGAACGCCGCGTCGAGCTTCGCCCGCACCGCACCGAGCGCGTGCTCAAGCTCCGGCGACGACAGCCGCAACGCCGGCGGCCGGCAACGGGTCGCGCCCGTCGCCACCTGCGCGACCGCCTCGAGCAGCGCGGGCAGGCCGCGGCCCTCCCGCGCCGCGCACGGCACCACCGGCACGCCGAGCTCGCGCGCGAGCTGCCGCTCGTCGATCTCCAGGTGGTGCGCCTGCGCCTCGTCGATGAGGTTGAGCGCCACCACCACGCGGTCGGAGATCTGCAGCACCTGCAGCAGCAGGTTGAGGTTGCGCTCGAGCGCCGTGGCGTCGACGACGACCACCGTCACGTCGGGCCGGCCGAAGAGGATGAAGTTGCGCGTCACCTCCTCGTCGGCCGAGGCACTGAGCAGCGAATACGTGCCGGGCAGGTCGACGAGGCGGTAGCGTTTGTCGCGAAAGGCGAACGCGCCCTCGGCGCGCGCGATGGTCTTGCCCGGCCAGTTGCCGGTGTGCTGCCGCAGGCCGGTGAGAGCGTTGAAGACCGTGCTCTTGCCGGTGTTCGGGTTGCCCGCCAGCGCGACGACGAAGTCCGCCTCGCCCACCTGCACGCCGAGGCGCCGCAACGCCGTGCGCCGCGACGGGCACGCCTCGCAGGCTGGAGGCAGTACCGGTCCGGCTCCGGGAGTGTCTGCCGTGCTGCTCATGCCTTCGCCTCCGCCTCGATCAACACCTGCTCGGTCTGTTCGCGCCGCAGCGCCACGAGCGTGCCGCGCACCCGGAAGGCGATCGGGCTGCGCAACGCCGCGGTGAACTCGCGCTCGATCCGCGTGCCCGGCACCAGGCCGAGATCGAGCAGGCGTTGGCGGGCCTGCCCGCGGATCACCGGCGAGAGCCCGGCCACGATCGCGCGGCCGCCGGGCGGGAGATCTGCCAGGCGGCGCCGGCTCAACGGCGCCGCACCGGCCATCGTCGCGGCCACATGCACCAGCTCCGCCTCCGCCGGGCTGAGCGCGAGCCAACGGCCGTCGACCTCCAGCTCCACCCGTTCGGGATGCCGCCGCACGGAGTGCACCACCATCCCGGGAGCCAGACCGGCGCGATACACCGCCGCGTAGAGCGCAGCCGGTTCGTCCTCGAGGTGGACGATCATCGCCGGCTCCGCCTCCGCCCAGTCGAGCAGCGTGGGCGCGGCCTCGGTCGAGAAGTTGCCGTCGCGGTCGGGAATCGGGTCGCCGTGCGGGTCGAAGCGCGGGTTGCCGAGGTGATCGGCCAACGTGTTCGCCTCGGCGGGGGAGAGGGTGTGCTCGGCGCGGTCGGCACGGGCGTGCCACTTTTCCGGGGCCAGCCCCGACTCGCGGGCGAAGCGTGTCTCGAGCAGGCGATGCGAACGCAGCAGATGCCGCCCGCGGGTGCGCCCGACCGCCGTGAGTTCGTAGCGCGATCCGGCCCGCTCCAGCCAACCGTCGCGCGCGAGCTGCTCGAGGGCGCGCGCCAGACGATCGCGCGGCGCCTCGAGCAGGCCGGCCAGCGACTCCAGATCATCGGCACGCCCCTGGGCCTCGCGCTCGGCCAAACGCTTGAGCACGTCGTCGCCGAGGGGGTCGGGCGCGGGAGGCGAGGCGTTTGTAGCGGCAGCCATATCGTGTAGCTAGTGCTACATTTTTGCGCTTGGTCAAGCGCCGTTCCCTTGTTCTAGTCCGGGCATGCCCGCCGCCCCTCGCCCCGTCCGCCCCGCCGCCGCCCGGGCGAAAGCGCGGCCGAGCCCGACCGTCGAGGCGCTGCGCCAGACGCGGGCCGCGCACGCCAACGAGCTGGCGGAGGATTATGTCGAGGCGATCGCCGCGTTGGCGGCGCGCTGCGGCGAGGCGCGGCTGGTCGACCTCGCGCACGAGCTCGGCGTGACGCACGTGACCGTGCACCGCGCGATCCTGCGGCTGGCCCGCGCCGGGCTGGTGACGAGCGAACCGTACCGTGCGATCTTCCTCACCGAGAAGGGCCGCACGCTCGCCGAGACGTGCCGCACGCGGCACGAGACGGTCTTCGCCTTCCTGCGCAGCCTCGGCGTGCCCGAGGCCGTGGCCCGGCGCGACGCCGAGGGCATCGAGCACCACGTGAGTCCCGAGACGCTCGCCGCCTTCGCGAAGGCGCTGCCGAAGGAGTAGCTGAGGGCAGGTCGAGGCGTTTCTCCGCCTGTGTCCGCGCGTAACGCTTGGGCAAAGGCGGAAACGTCCACCGGCGCGGTTCTGGACCGGTGCCGCGCGGTAATCCTGATAAGCACAGGTGGAACCGACAGAAGGTAACGAAGGGAACGAAGTGTGAACGAGTTGGATCAGGAAATTCGGGGTTTCGGTCGTCACCTGGCAGGTGAAGGGTAACTCCCCGGGCCTGTCGGCACTCACAAGCAACATGAACCAGAAACCACGGATTCCACGGATGAACACGGATCGTTCCCTGGTCATCCGTGCCCATCTGTGTGATCCGTGGTCAATTTTCGGATGGATCGCGTCACAGTATTGCTTTCCCGCAAGGCAGTGCCCCGGCGCGCGTCTACGCTGAGTTCCCCTATTGCGGAGTCCCTTTGTTTCCTTCGTTACCTCCTGTCGTCTGCAGAATTTGGGGTGATCGCGGCGGCTTCGGAGAAGCCTCCCTACCTCCCGAACAAAAAGGCGCACCGGGAACCGGTGCGCCTTGGAAAATCCGAGAGGGGCAAAGTTCGATCCGCCGCCTCAGCTTGAGGCCGGCTCCTCGCCCGCCGCGATGCGCCGGGCCTTCAGCTCCGCGCCGATCTCGGCGACCTTCTTCTCGTTGAGGGTGTAGAACGAGACGATGCCGATGGAGACGAGGCCCAACCCGGCCGGGATCAGGCTCACGAGCAGCACGAGTCCGTGTTTGACCTCCTCGCTCTGCTCGACGTTCGGGACAAAGCCGACGCCGGAGAGCATCCAGCCGGCGATCGCCGAGCCAAGCGCCCACCCGACCTTCTGGCCGAACGTCGACGCGGAGAAGACCAGCCCGGTCGCCCGGCGCCCGTTCTTCCATTCGCCATAGTCGGCGGTGTCGGCATACATCGACCAGATCAGCGCGCTGAGCGGGCCGCCCGTGATCGAGCCGAAGACCTGCAGGACGAAGAGCAGGAGGACCTGATCGGGCTTCACCACGAAGAAGGCCGCCGTGCTAACCACCGCGATGACGAACATCGCGATGAAGGCGGTCTTCTTGCCGACCAGCTTGGTCAGCGGCGTGAGGATCAGGACGCCGACGATGGCCGCGACCTGGCCGACGCCGTTGAACACCGACACCATCCACTCGTAGCCGACCTGCCTCGTCCCGAAGAAGGGCAACGACAGCTCCTGCGTACCGACGAAGTACTTGAAATAGTGCGCGGTGGCGGTGCTGCGGGTCGCGACGAAGAGGATGAAGGTCAGGGTGGTCGCGAGCAGGATCAGCCACGGCTTGTTCGTCACCAGATCCTTCAGGTCGGCGCCGAGGGCCGGCCGCTGGGCCTTCGGCGGCTTCACCCGCTCGCGGGTGAAGAGGAAGGTGATCATGAAGCAGGCCATCGCGACCACGCCGATGAGGATGAACGACAGCTGCCAGCCCCGGGCGTCGTTGCCCTGCCCCAGCGTCTTCACCACGGGCAGCAGGAACAGCGAGATGACGGTGCCCGCAGAATACGCGAAGAGGAACTTGATCGAGGCCACCGCGGTGCGGTCGACGGGGTTCGACGAGATGACCCCGAGCAGGGCGGTGTACGGGATGTTCACCGCCGTGTAGAGCATCATCAGGAGATTGAAGGTGACGTACGCCCAGACGGTCTTGCCCGTCTCCCCGAAGCCCGGGGTGGTGAAGGTGAGCACCCCCAGGATGACGAACGGGAGCGAGAACCACAGGATGTACGGCCGGAACTTGCCCCACCGCGTCTCGGTGCGGTCGGCGAACACGCCGATCATCGGGTCGTTGACTCCATCCCACAGGCGGCTGACCAGGAACATCGTGCCCGCCGTCGCGGCCGAGATGCCGAAGACGTCGGTGTAGAAGATCAGCAGATACGCCATGAAGGTCTGCCAGTAGAGCACGGAGGCGAAATCGCCGAAGCCGTAGCTGACCTTTTCCAGGAAGGGTACTTTATCGCGGGACATTGGTGTTCCCAAGGGGGAGGGGGGTTGAGGACGCAGGGGGGGGAGAGAGGCACGACTCTGATTGCGCGCCCGCCGGAAATCCACCCCGTTCTGGAGGGCTGTTGCCCCGGCTCCGTGGAATGATGCATCCGGTCCGCGCATCCCGGCTGGTCAACCGGCCACCGACCCGCCTCAATCCTGCGCCGATGTCTGCACCCTCCCGCCGCTCCAACGACCCGCTGCACGGCCTCACCCTCGAGGCGATCGTCACCCAGCTGGAGAAGTGGTACGGCTGGGAGGAACTGGGCCGGCGCATCCCGATCCGCTGCTTCCTCTTCGACCCGAGCGTGAAATCGAGCCTGAAGTTCCTCCGCAAGACGCCGTGGGCCCGCCAGAAGGTCGAGGAGCTCTACCTCGCCACGCTGCCGCCGGAAGGGTGAATCAAACGCGGTTCTTGTGGCGTGGTTCGCCAGAACGGCGAGGCCGCCTGCGATCAGCGGGCGCCGTGCCCACCGCCCCGGAGGCGATCGGCCGAAGGACACTGCCAAGGTTCCGCCGTTGGCGAAACCCCTCAGCCTCGAACCGGCAGTTCGGACAGGTCACAGAGGCGGAGGAGAGCCGGTAGGAGATCATTCTGCCGCTCGGCAGAACCTGCGGCGGAGGGGAACTCGGGTGCTCGCAATGTGGTCCGGCCTACTCACCCCAAGGGTGAGCATCCCCGGCTTCTGGTTTTCCTCCGAACGCTCGGTGTACTCCTGCCTTCTCTCTGTGGCCTCTGTGTCCAACTGCATTTTTAGGCTCGGGGGTTCCATTCCATCGGCTCCTGCGCAGACGTCTCGGGTTGCCGCCGCGCCCGCGGCCGTTCTCTCTGTCCATCCCGTGGCCAAGAAGCGCTTCAACGACCATCCGTTCCCGTACCACACCGAGCTTGAGCTGGAGATCTCCACGCTCACCAACCTCGGCATCGGCCTGGGGCGCGTGGCGCTGCCCATTGCCGATTTGCGATTGCCGATTTGCGATTCCGCAGGCGCGAAAGCCGCAGCCCCCGTCGCCCAATCGAAAACCGAAAATCCAACATCGGAAATCCCGCCCGCCGCGGGCGGCTCCGGCTGGGTCGTGATGGTGCCCTTCGCGCTGCCGGGCGAGCGCGTGCGCGCGCGGATCTTCCGCAACCACAAGAACTACTCCGAGGCCGACCTCGTCGCCGTCCTCACCCCCTCGCCCGAACGCATCGCCCCGCGCTGCCCGCTCTTCGGCACCTGCGGCGGCTGCCAGTACCAGAACCTCTCCTACGCCGAGCAACTCCGCTGGAAGCAGCGCCACGTGGCCGAGCTCCTCCGCCACATGGCGAAACTCGAGTTCCCGGTGAACCCGGTGATCCCCTCGCCGCGTGAGTTCGGCTACCGCTCGAAGATCACGCCGCACTTCGAGCCGCCGCGCACCGCCGAGGACACCGGCTTCCCCATCGGCTTCCTCAAGGCCGCCTCGCGTTTCGCGCTCGTCGACGTGCCCCACTGCCCGATCGCGACCGACGCCATCAACGCCGCCCTGCCCGCCGCCCGCGACGCGATCCGCGCCAAGGCCGCCGCCGGCGGCTACCAGCGCGGCGCCACGGTGCTCCTGCGCCACTCGCTCGAGGGCGTGACCTCCGACTACGAGGCCACGATCACCGAGGCGGTCGGCGACCTCCGCCTCCGCTTCCTCGCACGCGACTTCTTCCAGAACAACCCGTTCATCCTGCCCTCGTTCACAGGATACGTGCGCGAGCAGGCCGCCGCCTCCGGCGCGCGGTTCCTCGTCGACGCCTACTGCGGCAGCGGCCTGTTCGCCCTCAGCGCCGCGCGCCACTTCGAGCGCGTGGCCGGCGTCGAGCTCAGCGCGACCTCCGTGCGCTGGGCGCAGGACAACGCCGCCGCCAACGGCATCGCCAACGCCACCTTCCTCGCCGCCGACGCCGCCGCGATCTTCGCCGGGCTCGACTTCCCCGCCGCCGACACCGCAGTCGTGATCGACCCGCCGCGCAAGGGCTGCGACGAACTGTTCCTCCGCCAACTCGTCGCCTTCGGCCCGCGCGTCATCGTCTACGTCTCGTGCGATCCGGCCACGCAGATGCGCGACCTCGCGCTGCTCCAGCCCACCGGCTACGCGCTTACCGCCGTGCAGCCCTTCGACCTCTTCCCGCAGACACGCCATCTCGAGTGCGTGATCACCCTGCGGAAAACCTGACCGCCCCCCGCGACCGGCACCGCGCGGGCTCCGGCGACGTTCCCTTCGTTGCCTTCCGCGCCGAGCCGTTCCTAGTCTGTCCCGTCTCCACAACCCCGCCATGTCCAGCGACGCCGCGCCTCCCTCGCCCCCGTCCCCGCCGCCTCCTCCGCCCGCGGAGGGCATCGAGATCCGCAGCCACTTCGTCCGCTCGCGCAACGCCGTCGTCATCCGGGCCACGCTCTCGGAGTTGTACGTCGACTACTTTCTCCACCTCGCCGCGCAACAGCTCCGGCCGGATCCCGCACACATCGCGCTCTTCAAGGACGCCCTCGCCGCCTTCGTCCTGCACTGCACCGCGCGCCCACGCTACGAGATGATCGCGTGGACGCTGCATTTCGAGGAGCCGATGGTGAACCTCTTCCTCACCGCCGACACCGAGGAGGAAGCTGTGACCGGCCGCATCCTCGCCGACAACGTCCGGGAGATGGGCGGCAACCACCTCTACGCCGACGTCGTCGCGCACAACAAGCCGCCGCGCCGCAGCGCCATCCCCTTCGCCGGCGCCGATGCGTTCCGCGCCGCCGAGGCGTTCTACCTCCAGAGCGAGCAGCGGCCCGCCCGGTTCTTCGCCACCGCGCCCGAGGAGTTCGTGATGGTCTGTTCGCATCCCGACTGCGACACCGCGTGGTTCGAGGGCCTCACCGTCGACACTCTCCGCGACCTCGACCAGACCGAGACCCTCTCCCTGCTCGAGCGCCGCCGCTACGCTTGGCGCTGCGGTTGCAACCAGCAGAAGCTCCTTCGCGTGCTCGCCCCCGTGATGCGCAAGGACCCCGCCGAGCTGTTCGGCGACGAACCCTCGGTGCAGGTCAGTTGCCCCCGCTGCGCCGCCAAGCACATCGTCACCCGCGAAGCCATGGAGGCCTTCATCGCCCAGCACCCGGAGTAAGCAACCCTCCCGTCCTCCGTCGTCCTCCGCCTCTCGCCCGCCCCCACGATGAAAACATACCGCCACGACACGCGCCTGTTCTTTGCCGTCCCCCTCATGATTGGTCTTCTTCTTTACGTGAGCTACGCCACCTGGGTGTTCGACGGGGCTCTGCGCGGCGGCGAGGTAATGCGCTATGGCTTGGTCGGATTCGCAGCACTGCTTTCCGTTCTCCTCACATTTCTCTTCCTGAATTTTGGTGTTGTCCGGTATTACGTCCTCCCGGAAGGGCTGATGGCAAAGACACTCTGGTCCTCCGCTGTCCGCGGTTGGGAAGAGCTGCGGCCGCCAACAGTCAACCGGACCCTGAAGTGTTTCACCGTGCGTGATACCACTGGAAAGGTCGTGATCTTCTCTTCGACGGACTTTTTCCGCCATGTGAACGAGTTCGTCGACGAACTCCAGGCCCGTGCAAGAGCGCAACCGCATAGGTGATATCGCGGCTCCGTCCACCCTCCGTCGTCTGCCCTCCGTCCACCTCCCGCCCCCACCCGGAACCTCCCCTCACCCGATCGGTCCCACTCGTCCTGTTCAAACTACCGCGCCGCGCCTCCACGCCGCGGCCCCGGGCACGGAACCGACCTCCTCGCCCCGCCATGACACCGATCCTTCGCTCCCTCCTCTCCGCCGCCACCGCGCTCGTCCTGCTCGCGCTGGCCACCCCCGCGCTCCAGGCCGCGCCCGACCCCGTCCCGACCAGCCGGGTGAAGCTCGTTTTCGCGAACTGGGAGAAGTTCACCGACATCGTTGTCGACGGAGCCACCACCAAGAGCGGCAGCGACCTCATCCACGGCGAACTCCAGCGCCACCTCGTCGCGCTCGCGAAGAACCGCATCGCGCCCGGCCAGACCCTCGTGATCACCATGCGCGACATCGACCTCGCCGGCACCGTCGAACCGTGGCGCGGTGCCGACTTCGGCCGGGTGCGCTACATGCGCGACACCCACCCGCCCCGCCTCGTCTTCGATTACCAGCTGCTCGACGAGTCCGGCGCCGTCCTCCAGGAAGGCAGCGAGAAGCTCACCAACCTCACGTTCCGCTACCAGACGATGATCGGCGAGCGCGAGCTCACCCAGTACGAGAAGCAGCTCCTCACCGACTGGATGCGCGGCACCTTTCGCAAGCTCGCCAAGGAGCGGTCGAGGCCTTAGCACTACTTCCGACCGTCGCGGCAGCAGTCCCATGTCTCTGCCTCCCCGGTTGTCTCGCGGCCGGCGTCCTCACCGACGCCGGCCGTCTGTTTGCCGGGCGGCGGCTTCCGCCGCCATCACGCCGTGGAGTCCGTTCCGCCACGACCAGTTCGCTGCGTTCCGCCGTTCTCGGCTGCGCCGCCCGGCGATGGACCGGAGCGCCGGTCTGCACAGTCTTTCACCTCGGCGCTTCGCGCTCTCGTCACTCGTCGCCTCGCCCCTCGACCGCCTGATCGCGGCTCAGCCGTGATCAGGCCGTTGCCGCAAATCCACGAGCGAATCTCCGTACCAGCGCCGGTGAAACCACCGGCCGGCATGCTCTACCCGTAGGTCCGGTCTCCGACCGGACACCTCCGACTCCAGCCGTGACCGCCGGCTCACGTATTCCGGCGTCCAGTCAGAGACTGGACCCGCTCGCGGACCGCCTGATTACGGCTCAGCGGGCCCCGGGTTTGGCGAGGAAGAACCGGGCCAGCGGGGTGGGCTTGTAGATCTGCAGCGGAGGACATCCCTTGTTCGTCTCGCCGAAGGCGATCAGCTTGCCGATGTAGTGCTCGTTCAAAACCGTGCCGCGCGTGAAGAGCGCCACCTCCGAGCAGCCCGGCGGCGGATAACACTCGGTGATCAGGTCCCCCTTGCGCAAGGCCTGCGCCGTCACCGGTCGCACCGGACAGGGCTGCGTGCAGACGGTCAATGCGATCTCCGCCCCGGCAACTTCGAAGAAGTAGGTCGTCGCGCCTTCCCCCACCGGCACATCCTGGTACGTGCGGTCGACGCGCTGCCCATGCGCGAGGTACGCCGCCAACGGTTCGCCGCCGCGGCCCTGCAGCATCGCGCGCAGCGAGGAGCCGATGATCGTGAGCGCCTCGACGATGAACACCTGGCCCGCCGCCGGGCTGGCCGGGCGTTGCAACGCCTGCGCGAAGATCGTGTTCACCGACAGCGGGTCGGCCTCGAGCAGCAGATCCACCCAGCACTCGCGGTCGGGCAGCACGAACCCGACCCAGGCCGAATAGGAGATGCGATACGGGCGGCTCGCGTCGCTCAGGCGGCGCGTGGCGGTCGCATCGAGTCCCAGTTCCCGCAGGGCGTGCACCGTGCGGAACGACACCTCGTCGGCCGACAACCCCAACTCGGCCACCGGCGCAACCGGCTCGGGTGACGCTTCGGGCGGCGGCTCGGGCACGGGCGAGGAGGCCGGCACGGGAGTCGGCACGGAAAGGGCGGGGGGCGCAATGGGGACCGGACCCTCCACCGCGGGGCGGGCGGCCATCTCGCCGAGCATCTTGTGGCGCTCGACCAACGCCTCGAACTCCTCGAGTCGTTCCTGGATCTCCTGCGCAAATCCGATCGAACGCTCGGCGACGCGCAGCCGCGCGAGCATCTCGGCCGAGCGGAACGGCTTGGTGAGGAAATCGTCGGCTCCCGCGTCGAGACCGGCGGCCAGATCGGCCTCGCCGTTCTTCGACGTGAGCATGAGCAGATAGGGCCGGATGCGCAGCTTGGTCTGCCGCAGCTTGGCACACACCTCGGGACCGGAGAGATCGGGCATCATCCAGTCGATGATCGCCACATGCGGCGCGCCCTCCGCCTTGAGCAGCTCGAACGCCTGCTGGCCACCCTCGGCGATCACCACCTCGTGGTGGTTCTTCTCGAGGAAGACCTGCATGATCCGACGAACGGTCGGTTCATCGTCGGCGACGAGGATCTTCATGGCGGGGCGGTTGGGGTATAGTGAGGTTGTGCTCCCGCCTGAATTGGGATTCGGCCGGAATCGCCGAAAATGAAGCGTCACCGTGCCATATGGGGCAGGGCCCGACGGAAGGGCTGAGGGATCAATCCCAGGACCATCGGCCCCTGCGTCGGCGCGGCGATGCCGCGAACCAAAGGGCGAGTAGTGGGTAGCGAGGAGAACGGAGGGATCCGAGGAAGAAGCCCGCCCGTACTGCCGTTCCCGGTCTCAATGGGCCGCAGTTCGTTCCTCTCAAGAAAATGGTTTTCGGAATTGAACCACAGAGGCCCCAGAGCGGCTCCGCCGCAACCAAGGGGCAGGTTGAACCACTGATGGACACTGATCCGGTAGATGCCGGAGACGCGGCAAGCCGACACGGAGACAGAATTGGCTCACGCGGAGGCGCGGAGACCGCGGAGGGGGCGGGCAGGCGGAAGGGGTCGTTTTCTCCGCGTCCTCCGCGGCT
>JAEWNN010000036.1 GCA_023457035.1 Verrucomicrobiota bacterium
GCGTTGCCCCGACTCGCACGGGCTTCAGCCCGTCCCGAGTCGAGGCGCCTTGCGCCAGACGGTTTCTGCCCCGACGACGACCTGCCGGGATTTCCAAGCACACCCTACCGGCCGTTGGCCGCCGTCCATCTTCGGGATGAACGTCCGCCGCACCGGCGCCGGCTCGCAAAATACTTCTGCGGTCGTGGAGTTATTTGGTTAACACTAGAAATTGATAAACAGGAGGTTAGTTCGTTCGCTGCCAAATACTCTCACGGTCGTGAGGATATTTGGCGGAGGTTTTCCGAGGGGCTGAAGGCCTGAGTCCTTTGCCCCGCCGTTGGCCCGGACCCGATGCCAAGCGGCATTCAGGTTTTCCGGATTCCACCGCAACCGCCACAACTCACTGTCTGCCTGACCGCGGTCTGTCTCCGCCGCATCCGGCCGCTGCCCTCCGACTCCGCCGGTCGGCATCATCGTCGGCGGCAAGGCCGTCGCGGTCGCCGCGGTCCCAACCAGTTCGGTCCTTCGCGCCTGCGTGAGACCCTCCGGTCCATTCGAGTCCGGCACTAGGTTCCGGCGCTCTACTCCCGGCTCGTGTCCGGCACTATTAATCCGGCAATGTGAAAGCGCCTGCATTGAGGTCGCTTCACGAGTAGGATGAATGCGGGATGAGGTTCTGTCTTCTTGCCGGATTAATACTACGACCTCTGCTCAAATTTTGCGTCCCGCAAAACCTCAGGCCTCGCAGCCGGTTCCTGTTCGTGGGCTCGCAGTTTCGGCTCCAGCTTCCTCCCCATGATGCCTCGCGACGCCGCAGTTGCCTTCGTCTAATGCTTGGGTTTTGGATTCGCGCATTGAGGACTTTCACCTCTCAGTTCACTCGCATGTCGGGCGCACACCAGCGGTCAGAGGGAACGTCGGCAAAGGCCCCGCCTTCCAATCCGAGTCAGGGGGCCGCCGTCTCTTCCCGTTGATCCCGCCCCACCCCGCATGTCACTGCTCATCCACGAAGTCCCCACCGCAGAGGCCCCGCTGCAGCTGTTGCTGCTGGCCGACCCTTCGGAAGCCAAGATCCGCTCGTATCTTCCCGGCGCGAAGTGCTTCGTCGCGTCGACAGCCGGAACTGTTGTCGGCGCCTGTGTGGTCAAACCGCTTGCCGCGGGCGCACATGAGCTGATGAGCATCGCGGTCCAGCCGGAGCAGCAGAAGTGCGGCCACGGCACGGCGTTGCTGCAATGGGTCATCGGTTACTTTCGCGACTCCGGCGCCCGTCAACTCGAGGTCGGCACCGGCACCTTCGGCTACCAGCTCGCCTTCTACCAGCGCCAGGGGTTCCGGGTCGCGAGCATCGTGCCCGACTTCTTCGTCCGGAACTACCCCGAGCCGATCTTCGAGGACGGCATCCGGCTCCTCGACATGCTGCGGCTCACCCTGCGGTATCCCGATGAGCCCGCCGCCCCCACCCATCACCGCAAGGAGGGCGGGAGATGAAATCCACGCTGCAGCGCCTCTCCGCTTGGTATTCGCAACAATGCAACGGCGACTGGGAGCATGGTTTCGGATTCAAGATCTCGACGCTCGATAATCCGGGTGTCGCGGTCGACATCGACCTTCGGGACACTCCGCTCGAGGCCGTGCCGTTCGCGGAGCGGAAGGACGATTATGAGTCCACCGACCACTGGATGCTTTGCCGAAGGAACGCGGACACCTTCGAAGGCCGCGGGGCTCCAGACAGATTGGAGGACATCATCGAGGAGTTTTTGCGCTGGGCCGAAAGCCACCGATGAGCGCCGGTCTCGCCCCAGCCGACGGCAGGGGCCCGTGGCGGGCATGGCGCGGTGGGCCCCGGCGGGGCGCAGGGCGTGTCGCTCAGCCCGCCCCGTTGCGCCCTGCCCCCAGAAACCGCCGAACTTCCGCCCGGCGATCGGGTCCGACCCTGCTGCCCTTCGCAAGTCCTCCGCGGCAACCCGCGACCAATCCACGCCTCCGGTTCCGCCCGGCTTGCCCCTTGCCAACCACCCGCCCCGCTGCAAACGTTCCGCCAATCGTCCCATCCATGTCCGTCCTCAAACGCCTCCTCCTCGCCGCCCTCCTGGGCTTCACCTCGCTGCTCGTCAACGGCTGCGCCTCCAAAGACGAGGCGGACTCCATTCCGTGGAGTCGCCCGCAGACGTGGGAGGGCAACGTCCCCGGCATGGGCTCCACTCCCGGCATGGGCCGCTGAGCACCGCGGCGCCCCGCCCCGTTTTCCCCGCCCGGGTTCGCCCGGGCTTTTTTTTGCGCCCGCTGCCGCCCGGTGCGCTTCGCATTTGCCGGCCGCCGCCGGCGCCCCACGCTCGGCTCCCATGAGCGACGCCAACACCTCCCTCACCGCGCAGCCGGGCCACTGTTACGTCGTCGCCACCCCGATCGGCAACCTCGCCGACCTCTCCGACCGCGCCCGGGCCATCCTCGGCAGCGCCTCCGTGATCGCCAGCGAGGACACGCGCACTACCGGCGCGCTGCTCCAGCGCCTCGGGCTGCACCGCCCGCTCGTCGCGTACCACGAGCACAACGAGACCGAGGCGGCCGAACAGCTCGTCGCCCGCCTCGCCGCCGGCGACTCGGTGGCCATCGTGAGCGATGCCGGCACCCCGGGGCTGAGCGATCCCGGCTTCCGCCTCGTGCGCGCCTGCCGCCGGCGCCAGCTCCCCGTCGTGCCCGTGCCGGGCGCCTGCGCCGCGATCGCCGTGCTCAGCGCCAGCGGCCTGCCGACCAACGCCTTCTTCTTCGCCGGTTTCCTCCCGCCCAAGACCGCCGCGCGCCGGGTCTTCCTCGAGAAACACCGCGACGCCGCCTTCACCCTCTGCCTCTACGAGAGCACCCACCGCATCGAGGCCTTCGTCGACGAGATCGTCGAGGTGCTCGGCGCGGCGCGGGTCGTGTGCCTCGCCAAGGAGGTCACCAAGCTCCACGAGACTTTCCTGGTGGGTCCCGCAGCCGAGGTCCGCCAGCGGTTCGCCCCGCTGAGCAAGAAAGGCGAATACGTGGTGCTCGTCGCCCCGGCCGATTTCGCGCTGTAGCGACCCGCCGGACCGGCGGGCCGCGCACTCGCGCCACGCCCCGTGGTTCGACCTGCGAAGCGCGGTCGGAACCCGCCGCAGGCGACAAAGGGAACGAAGCGGGACCGAGTGGGAGAACGGGATCCGGGGTCTCGGTCTTCATCTGGCAGATGAAGGGAGATTCGCCGGGCCTGCGGGCACCGAATTTGCGCAGGCTGCGGTATCTTTGTTCCCTTCGTTACCTCGGCTGCGGAATCCAGGTTCAACCCAGGAACGGGTTGAACCGCCGCTCGTTGGCGACCGTCGTGAGCGGGCCGTGGCCGGGCGCGATCACCGTCTCGGGCGGCAGGAGCCCGACCACCCGGCGCGCTTCGCGCCGCAGCGTCTGGCAACAGAAGAAAGCCCCGCCGAGCGAGCCCGCAAAAAGCAGGTCGCCCGAAAAAAGCACTCCGGGGGCTGCGGAGCCGACGCCGGGCAGCGAGAGGTGGTAGACGTTGTGCGCCGCCGTGTGCCCCGGAGTCCGGAACACGCGCACGCGGAAGCCGGCGATCGTGCGTTCGTCGCCCTCCCCCAGCACCGCGACGGCGCCGCCCGGCCGCTGCGCGGGGGCGAGGACCGGCAGCCCCGGCCGGCGGTGCAGCAGCCCGGGCAGCCCGCCCGCGTGGTCGTGGTCCCAGTGCGTGAGCAGCACGGCCTCCGGCAGCGCGAGCGCGGCCGGCCAGGCGGCGAAGAGCCGCTCGGGGCAGTCCGTCGTGTCGACCAGGAGCGTGGCCCGCGTATCCGGGTTCTCCGTCACGAAGGCGTTGACGCGGCCGATCCCGTACGGCAGCGCGATGGTGTGCAGCGCGAACGGCAGCGGCGGCAGCGCGGGCAGCGGGTACTTGCCCTCGCCCACGGCACACACGCCCACCTCGTTGAGCCCGAGCGCCACCGCCAGCCGTTGCAGCTCGGCGCAGCTGAAATCGTAGCGGTAGTCCTCCGCGTCCTTGATGCGGTCGACGCCGATGCCGGTCGCCGCGGCGAGCTGCTCCTCGGTGAGGCCGGCATGGCGGATGGCCTTCTCGAGGATGTCACCGAGCTCGTCTTCCAAGGGAGGGGCGAACGGCATGGCCGCGACAGTAGGAGCGGCCGGCGAAATGCCAAGAGGTCGCGGCCGCAAAAGGGGTTTCCAAAATCCCCGCGGCCCTCCAGCGTGCCCCCATGGCCGACACGCAAACCGAGGTCCTCGACATCTTCACCCGCACCCGCGCCCTGTTGCGCGGGCACTTCGTTCTCCGCTCCGGGCTGCACAGCGGGCACTTCTTCCAGTGCGCGCAGGTGTGCCAGTACATGCCCGAGGTGGAGCGACTGGGCGAGCTGCTCGTGGCCAAGCTCCAGTCGGCCGGCGTGAGCTACACGACCGTGCTCGCCCCCGCGATGGGCGGGCTGGTGATCGGGCAGGAGGTGGCCCGTCGCTCCAAGGTGCGCTTCATCTTCGCCGAGAAGGAAAACGACAAACTCGTCCTGCGTCGCGGCTTCAAGATCGCCGCCGGCGAGCGCGTGCTGGTGGTCGAGGACGTCGTCACCCGCGGCGGCCGCGTGCAGGAGTGTCTCGAGATCGTGCAGTCGCGCGGCGGCGTGGTCGCCGGCGTGGCAATGCTGGTCGACCGCAGCGAGGGGAAGACGAAGTTTTCCGTGCCCGCCCACCCGCTGCTGCAACTGAGCTTCCCCACCTACCCGGCCGACCAGTTGCCGCCCGAGCTCGCCGCCCTCCCGGCCGAGAAGCCCGGCAGCTGAGCCGCGCACGGCCTCACTTCGTCCAGTCGACCGAAATGAACCGGCGGGTGCCGCCGTACCGGACCACGATGGTGTTGCGCCCGCGCCGCAGGGCATCCTTGGCCACGCGCACATTGGTGACGGCGACCTTGTTGATCTTCTCGATCACCGTGCCGACCGGCAGGTTCACCGCGTAGGCGGACCGGCGGTCGACCGCGGTGACCACCACGCCCGCCGAGTCGCTCTCCAGGGCGAAATCGCGTTTGAGCTGGTCGGTCACCGGCGCGACCTGGACGCCGGCGAACAGCTCCACGGAGGCCGGCGCGGTGGGCTGCGGCGCATCGGCGAGCTGGCCGAGGCGCACCTGGAGCACGAGCGGCCTGCCCTCGCGGACCACCTGGAGCCCGGCCTGGGTGCCGGGCGGCAGTTGGGCGACCAGGAGCCGCAGCTCGTCGCGGTTGGAGACCGCCTTGTCGTTGAAAGCCGTGACCACATCCCCGGCGAGCAGGCCGCCCCGGGCGGCGGGGCTGTCGGGGGTGACCTCCGCGACGAGCACCCCGCGCGTGTCCTTGAGTCCGAACTCCGCGGCGAGCCCGGCATCCATGTCCTGGGTACTCACGCCGAGGTAGCCGCGCACGACCGTGCCCGTCTCGACCAGGCTCTTCATCACGAAGGCCGCAAGGTTGACGGGAATCGAGAAGCCGATGCCGATGTTGCCGCGCGAGGTGGTCATGATCGCGGTATTGATGCCGACGAGACGCCCGTGGGCGTCGACCAGCGCCCCGCCGGAGTTGCCCACGTTGATGGCGGCGTCGGTCTGGATGAAATCCTCGTAGCCGGGATCGCCGTCGCCGCGGGCCAGTAGGTCGAGGCTGCGTCGCCCGGTGGCGGAGACGATGCCCATCGTTGCCGTCTGGCCGACATCGAGCGGGTTGCCGAGGGCGAAGACGACATCGCCGACCCGCAGCTTGTCGCTGTCGCCCAAGACCACGTGCGGCAGGCCCGGACCCTCGACCTTGATCACGGCGATGTCCGTCTTCGGGTCGGCGCCGACCAGCGAGGCGGGCAGCTCGCGGTCGTCGGGCAGTTTCACCAGGAGCTCGTCGGCCCCCTCGATGACGTGGTTGTTGGTGAGGATGTAGCCCTCGGGGGCGACCAGCACGCCGGACCCCAGGCCGCGCTCGGGCTGGGTCCCGGAGCCCCCGGGCGCGCGGGGTCCGGCCGCGACGGAGACACGGGCCCGGGCGAACTTCGTGGAGTAGACGGAGACGACCGCGGGGCGCGCGGCGGCGAGCGCCTCGGCATAGCTGGCCGGTCCGCCGGCCGGCGCCGCGACCGGGGCGGGGGCGACCACCAGCGTGGGCGCCGGAGACCGGGGCCGCGCGAGAACGAAGCCCAACCCGACACTGAGCGCCACGCCCGTCACCGCACCGAATGCGACGATACGTGTTCTCATGGGAGGTGCGGGCCGGGCGGCGGGCGGACTAGAAGCCCTTGACCTTGAACAGGCCGGTGACCGAGCGATTTGAGTGGATACGAAGGATGGCCTCGCCGAGCAGGCCGGCCACGCTCAACCGCGTGATCGGCAGCCCGCGGGTGTCGAGCGGCACCGAGTTGGTCGTGATGAGCTCGTCGATCGTGCCGTTGGCCAGGCGGGTGTAGGCCATCTCGCTGAGCATGCAGTGGCTCACGGCGGCGCGCACGCTCACCGCGCCGTGGTCGCGCAGGATCTTGGCGGCGGCGGTGAGGGTGCCGGCGGTCTCGGTGATGTCGTCGACCAGCAGCACGTCCGCCCCCTTCACATCGCCGACGACGCTGATGGCCTCGACGGTGGTGGCGGTGGTGCGCTTCTTGGCGACGAGGCCGAGCCCCACGCCGAGCACCTCGGCATAGGCGGCGGCCATCTTCATGCCGCCGACATCGGGCGAGACGACCACGAGGCGGTCGGTCTTGAGGTTCTTGGAGAGGTATTCGAAAAATACGGGCGAGGCGTAGAGGTGGTCGACGGGGATGTCGAAGAAGCCCTGGATCTGCTGGCTGTGCAGGTCCATCGTGAGCACGCGGTTGGCGCCGGCGGCGACGAGGAGGTTGGCCACGAGCTTGGCGGTGATCGGCACGCGGGGCTGGTCCTTGCGGTCCTGGCGCGCGTAGCCGTAGAAGGGCATCACGGCGGTGATGCGCTGGGCCGAGGCGCGGCGGGCCGCATCGATCATGATGAGCAGCTCGATGAGGTGGTGGTTGGTCGGCGGGCACGTGGGCTGGATGATGAAGACATCCTTGCCGCGCACGTTCTCGTTGATCTTCACGAACGATTCCCCGTCGGGGAACACCGTCACGGTGGCGTCGCCGAGCGGGAACTCGATGGCGCGGCAGATCTCTTCCGCGAGCGGGCGGTTGGCGTTGCCGGAGAATACCTTGATGTTGGCTTCCATCTTCGTCGGTTGGGGGGAGAGGGATTGAGGGGGGAAATCGGGGCGGGCGGAAGGTTATTCTGCGGCCGGCCGGCCGAGCTGCTCCTCGAGGCGGTCGACCCGCTTGAACAGTTCGGGGAGCTTGCCGCGCAGGACCTGGAAGCGCTGTTCGAGCAGCAGCGGCAGCGCGTAGGTGCCCGCCACGACGCTCTTCGCCGGCAGGTCGCGGGTGATGCCGCCCCGCGCCGCGATCTGGCTGAAGCTGCCGACCTGGAGGTGGCCGCCCACGCCCACCTGCCCGCCCATGACGACGTAGTCGCCCACCGTGGTGCTGCCGGCAATGCCGACCTGCGAGACGAGGAGGCAGTGGCGGCCGATGGTGCAGTTGTGCCCGATCTGGACGAGATTGTCGATCTTGGTGCCCTCCCCGATCGTCGTGCGGCTGAACCGGGCGCGGTCGATCGTCGTGTTGGCGCCGACCTCGACATCGTCGCCGAGCACCACGTTGCCGATCTGCGGGATCTTCTCGTGCCGGCCCTTCACGGTGTCGTAGCCGAAGCCGTCGGCGCCGATCACGGCGCCGGGCTGCAGGCGCACCCGCGCGCCCAGTACACAGTCCTGCGCGACGATCGCGCGGACCCCGAGCCAGCAGTCCGGGCCGAGGGTCGCGCGGGTGCCGACAAAGGCCGAGGCCTGCAGCACGCAGCCGGGCCCGATCCGGGCCTGGGACTCCACGACGCACAGGGGGCCGACATGCGCGGTCGGATCGACCACGGCATCGGCGGCGACCACCGCGGAGGGGTGCACGCCCGGAGCCGGCCTGGGCCAGAGCAGCTGCTCGATCCGCCGGCAGAGGCGCGTGAGTCCAACCGATGGATTCGCCAACAGGAGCCAGAGCTGCCCGGGGGGCGGCTCGCCCGCGAAGTCGGCCGGCAGCAGCAGCACGGAGGCGCGGCTGGTGGCAACGGCCGCACGGTACTTGGCGTTGCCCAGAAAGGAGAGGTCGCCCGGCCCCGCCGCCTCGAGCGAGGCGATGCCCGTGAGCACGGCCTCGGTGTGGCCGAGGGTGCGCACCGGTTCGACGATTTCGATGATCTGTGCCGCGGAGAAGGCAGGCGCCATGGCACGAGCGTGGGCGGGGGGGAATGGGCTGGAAACAAAAAACCCCGCCCGAAACCGGGCGGGGCGCAAAGTGGTGGCGGCTTACTTCGCCGGGGCCGGCACGGTGACATTGACCGCCGGGGCCGGGCGATCCTTGTTGATCGCCTCGAGCACGGCCGGGGTGATGTCGTAGCTGGCATCGGCATAGACGACCCCCATCCCGCGGTTGAGCACGAGGGAGGCGCCCTGCTGCTTGGCGATGTCGGTGGCGACCTTCGAGATCTCCTCAACGGCGGACTGCTGGAACTGCGCCATGCGCTGCTGGAGCAACTGCTGGATGCGCTGGTTGAAGTCCTGCATCTCGCCTTCCTTGCTGCGGACCTCGCCAACCTTCGCCTCGAAATCGGTCTCGGCCTTCTTGCGGGCCTCGTCGCTCAGGACCGGGTTCTTCGCCTGCTCCTGGATCTCCTTGGCCTGGGTCACCAAGGCCTCGCGCTCCTTGACGAGGGCGTCGAACTGCTCCTTGGCCTTCTTGCTGTCCTCGCGGATCTTCTCCTGCTGCGCCTCGGTCTTGTAGTATTTCTCGAAGAGCTGCCCCAGGTCGATGGTGACAACTTTGAGGGCGACCTCGGCCTGGAGGCCGAGCGTGGCGCCGGCCAGGGCGAGGGCGGCGAAAGTGGAACGGATGACAGTTTTCATGTGTTGGGTGGAAGGGTTTGGATCGGGAAGACTAGAAACGGGTGCCGAAGGAGAAGTTGAACTGGCCGCCCTTCTTGTTGAAGCGGTCGCCGGTGAGCGGGATGCCGTAGTCGAGGCTCATGGGCGAGCCCATGACCATCATGCGGATACCGAAACCGAAGTTGTCGTTGTAGGCCGACGGGTTGAAGTCGTAGGCGTTGCGGTTGACGAAGCCGGCGTCGTAGAACAGCGCGAACCGCACCGGGCTGACGATGTCCAGGGAGTACTCGAGGCTGAGGAAGCCGTAGCTCTTGCCGCCGATCGGCTCGCCCGAGGTCGGGCTGCGCGGGCCCACCTCGCGGTACTCGAAGCCGCGCAGGGTCGTGGGGCCGCCAAGGGCGTAGTTGTAGTAGAAGAGGTCGGCGTCGCTGGTTTCGCCGAACTTCTGGATCACGCCGCCGCGCAGCAGGATCGCGAGCACCTGTTCCTGCGCCTTGAAGAGCGGCACGAACTGCGCGCCGCGGGCCTCGATCCGGTAGAAGTTGCGCTCGCCGCCGAGGAAGCCGCCCGCGAAGTCCGTGGTGATCTCCAAGCGGTTGCCGCGCGTGGTGTTGATCATCTTGTCGCGGGTGTCGCGCAAGAGGGTGAAGCTCAGCTTGGAGACGTCGTGGGAATCGAGCAGCGAGTACAGGAAGGAATCTGACGTGGAGATGTCCTGATACTTGATCATGTCGTACCCGTAGGTGAGCTGGCCCTCGAAGAGTTCGAAGAGGCGCTTGCGGGTGTAGATCGAGCCGCCGGTGTTGATGACCTCGTAGTAGGAGGAGGTATAGTCCGAGGCGGAACGGTGCAGCTCGAAGCCGAGCGCGAGCTGCTTCTCCAGGAACCACGGCTCCTCGAAGTTGAGCGAGATCTCGTTGGAGGAGGAGCCGATCTGGAAGCGCAGCCGGAACTTCTGGCCGTCGCCCTGGAAGAAGGAGCGGCGGTTGAGCAGGTCGAAGTTGCCCTGGCTGATCTCCGCGTAGAACACGGCCTTCTCCAGCGAGCTGTAGCCGGCGCCGAAGGTGAGGTTGCCGGTGCGCGATTCGGTGACCTTGATCTTGAGGTCGCGCCGGCCGGGCACGCTGGTCTCCTCGGGGGTGAGATTCACGTCGTCGAAGAACCGGGTGTTCTCCAGGCGCAGCTTGCTGATGTTCATGCGCACGGAGTCGAAGGTCTGGCCGGGCGAGAGCACCAGCTCGCGGGCGATGACGATGCTCTTGGTCTTGTCGTTGCCCTCGATCTTGATCGATTCGAGCGTGACCTTCTCGCCCTCGGTGATGTCGAAGTCCACGTCGATGTCGCCGGTGGCGAGGTTGGGCTTGCGGACCAGGCGCACGCGGCTGTCGAGGTAGCCGCTCTTGCCGTAGAACTCCTCGAGCGCCTCGACGTCCTTGTCGAGTTTGGACGGGGTGAACCAGTTGCCGGGCCGCTCGTTGAGCGCCAGCGAGAGGAAGCGGGCCGGAAAGAGCTTGTTGCCGGTGAAGCCCATCCGCCCGAGCTTGTAGCGGCGGCCCTCGGTGACCGGGATCACGATGACCAGCCGGCCGGGCTTCGGGTATTCGAACTCCACCTTGGAGCGCACGATCTCGACGTCGAGGTAGCCGCGCTCACGGTAGTAGTCGCGCAGCTTGTCCAGATCCTCCTCGAACTTGTCGTCCTGCAACCGCCCCGCGCCGGTCATCCAGGAGAACATCCACCAGCGCCGCGTCTCCTCCATCGCCTTGCGGAGCTTGCGCGCCGAGATGCTCTCGTTGCCCACGAAGCGGATGTCGCCGATGCGCGTCTTGAGGCCCTCGCGGATCCGGAAGATCACCCGACCGAAACCGGTCGTGCGGTCGCGCTCGATCGAGTAGTTCACCTCGGCCTGCGAATACCCCTTCTTCTGGTAGAACTCGAAGAGCTTCTCCGTGTCGGCCTTGATCTGACGCTCGTCCAGCGCGGCGTTGGAGATCGTCTTCACTTCCTTGAGCAGTCGGCTGCGCTTGAAGGCGCGGTTGCCGTCCATCTCCACGGAGAGCACCCGGAACTTCGGCGTGACCTCGACGACCAGATTGATCCGGTCGAAGCCGACTTCCTCCTTCTTGATCTCGATCAACTCGAAGAGGCCCGTGCGGTAGAGGCCGCGCACGTCACGGTCGACCACGGTCTCGTCGAAGGGCGCGCCTTCGCGCATCTGGATGTTGGCGCGCACGACCTGCTCGCTGACGTTGCGTACGCCCAGGAACCGCACGTCGACCTTGCCGATGGTGAGCTGGGGCGTCTCCATCCCCTGGGCCCGCGCAGCCGGGACCCCGGCGAGCACCAGCATTACGATCAACAGGCCCAACCAACCCCAAACCGGGGTGCTACGCGATATGGTTTTCAAAGCGGGTAATGTCCTTGAGGAAGGTTAATTTGATTTCTCCTACCGGTCCGTTTCGTTGCTTGGCAACGATCAAATCCGCCGAGTCGGCCGCGGTCTGGAACTTTTCGTCGGCATCCTTGGGTCGCGCCAGCATCAGTACGACGTCCGCGTCCTGCTCGATCGAGCCGGACTCGCGCAGATCGGACAGGCGGGGCACGCGGTTTTCTTTCTCGGAGGCACGGTTGAGCTGGGAGAGGACAATCACCGGCACGTGGAGTTCCTTCGCCATGCCCTTCAAGCCTCGCGAGATCTCCGCCACCTGCTGTTCGCGGTTCGCCTTCGGGTCCGTGCCCGACACCAGCTGCAGGTAGTCCACCACGATCATGCCCAGTCCGCCCTTGTCGCGCAGCCGCTGCGCGACCCGCCGGGCCTTCGCCCGCATCTCCATGATCGAGATGCTGCTGGAGTCGTCGATCATGATGGGCGCCGCCTTCAGCGCCTCCGCCGAGCGCCCGAGCCGCGATGTCTCCTCGCTGTCGCGACCGACGAAGCCGTCGCGCAGCCGCTGCATGTTCACCCGCGCGTGCGAGCAGAGCATGCGCAGCGCGATCTGCGCCGAGCCCATTTCCAGGCTGAAGAGCAGCACCCCCACCGGCGGGGTCTTCTTGGGATTGGCGGGCAACGCCGCCGCCTCGACGAAGTTGAGCGCCAAGCTCGTTTTGCCCATCGAGGGGCGCGCCGCCAGGATGGTCATCTCCTGCTTCTGGAAACCGAAGAGCATCTTGTCGACGTCGATGAAGCCCGAGCTCACACCCGTCAGCTCGCCGCGGCGCTCGAGCATCTTCGCGATGACCGCCGTCGCCTCCTTCACCGGCTCCTTCATCTCCCGCGCCGAGTCGTTCGTGCGGTCCTGCGTGACCTGAAACATGTCGCGCTCGACCTTGTCGATGAACTCCTCGATGCCGCCCTGGTACTGGTAGCACTGCTCGATCGCCCCGGTCGCCACGCCGATGAGCTGGCGCAGCAGCGCGTTCTCCCGCACCTGCTCCAGGAAATAGGTACGGTGCGCCGTCGTCGGGATGCGATCGGTGATCTGGTTGATCCGCACCAGCCCGCCCACGGCGTCGAGCAGGCTCTTCTTGCGCAGCTCCTCCGCCAATACCGTCGGGTCCACCGGATGGCCGGCGCGATAGATCTCGCAGAGCACCTCGAAGATCACCCGGTTGCCCGGGTCGTAGAACGCCTCCGGCGTCAGCTTCGCCTCGACACAGGCCGACACGCTGTCGCCGCCGTCGATCAGGCAGCACGCCAGCAACGACTCCTCCGCCTCCACGCTGTGCGGCGGCACCCGGCCGCCGAACGACGGAGCGGGCCGGCCGCCACCCTCCGCACGCGACGAGTCGTCGTTGCGGTGGCGACGGGGCGAAAAGGAGCCGGGTTCGGGGGGCATGAGGGAAAACCGGAGATGGCGACAGACTTTGTCCACCCACGCAACGCCTCTCCGCAAAAAGTTTTCCGCAACTTGTTCGCAACGCCCCGCGCCCCCGCTTGCCTTCCCGCGCCCTCTCTGCTCCGTTGCCCGCGTTTCATCATGCGAATCCGTTCCTACCGCGCCCTCCGTCCCCGGCCCGAGCTCGCCGCCCAGATCGCCTCGGTCCCCTACGATGTCGTCAACACCGCCGAGTGCCGCGCCCTCGTCGAAGGCAACCCCCTGAGCATGCTGCGCGTCGCCCGCGCCGACTTGGAGTTTCCCGACGACACCGACCCGCACTCCGACGCCGTCTACGCCCGCGCCAAGGAGAACTTCCAGAAGCTCATCGCCGCCGGCCACCTCGTCCGCGAAGCCGCCCCCTCGCTCTACATCTACCAGCAGCAGATGGGCGACCATGTGCAGACCGGCGTCGCCGCCCTCTGCCACGTCGACGACTACGACAACAACCTCATCAAGAAGCACGAGAAGACCCGCAAGGACAAGGAGGACGACCGCGTCCGCCACACCGGCACCCTCTCGGCCAATCCCGGCCCCGTCTTCCTCACCTACCGCGACCAGCCGGCCATCGACGCCCTCGTCGCCGCCGCGACCGCCACCGCCCCGCTCTTCAGCTTCACCGCCCACGACGGCATCCGCCACACCGTCTGGTGCATCGCCGCCCCCGAGTCGCTCGTCGCCGCCTTCAAGCAGGTCCCCTGCGCCTATATCGCCGACGGCCACCACCGCGCCGCCTCCGCCGCCCGCGTCGCCCGCGAGCGCCGCGCCGCCAATACCGCCCACACCGGCGACGAGGACTACAACTGGTTCCTCACCGTCCTCTTCCCCGCGAAACAACTTCGCATCCTCCCCTACAACCGCCTCGTGCTCGAGTTGCAGGGACGCTCTGCCCGCCAGCTCCTCGGCGAACTCGGCCGCGTCGGCGCCGTCACCCCGGCCACCGCGCCCGCCCCCGCCGCCCCGGGCAGCGTGCACCTCTTCATCGAAGGCCAGTGGCACGCCCTCGCCCTCAATCCCCCGCAGGGCGCCGACCCCGTCTCCCGCCTCGATGTCAGCCTGCTCCAGGACAAGGTCCTCGACCCGCTCCTCGGCATCGACGACCCGCGCACCAGCAAGCGCATCGACTTCGTCGGCGGTATCCGCGGCACCAAGTACCTCGAGGACGCCGTCAACGCCGGCCGCGCTGCCATCGCCTTCTCCATGCACGCCGTCACCATCGACCAGCTCATGGACATCTCGGATGCCGGCCAGATCATGCCCCCGAAGAGCACCTGGTTCGAGCCGAAGCTGCGCGACGGCCTCTTCATGCACCAGTTCTGAGCCGCCACGCCAACGTCTCCGTCTTCCCGGGCCGGCCTCACCGCCGGCCCTTTTCTTTTTCCCCAGGGAACATCGAGCTCCAGCCCGACTCACCCGCACCCGCCCGCCTCCGTCCATCCCCGTCCACTCGGGCCACGTCGCCCACCCAGTCCACCGCCGCTCCGCCGTAGCCCCAGCGCCCCGGGACTCATTCCGCAATCTCCCAGACTCTTCCGCAGGTAGAGCGCATTCCGAAATCCGCATTCCTGCCCCCGCCCCTTGACGTCTTTGCTAGTCTCCAGTCCAGCACGCCACGCCATGCGCCCATTCACCACCATTCTCGTCTTCTGCGCCACCGCCCTCGGCCTCGCCGCCAACGAGCCCACCGACGCCGTCCCCTTCGTCGTCACCGCCAACACCATCCTCGACGACCTCGTCCGGCAGGTCGGCGGCGACCGCGTGCGCACCCACTGCCTCGTCGCCCCCGGCGCCGACCCGCACACCTTCGAGCCGCGTCCCTCCGACGTGAAGCACCTCGCCCGCGCCGATCTCCTCGTCGTCAACGGCCTCGACCTCGAACCCGCCATCCTCCGCCTCGCGCAGAACAGCGGTTTCCGCGGCGACCTCGTCATCGCCACCGCCGGCCTCACGCCCCGCTCCGGCGGCTGCACGCACCACCATCACACCGAAGGCACCGATGCCCACGAGCATACAGCCGCCTGCGTCCACGACCACCACGACACAGTTTCCGCTTCACCGGCCACCGGCAACCGGCCACCGGAAACCGTCCACCGCCCACCGTCCACCGACTCCGCCCCCGATCCCCACGCCTGGCAGTCCCCGCGGGCCGTGAAGACCTACGTCGCCAACATCCGCGACGCCCTCGCCCGCGCCAACCTCGGCTCCGCCGCCTACTACACCGGGCGCGCCGACGCCTATCTCGCGCAACTCGACGCCCTCGATCTCTGGGTACGCGAGCAGATCGAGTCCGTTCCTCCAGAACATCGCCGGCTCGTCACCTCCCACGACTCCCTCGGCTACTACGCCGACGCCTACGGGTTCGAGACCATCCCCGTCGCCGGCCTCTCCTCCTCCGCCGAGCCCGACGCCCGCACCGTCGCCACGATCGTCGACCTCATCCGCCGCGAGCAGGTCCCCGCCGTCTTCATCGAGCTCACCACCAACCCCAAGCTCGTCCGCCAGATCGGCGCCGATGCCGGCGTGCGCCTCGCCGAACCGCTCTTCACCGACAGCCTCGGCGCCCCCGGCTCCGGCGCCGACACCTACCTCGGCCTCATCCGCACCAACACCACCCGCATCGTCTCCGCCCTCCGCTGACCAACCTGTAGCCGGCCGCGCCTCGTGGCACGTGTCTCCAGACCCGTGATTCGCATATTCCCAACACCAGTCCATGGCTCTGGAGAGCCATGCCACGACCGTCCCCGTCTGCCTCCCGCTTCTCGCCCGCGATCAGCGGGCGCCGACCACCACCACCCCGCTGGCGATCAGCCAGCGGACACCTCCAAAGTTTCGCCCCTTGGCGTAACTCATCAGTGGTTCTCGCAACTCCGTCGTCCACTCCGTCCGCCTCCCCGCCACGTAGCCCGTTGCTTCAGCACGGGCCGGCGGGCCCCAGCCGGCTCCCCGCCGCCGGTCTTTCCCATCACCGCCTCCTCCGAACCTTAGTACCCTTGGTTCTCTTCCGTCGTCCGTTTCTCCTCTCCGCCCGCGATCAGCGGGCGCCGACCACCACCACCCCGCTGGCGATCAGCCAGCGGACACTCCGAAAGTTTCGCCCCTTGGCGAAACTCATCAGTGGTTCCTCAACCTCCGTCTTCCGCTCCGTCTTCGTCTCCTTCTGTCGTCCCCTCTGAATCCGTTTCCGTTCCCGCCTCCTCCGAACCTTCGTTCTCTTCGTTCCCTTCTGTCGTCCGTTCCGTTTCCTCCTCCTCCACACCGCCGCACTCCGCCCCCCCAACCCTCTTTCCCCATCGACGCCCCCGCCAGTCCGCCATTCCCTTCCTTCTCTTCTGTGAGTCCGCCCTCCGAATTCCGTCCCCTTCCGCCCGGCTCGCGCGACACTCCGCCGTCCGTCGTCCGTCCTCCGTCCTCCTCCGCCTGCCCGCCCTGTTGCGACCTCGGCCCCGCGCACCAGCACGACATCATCCGCCTGCAGGATGTCACCGTCGCCTACGGTCGCCGCCTCGCCGTCGACAGCGTCACCGCCCAGATCCACTGCGGCAGCCTCACCGCCATCCTCGGCCCCAACGGCGCCGGCAAGAGCACCCTCCTGCGCGCCATCCTCGGCTGGATGCCGCTCAGCCGCGGCGAGATCCGCATCGGCGACTCCCACCCGCAACACGCCCTCCCCCGCCTCGCCTACCTCCCGCAACGCGTCGACGTCGACTGGGACTTCCCCATCACCGTGCGCGGCGTCGTCGAGCAGGGCCGCTACCCCGCCCTCGGCGCCTTCCGCCGCTTCCAGGCCATCGACCACCAGCTCGTCGACAACGCCCTCGCCGAGATGAAGCTCACCACCCTGCAGGACCGCCAGATCCGCGCACTCTCCGGTGGCCAGCAGCAACGCGTCTTCCTCGCCCGCGCCCTCGCCCAGGGCGCCGACATCTTCCTCCTGGACGAACCCTTCGCCGGCCTCGACGCCCCCAGCGCCGCCGAACTCGCCGCCGTGCTCAAATCCTGGGAACAGCTCCACCGCACCGTCGTCGCCGTGCTCCACGATCTGCCGCTGGCCCGCCGTGTCTTCTCGCACGCCCTCCTCCTGGACACCCGCCTCCTCGCCTCCGGCCCCGTCGCCGAAGTCCTCGCCCCCGCCACCCTCGCCCAGTTCTACCCGGCGGCGAACAACACTTAAGCGAAAGACGCTATGCGCACGCTCATCTTCCTCCTGTTTTCCGTCCTCGCGGGTCCCTTCGCCAAGGCCACTCAGACCGAATCACCACGCAGTGACTTTCTCCTTCGAGACTTGGTGATCCTCGATCACTACGCTGTGGTATTCGAAACCAAAGACCATCGTGCGCAGATCACGCTTTCGTTCGACGACGATTCTCCATCGAGCTTCTACATCTCTCTGGACTTCAAGCACGGTATCCTCGTCGGAAAGCTCGACACTCTGGGCGGAAAATGGAGCCTGCGCGTGTTCGGCTCAATTAGTTCTCTGGGCCCTCAATGCTTGGTTGACACGATCGTCCTAAGAGCACCTCGCAAACTTGAGTTCGTGAGTGACACAGAGTTCGAAGAGCTGAAAGCACACACGGAGCTAGACACTGCGGTATACACCGTCACGCAGCAGTTCATCTCGGATCTCAACGTACCGCAGAAGGATGATGTGAAGGCCAACGCATCGGTGCCGGCAAACCCAAGCGCTGCCCAAGAAGCACACCCATGATCTCCTTCCTCCTCGAACCGTTCAGCTACGCCTTCCTGCAGCGCGGGCTGCTGGTGGCGGCGTTGCTCGGGCTGAGCGGCGGGCTGCT
>JAEWNN010000037.1 GCA_023457035.1 Verrucomicrobiota bacterium
CCACCGCCCAGGCGATGCTCAGGCCGTCGTAGGTCGAGGTGCCGCGGCCGACCTCGTCGAGGATGATCAGGCTGCGGTCGGTGGCGTTGTTGAGGATGTTCGCCGTCTCGTTCATCTCGACCATGAACGTCGAGTTGCCGCGCGCGAGGTCGTCGCTCGCGCCGACGCGGGAGAACACGCGATCCACGAAACCGAGACGGCAACGCCGCGCCGGCACCCAGCAGCCGATGTGCGCCATGAGCACGATGAGCGCGACCTGGCGGATGTAGGTCGACTTGCCGGCCATGTTCGGACCGGTGAGCAGCATGATTTGCGCGTCGGAGCCCGAGAGCGCGGTGTCGTTGGGCACGAACGCCTGCGTGCCGGCCAGCCCGGCGGCGCTGTGGCGGAGCATCTGCTCGACGACCGGGTGGCGTCCCTCGTCTATTTCGAGCACGTCGCTGTCGTCGACGGTGGGGCGCACGTAGTCGTTCTCTCGGGCCAGAATGGCCCAGCCGCCGTAGACGTCGAGCTCGGCGAGCGCCTCGGCGGTCTGCGTGAGCGCGACGGACTCGTCCAACACCTTGGCGACGAGCTCGGCGAAGAGCGCCTGCTCGCGGGCGAGGGCGTTCTCCTCGGCGTGGAAAATCTCCTTCTCCTTCTGCCGCAGGGCTTCGGTGACGAAGCGCTCGCCGTTCACGGTCGTCTGGCGCCGGATGTAGTCGGCGGGGACGAGGGCGAGGTTGGCCTTCGTGACCTCGATGTAGTAGCCGAAGGCGTTGTTGAATTTCACCTTCAGGCTGCGGATGCCGGTGCGCTCCTGCTCGGTGCGCTCGAGCTCGGCCAGCCAGGTCTTGTTGCCGGAGGTGAGCGACTGGAGGCGGTCGAGCTCGGCGTCGAAACCGGCGCGGATGTAGCCGCCCTCGGCGAGGTCGTTGGGCAGCTCGTCGCGCAGCGCGGCGGTGAGCAGGTCGCGCAGCGTGGGCAGATCGGTGAGGCGTGCGCGCAGGGCGAGCAGGCCGGGCGCGGCAGATTGCTCGAGGCCGGCGATGAGCGCGGGCAACTGGCCGAGGGTCTCGCGCACGGCGGCGAGCTCGCGCGGATTGCGCAGGCGGTTCTGGAGGCGGCCGAGGATGCGCGGGATGTCGCGCACGTGCTTGAGCGCATCGCGCAGCTCGGCGAGCAGGGCGGGGCGCTCCAGCAACTCGCCCACGGAGGACTGGCGTCGCTCGATCTCGGCGAGGTCGAGCGGCGGAGCGGCGAGGAAACGTTCGAGCAGGCGTGCGCCGGCGGGCGTGTGCGTGCGATCGAGCGCGGCGAGCAGGCTGCCCGCACGGCCGCCGGAGACGGACGAAAAGATCTCGAGGTTGCGCAGCGTGGCCGGGTCGAGGAGCAGCGAGCGGCGGCTGGAGTACTCGCGCAGCGAACGCAGGTTCTCGGGCTTCGCGCGGAGGTTCTCGGTGGCGTAGTGGACGAGCGCGCCGGCGGGCCCGAGGCCGGGATGGTCGTCGGCGAGGCCGAAGCCCTGGAGGTTGAGCACGCCCAGCGCGCTCTTCACCGTCTGCGCGGCGGTGGTGGTCTCGAAATGGTAGCCGGGAAGCTCGGACACCACGCGCTCGGAGGCGAAATGCGCGAGGGCGTGGAGCGCGGTCTCGGAGTGCGGCGCGGCGCGCCAGACCTCAAGTGCGCCCTCGGCCAGCACGATCTCGCTCGGGGCGAGCGCGTGGAGGACGGGGAGCAGATTCTCCGGCTTCGGGTCGGTCGCGAGGCGGAACTCGCCGGTGGAGAGGTCCATCCAGGCGGCATGGAGGCCGCGGCTGTCGCGCGCGAGGGCGGCGAGGTAGCGGTTGCGGGCGGAGTCGAGCTGGTTGGCGTCGAGCGTCGTTCCCGGGCTCAGGATACGGGTGAGGGCGCGGCGGACGAGTTTGCCCGCCTGCGGGGCCTCGGTCTGGTCGCAGATGGCGACCTTGCGGCCGGCGGCGAGCAGCTTGCCGACGTAGTTGTCGGCCGCGTGGAAGGGGATGCCGGCCATGGGGTGGCCGTTGCGCCCGGTCAGCGTGATGCCGAGGAGCTTGGCGCCGAGCTCGGCGTCCTCGAAGAACATCTCGTAGAAGTCGCCGAGGCGGAAGAGCAGCAGGGTGTTGGGTGCGAGGGAGCGTTTCACCTCGAAGTACTGCTGCAGCATCGGCGTGAGCTTCTCGTCGGCCATGGGTGGGCGAAGGCTGAAGGCGGAAGCCGGCCGGCGGAAGTCGGAAAATCGGACGGACGGTGCGCGCCGCTCAGCCTAGAAACGTGTTTCCGACAGCTCACAGAGGAAGATGAGGGCCGAGTGGAGATCACAGAGTGGGCCTTGGTGGATCGGTAGCTCGATCCTGCCTGCTCATCACAATGGGAGACGTTAACCGTCCGCTTATTCTCCGGACTCTCTATGCCTCCTGCATTGCCTCCGAAATACTATCTCCGCAAACCCTCGTTTTCGGGAATGTTTCCCTCGATCACGCGAGGCGGCTGTGCGCGAACTCCAGAGTGGTGGCACGCGGAGCCGCCGAGGGCGCGGAGAAACGACCCTTTTCGCTTGTCTGAACCCTCCGCGGTCTCCGCGCCTCCGCATGAGTCAATCCCGTCTCCTGTGTCGGCTTGCCGCATCTTCCGCCATGTTCCGGAGCGGCGTTTATCAGCGTGTGCTGCCGTACCGCAGAACGGTTCCACCTGCTTCGGTTGGGGCGGAGCCGCTCTGGGCCCTCTGTGTCGAACTGCTTCGTTCAGGTTGAGCGTCCGAGGTAGAAATCGACCACGCGTTGGTTGGCCTCGGGGGAGAAGAGGTGCTCGACGGTGGCGCGGGCGGCGCGGCCGAGGCGTTGGCGGAGCGCGGGATCGTGCTGGAGGGCGGTGAGATGGGCGGCGGCCTCGTCGTTGGTGTCGAACAGGAACCCGTTGCGGCCGTGGTCGATGAACTCGGCGTAACCGCCGCTGTGGTGGCACACCACCGGCAGGCCGCAGGCCATCGCCTCCTGAACGACTCGGCCGTGCGGTTCGCGGAAACGTTCGGAGGTCCGGTAGTAGAAGGCGTCGAGTGTGCGCAGGAAGGCGGCGGGCTCCTCGGTGTTGAGCGGCAGCAACTCCACCGCGGGGAGCGAGGCCAACTGGGGCGCGAGCACGGTGCCGCCGAGGAGGCGCACGCGCACGCCGGCGGCGATCAGTTGCCGGTAGAGCGCGGGATCGTCGGGGTGGTGCTTGTAGTCGATGTCGCGCGAGTGGCGCCCGATCGTGAAGGGGCGATCGGCCGGGGCGGCGGCCGGTGCGGGGTGAAAACGTTGCAGATCGATCGGGGACACCTGAACCGAACCGGTGCCGCCGACAGAGTCGCGCAGCCAGTTGGACGCGAAGACGAGTTCGACCGGCCGCGGGCAGAACGGACGCACACGGCGGACGTTGCGATGGAACTGCTCCGGGGTGGGCGTGTTGTAGACGACGATGACCCGGCGGGGACGGGCGAGCCGTATCCACCAGCCGATCCGCGTGTAGACGCCGATGAACACGAGCGTGCCGCGGAAGGGAAACCGCAGGAGGGCGGGGCGGATGCGCTCGATCGGGAGCTTGTCGCGGAAGAACGCCGTGGGATTCTCATCGCTCCAGACCCGGGTGGGCGCGTGCGGCGAGAGGAGCCGGTAGAGTTCCAAGGTGCGCCATTCGCTGCCGGCGCAGGCGCGCATCGGGTTGATGAGATGGATTGTGTCCACGGTGTGGGGCCGGTGGTCTCGCGCACCGTAGGGGGCTCGGGCTGGCGCGGCAAGTGCGCGCGTGCCGGCAGGGCGAGTCGCCGGGTGCGACGGCCCGGTGCGGGCGCGCACTCGGGGCTTGGCGGCCAGGGGCGGGACGGTGTTCTCTGGCGGGGTGCTGAAACTCCACCATCGCGACTTGGGCGGGGCGGGGAAACCGCCGCTGGTGGTCCTCCACGGGCTGCTCGGCTCGTCGCGCAACTGGCAGACGGTGGGCGCGGAGCTGAGCGCGCAGCGGCACGTGCTCGCGCTGGACCTGCGCAACCACGGGTTGTCGCCGCACGCGGACAACCACGATTTCGCCACGATGGAGGCGGACGTGCTGCGCTGGCTGGATGCGCAGAAGATCGAGCGTGCCGCGCTGATGGGCCACAGCATGGGTGGCAAAGTTGCCATGGCGCTGGCCTGCCACCATCCCGAGCGCGTCGAGCGGCTGGTGTCGGTCGACATCGCGCCGCGCGACTACGACGCCTCGAAGTTCAAGGCGATCCTCGAGGCGATGCTGGCGATCGATCCGGCGAAGCTCAGCTCGCGCGCCGAGGCGGAGGAACAGCTCGCCGTGACGGTGAAGGACTGGGGCATGATCAAGTTTCTGGCGACGAACTTGGAGCGCGGCGACGACGGGCGTTTCCGGTGGCGCGTGAACGTGGCGGCCGCGCACGCCGAGTTGGACGAGATCGCGGCCAACTCGCTGCGGCCCGGCGACCGGTACGAGGGCCCGACGCTGTTCGTGCTCGGCGGTTTCTCGAAGCACGTGCGCGAGGAGGACCGGCCCGAGATCATGGAGCGCTTCCCGCAGGCGCAGATCGTCACGATCCCGAAGAGCGGGCACAACCCGCACATCGAGCAGCGCGAGGCGTTCGTGGTGGCGGTGCGGGAGTTCCTGTGATTGCGGAAGGCGGATTTCGGATTGAGCGGAGGTGCGTGGCGGGGGGCTGCAGTCCGTGCGGGGAGGCACCGGCAACCAACCGGGCCGGTGCGCCGGGGCGTGTGTGGCGTGCGCCGGGGAGCGGGAGCGTATCCGCCGGCCCGGGCTGAAGCCCCGGGCCACGTGGACGGAGCAGAACTCAGGACGCGGGAGGGACGGGCGGCGCCTCGGCCGCGGGGGCGGCGGGCTCGGGCGCAGGAGCGCTGCCGTTGTCCTCGGAGTCCGGTTGCGGGGGCGGGGGGCCGGGGTCGCGGGTGCCGAAGGTGAGGGCAAAGACGGAGTCGAGGAAGGGCTGGGTGGCGTGGAAGACGGTGTCGAACTCGGCCGAGCCGACGAGCAGCGCGGTGCCGCCCTGGCGCTCGCCGAGGAGCAGGGTCGAGGTGGTCTTCTGGGCGGCGGCTTCGCCGGCGCCGCTGAGGGCGAGCGCGAGTTCGAGCTGGTGGGCCCAGGGCCGGGGCTGGCCGTCGATCTCGGGGGTGGCGGTGAAGGTGTCGCGGACAAAGTCGCGGGCGCGGAGGGCGCGGCACTCGGCCAGCAGTTGTTGCACGGCGGCCTTAGTCTCCGGCGTGTCGGCGGCGAGGGCGGCCTCCCAGGTCTGGTCGGCGGCGAGTTCGCGGGCGAAGACGACGGCGTTGTCGGCGAGGCGGCGCAGCACCAGACCGGTGATACGGGCGCCGGGGGGGAGCTCGCGGAGCAGGCGCTGGCGGAAGTGGCGGGCGACGACCGGGAGCTCGTCGAGGACGCCGGCGCGCACGAGGTAGACGAACTGGGAGTCGGCGAGGCGGGCGTAGGTGAGCGGCTCGCCCTGGGCGGGGGGCGTGACGCCGAGCTGCAGCGTGACGGTGGCGGCGGGGGTGCCGGGTTCGGCGGCGAGGCTGAGTGTAACCTCACGCTCGGGACGGTTGAACCCCCACTGCTCGAGGTCGGCGGGGAACGGGGCGTCGCTGTGGAAGGCGACCGCGCGGAGCTGGCCGAGCTGGGCGATGAGGCGGTCGACGACGGCCTGGTCGGCCGCCTGGGGCTGGGCGACCTCGGTGCCTTGGCGGGCCAGGACCTGCCAGGCGCCGGTCTCGAGCCGTTGGAGCGAGACCTCGGGCTGGCCGGGGGCGGTCAGGGCGAGGGCGGTGAGGCGGGCGGGCTCGAAGTCGAGGATGCGGCGGTCGCGCAGCTCGGTCTGCACGTTGCGCAGGGAGTCGAGGAGCGAGTCGGAGACCTTGACGGTGAAGATGGCGGCGCGGTCCTCGAGCTTGGCGTAGAGTTCGGTCTCGGCGAGGGTGACGCCCGGCTTGGCCTCGACGGGGACGGGGGCGCCGAGCAGGAGGATGGCGCGGCGCTGGTTGCCCTCGACGGTGAGGCGCAGCGGGTTGTCGAGGCCGGTGACGCGCGCGTCGGCGGGCGCGTCGAGGAAGGTGGCAACGCGCAGCTCCTGGATACGGTTGAGGGCGAGCTCGACGGCGTTCTTGTCGGCGCGGGTCTGGATGGGGGACTCGAAGGTCCAGTTGCGGGCGAGGCGGGCGAGGCGGACGCGGAGGTTGCCGGGGGCGGGCAGCTGGACGGCGAGGGAGCGGGCCTCGAAGACGGGGATGTCGACCAGGGTGGTGGCGCGGAGCTGGTCGGGGCCGAGTTGGAGGGCCTCGACCAAGCTGCGGCCGACGACGTGGATACGGGTGCCGGCGGGATCGAGCACGTAGAGGCGGTTCTGGACCTGGGTGGCGGCGCCGATCTTGAGCTCGAAGCGCTGGTCGCCGACGCCGAGGCGCAGGACGATGGCGGCGGGATCGAGGCCGTAGTCGGCGAGCTTCTGGCCGGTGTCGCCGAGTTGCTCGACGGCGAAACTGGTCTCGCCCTCGAGGAGGAGGAGTTCGTTGAGGAGGCGGTCGACGGCGTTCTTGTCGGCGGGCCAGTCGTAGGGGGCGCCGAGGAACCAGTTGTCGCCGCGCTTGGCGAGGACGAGGGGCGTGGCGAGGTTGGCGGGCTGGATCTCGAGGCGGTCGAGCGCGGCGACCTGGCGGGGCAGGACCTTGCGGGTGTGCTCGGTGGGCTTCTCGAAGGCGACGAACTGGAAGATGTAGAAGAAGAGCGCGACGTTCAGGAAGAGGAGAACGAGAGTGACCTTGGTGCGCATGGCGGGAAACGGTGGCCGGTGGGCGGTGAACGGTGGCCGGGGGGCGGTGGAGGAAGGCGAGGGATCCGCGGGCCGCTCAGGAGCGGCGGGACCAGTAGACGCAGAGGCCGAGCAGGGCGACGGCGCCGGGGACGATCAGCAGCAGGCCGAGGCGGAGCTTGGAGAGCTCGGTCTGGCTGAGGGTGAGTTGGAATTTGGCGACAGGGCGCGGCGGGATGTTGAGCTGGGTGTCGCGCTCGGTGGCCCAGTCGATGGCGTTGCGGGCGAGCACGAGGTTGCCGCCGTCGAGCCGGTTGTTGGCGAAGAGGTCGGCCATGCCGAAGACGAGCAGGCGGCCGCCGCGCACGCTGAAGGGGAGGTTGGTGGCGGTGACGCGCTCGGAGACGATGCCGACGGGGAGCGAGGGCGCGTTGGTGGTGCCCTTGAGGTCGACGCCGGGATCGTACTGGGCGGTGGAGGCGTGGCGGAAGGTGCGCTCGCCCCAGGCGGCGGGCGAGGCGCCGACGAGGGAGGTGATCTTCAGGGTGGCGTCGGCGGGGCGGTTGGGCTCGGGGCGGACGACGCGGACCAGCCCGGCCATGATGGGAATCTGGTTGTCGACGAAGATCTTGGTGATCGGGTGGACGGCGAAATGGCGGAAGATGATCTCGCCGCTCTCGGAGCGGTCCTGGGCGTTGGGCTCGACGAGCAGGACATCCTCGGCGCGGATACCCCAGTCGAGCAGGAGCTGGTCGAGGCCGAGGTTGGGGGAGTTGGTGGGCTCGAGGGCGAGCAGCAGGCGGCCGGAGCGGTGGGCGAGGAAGTCGCGGAGCTTGTCCTGCTCCTCGGGCAGGAAGGGCGTGCGCGGGCCCACGGCGAGGAGCAGCGCGGCGTCGTCGGGGAGGCGGCGGGTCTTGGCGAGGTCGAGCAGGTCGATGTCGTAGTTGCGGGCGCGCAGCTCGTCGCGCAGCTGGGAGAGCCCGCGGTCGGCGGCGACGGAGCCGGGCTCCATCTCGCCGTGACCGGTGAGGAAATACAGCTTCTGCTTGCTGGCGGCGGTGACGTCGAGCAGGGCGGCGGTGAAGGCGCGCTCGCCGATGAAGGCGCGCTTCTCGCCGTTCTCGATGTGGTACAGGTCGGCGCGGGAGACGTAGCGGCGGCGTTCGCCGCAGACGAAGACGACGACGTTGCGGCCGGCGATGCCGAGGGCGGCGGCGCGGCGGGTGTCGCGGTAGACGTCGAGTTCCTCGCTGGTGATGAGCTGCCGGGCGCCGGAGCGGCCGGCGTAGGTGTATTCGCGCACCAGGCTGGTGACATCGCGGCGGGCCTGGGCGTCCTCCTCGGTCTCGGGCTGGGGGTCGAAGGCGACGACGATCTGGACGGGGTCCTTGATCTTCTCGAGGTAGGAGCGGGTCTCGGCGGAGAGGGAGAAGAAACGGTTGCGGGTGAGGTCGAACCGCCAGGTGTAGCGCAGCGCGAGGAAGTTAATCCCGGCGAAGAGGGTGAGGAAGAGCACGGCCTGCAGCACCAGGTTGGCGGTGCGCAGCCGGCGGTTGGCTTGGAAGCTGTCGGGCCAGTGCATGGTCAGCTGCGCAGAATCTTGGCCTCGACCCCGAGGATGCTGAGGATCAGCGCGAGGGCGGTGCCGGTGAAGTAGAAGACGACCTGACGGGTGTCGACCACGCCGCGGGTGAAGTCCTCGAGATGGCGGAAGACGTCGACGGCGGCGAGGGTCTCGCGCATGGAGCCGAGGTTGTCCTGCTGGAGCAGGGCGAGGCCGCCGATGAGTTTCAGCCCGAGGGTGAGCGCGAAGATGATCGCGAAGGAGACGATGCCGGCCACGGCCTGCGAGCGCACGAGGGCGCTGGCGAGCGTGCCGATGGCGACGTAGAGCAGGCCGCTGACGGCGATGAACAGATAGCCGCCGACGAGCGGGCCGGGGTCGAGCAGGCGCGGGTCGCGGGCGAAGTGGTGGAGGACGAAGACGAAGCCCAGCGTCGAGAGCCACTGGAGCAGGTAGAGCACGTAGGAGGCGGAGAACTTGGCGAGCACGACCTCGGCGGTGTTGACCGGGGCGGTGAGCAGCGTCTCCAGAGTCCCGGAACGGCGTTCCTCCGCCAGGCTCTTCATCGTGAGCAGCGGCACCATCACCCAGACCGGCAGGAAGAACAGGCCGAAGAAGGCGATGGCCGGGGAGGTGTCCTGCGGGGCGCCGGCGTAGTCCTCGAGGATGCGCATGAAGATGAACCCCATGAAGCCGAGGAAGACGACGGCGGCGATGTAGGTGCTGGCGCTCAGGAAGAGCATCCGGACCTCATGCCAGAAGAGAGTGAAGAAGTGGCGCATCGGAGAATGGGCGATGGCGGATGGAAGATGGACGATGGGCGCTGAGTCGTGAGGCGACGGGGCCGGCGGGTGCGACGCGGCTCAGGGGTTCGCGCCGGATTTCTTGTCCTCGAGGGTGGCGTCCCATGAGCGGCGGGTGGCGGCGAGGAAGACGTGCTCGAGCGAGGTCTCGGTGCGGGCGCAGGAGCGCAGGCGCAGGCCGGGTGTGGCGGCGAGGGCGCGGACGAGTTGTTCGCCCAGTTCGTCGCTGTCGGGGCTGGAGACTTCGTAGGTGGCGAAGCCGGCGGAGTCGGGGGTGTCGACGGTGTCGAGGCCGAGGCCGGGGCGGATCGAGTCGAGGGTGGCGCGGAGCAGGTCGGGCTCGCCGGCGAGCTCGATGCGGTAGGTGGCGCGGCCGAGGAACTCCTGGCGGAGATCGTCGGGCGTGCCGGTGGCGACGACCCGGCCCTGGTTGATGATGATGACGCGATCGCAGGTGGCCTCGATCTCGGGGAGAATGTGGCTGGAGATGACCACGCTCATGCGGCCGCGCAGGCCGACGATGAGGTCGCGGATCATGATGATCTGGCGGGGGTCCAGGCCGATCGTCGGCTCGTCCATGATGAGCAGGTCGGGCTCGGCGAGGATGGCCTCGGCGATGCCGACGCGCTGGCGCATGCCTTTGGAGAGGGTGCCGATGATCCGGTGCCGGATGCGCTTGAGATCGCAGAGCTCGATGACGGTGTCGATGCGGGTGCGCAGGCGCCGGCCGGCGAGTTCCTTGAGGCGGCCGCGGAAGGCGAGGTATTCGGAAACGCGGACGTCCTCGGGCAGCGGGTTGTTCTCCGGCATGTAGCCGATGTGACGTTTGACGTCCTCGGGCCGGCTGGCGACCGGCACGCCGCACACGCTCACGTAGCCGGAGGTGGCCGGGAGGAAACCGGTGAGGATGCGCATCGTCGTGCTCTTGCCGGCGCCGTTGGGCCCGAGGAAGCCGATCACCTCGCCGCGGCGCACGGTGAACGAGATGCCGTTGACGGCGGTGACGCCGGCGTAGGCTTTGACGAGCTGACGGACTTCGATGGTGTATTCGGGCGCTGGGGCGCTCATCGGAAACCCGGAGTGTAGGGCGCCGGGCGAGGCCACGCCAAGGGGTTTCTGGGGCCAATGACGGGCGCGCGGGCGGCGGGAGGGCGGCGAGGAGCCGGCGCCGGGCGGCTGCTACTCCGGACGCAGGCTGACTTCGCCGGCGCGGAACCGCCGGGTGCGGCCGGCGGCGGTGCGCAGCAGGAGGGCGCCGTCGGCATCGATGCCGCGCGCGGTGCCGGTGTGGGTCTCGTCGCCCTGCACGACGGTGACGGTGCGGCCGGCGAGCAGGTCGTGGCGCGGCCAGAGGGCGGCGATCGCGTCGTGCGGCACGCCGGCGGCGAACTGCGCGGAGGCGGCGAGGACGCGGGCGATGACGGCGGCGGCGATGGTGTTGAGATCGAGGGGACGGCCGGCCTCGCGGGCGAGGGTGGTGGCGCGGGCGGCGACTTCGCGGGGCCAGACCGAGGCGGGCGTGGCGACGTTGAGCCCGAGGCCGAAGACGAGTTCGCGGATGGTGTCGGCATCGACGCGCGCCTCGGTGAGCATGCCGGCGAACTTGCGCGGGCCGAAATACAGGTCGTTGGGCCACTTGAGCTGCGGGCTGGTGCCGGTCTGCGCGGCGAGCAGGTCGCAGAGATTGAGGCCCATCCAGAGGGTGAACAGGTGCATCCGGTCGGGCGGCAGGGCGGGCCGGAAGGCGAACGAGAGGTAGAGGTTGCCGGCGGCCGGCGGGCTGTGCCACACGCGGCCGAAGCGGCCGCGGCCGCGGGTCTGGGCGGCGGCGAGCACGATGAACGGTGCCGCGCGGCCGGCGGCGAGCTGGCGGCCGGCCTCCTCGTTGGTGCTGTCGACGCTGTCCAGATACAACAGCGGCGGGGCCTCGGGCAGCAGGGCGCGGAGCAGCGGCGCGTTTGGGGCGGCGGGGCGCGCGGTGAGCCGGTAGCCGCGGCTGTGCACGGCGGCGAAGGCGAAGCCTTGCGCCTCCAGCCGGTGCAGGTGGCCCCAGACGGCGACGCGGCTCAGCCCGACGAGCTTCGCGAGCGCGGCGCCGGAGACGCAGCCGTCGCCGGCGGCGAGGAACTCGCGCAGGAGGGCGGCTTCGATCTCGGCGGCGGGGCGGGGCATGGGGCCGGTGGGCAGTAACCGGTTGACGGTGACCGGTGGGCGGTGGGCAGTGGGCGGTGGACCGTTGATAGTGGACGGTCGGCGGTGGGCGGTGCGGCGGTGCGGCGCAACCGGTTGGTGGCGACTACGCCCGCCAGTCGAGGCCGATGTCGATCCAGACGGCGTGGTGGACGAGGGCGCCGGTCGAGATGAAGTCGAGGCCGAGGCGGGCGAGGGACGGGAGGCTTTTCAGGTTCACGCCGCCGCTGGCCTCGGTGAAGGCGCGACCGCCGATCAGGGCGACGGCTTCGCGCAGCTGGGGCACGGTGAAGTTGTCGAGCAGGATGATGTCGGCGCCGGCGGCGAGCACGGGCGGGATCTGGGCGAGGGCGTCGACCTCGACCTCGATGGGCAGGTCGGGCGCGGCGGCGCGGGCGCGGCGGACGGCGGCGGCGAGGCGCTCGCCCGCGGTGGCGCCGGCGGCGGCGAGGTGGTTGTCCTTGAGCATCACGCGGTCGAAGAGGCCGAGCCGGTGGTTGCAGGAGCCGCCGCAGGCGACGGCGTACTTCTCGAGCATGCGCCAGCCGGGGGTGGTCTTGCGCGTATCCAGCAGCTTGGTCGGGCTGTCGCCGAGGGCGTCGACATGGCGGCGCGTGGCGGTGGCGATGCCGGAGAGGCGCTGGAGGAAGTTGAGCAGCGGGCGCTCGGCGGGGAGCAGCACGCGCGAGGGGCCGGCGAGGGTGGCGATCACCGTGCCGGCGGGCACGCGGGCGCCGTCGCGCACGCGGGGCTTCACGGTGCAGCCGCGGCCGTAGGCGGCGAGCACGAGGGGCACGAGACCGAGGCCGCAGACGACGAGGTCCTCGCGGGCGACGAGATCGGCGGTGCCGCGGCCGGTGAGGCGTTGGCCGAGCGTGGTGGCATCGCCGGAGCGGCGGGGCCGGCGGCGCAGGCCGGCGCCGGTGAGGTCTTCGGCGCGGGCGAGGGCCACGAGGCGGCGCAGGTGGGCCGGGTCGAGGTCGGCCCAGCGGAGCCGGCGGTGGAGATGCGAGACGAGTTGCTTGCGGCTGAGGCGTGGCATCGGAGGAGGGGCCCACCGTGGCCGGGTGGCGCGGCGCAGGCAAAAGGAAAGCGGCGCGGGTGTCTGGCGAAGCCGGGCACGGAGCGGCGCGCAACACGCCGGAAATCGCCGGTTCCGGACTTCACGGTCGCGCACACACGCGCCAGTCTCGGAGAGATGGCGCCCTGACGGGGAATCGAACCCCGGTTTGGGCCTTGAGAGGGCCCCGTCCTAGCCGCTAGACGATCAGGGCTAAAAATGAGAAGTGCGGATATTCGGGCGGGGTCCCGGCATGGCAAGCGGCTTTTTCGAGAATTTTTCCGGGGCGCCTGTTCGGCGACCGGACTAGGGGCGTTGTTCGTCCTGGCGGCGACGGCCGGGGCGCAGGTGGGGAGAACCTTCGAGCGGTTGGAGGCGAAAGGCGTCGTCTACGAGTCGGCGAAGGTGCTCTCGCTCTCGGCGTCGACGGTGACGTTGAGCCACCGCGGGGGCATCGCGCAGGTGCCGCTGCGCTCGTTGGCGCCGGAGCTCCAGCAGGAGTTTGGATACGACCCGGCGGCCGAGGCCTGCGAGGCGCTGCTGGCGGAGAACGAGCGGAGGCTGCGCGAGCGGCAGGCGCAGGCGGCCGCGGCGCGGGTGCCGGCGGCGCGCCACCGGAGCGGCGGGAGCGACACGCCCGTGGGGCGGGCGCTGGCGCGGTTCGGCACGCCGGCGGCGCTGCAGGCGGGGGTGGATCTGCGGCCGAAGTTCCGTGAGCTCGAACTGGGGACGAAGAGCCAGGGGCTGCGGCCGAGCTGCGCGGTCTTCGCGGTCGTCAGCGCGCTGGAGTACCAGAATGCCGCGGCCCAGGGCCGTCCGGAGAAGCTCTCCGAGGAGTACCTGATCTGGGCGACGCGGCGCACGCTGGGCATCCCGGCGGGGGAGAAACGCGTGGTGGTGGTCGACGAGGACGGCGACAACGGCGATCCGCGCACGCGCGACGCCGGGTTCACCCTGCAGGAGGTGCTGGCGGCGCTGCGCGCCTACGGCATCCCGCTGCAGCAGGAGATGCCGAACACCTTCGGGCTGGGCATGGAGAAGATCCCCGAGCCGGCGGCGGACGTGGTGGCGAGCGCGCGCGACCGCCGCCTGGTATCCATGTCGCTGGTGCCGGGCGTGGACAACCGCGTGAAGGTCGCCAACCTCATGCATGCGCTCAACGAGGGGGTGCCGGTGGTGGTCGGCCTGCGCTGGCCGCACTGGCGGACGTTGTCCCGCTCGGCGCTGCTCAGCCAGCAGGCGCCGCTGGAGGGTCGCTCGCACGCGGTGACGATCGTCGGCTACTTCACCGAGAACGGGCAACCCGACGGGCTGCGTTTCATCTTCAAGAACTCCTGGGGCATCCGGTGGGGCACGGGCGGCTACGGTTTCGCGACGATCGACTACCTGCAGCGCAACCTGCTCGACGCCGTGGTGCTCGAGGTGCGGCCGACGGGCGGCTAAGCGGGGCGGGCGGGTCAACCGTGTCGCAGCGCGGCGGCGACGGCCTCCAGGAGCGGGCGGCGCAGGAAGGGCTTGGGGAGGAACGCGGCGATCTCGGTGCCGATCTGCAGGGGATGCTCGGCGGGGGCGTGGCCGCTCATGGCGATGATGCGGGCATCGGGCGCGGTCTGGTGGAGCGCCCGCACGAGGGCGGCGCCGTCCATGACGGGCATGATCAGGTCGGTGAGCACGAGGCGGACGGCGGAACGGTGCTGTTGGAACAGGGCGAGGGCCTCGGCGCCGTCGCCCGCGACGAGCACGCGGTAGCCGTGGTGTTCGAGCAGCCGCCGGGTGATGCGGCGGACGTTGTCCTCGTCGTCGACGACGAGGATGAGCTCGCCGTGGCCGCGGGGCGGGAGCGCGGTCTCGGGCGCCGGGGGGACCGGGGCGGCGGCGGGCACGGCCGGGAGGTAGACGCGGACCTGGGTGCCGGCGCCGGGGCGGCTGTCGACGTGGATGAAGCCGTGGTGGTCGCGGACGATCCCGAGGGCGGTGGCGAGGCCGAGTCCGGTGCCCTTGCCGACCTCCTTGGTGGTGAAGAACGGGTCGAAGACCTTGTCGAGGTGTTCGGGGGCGATGCCGGCCCCGGTGTCGAACACGGCGAGCAGCACATGGGGGCCGGGGCGGGCGTCGGGGTGGCCGGCGACGGCGGCGGCGTCGAGCTCGACGTTCTCGGCGGTGAGGGTGAGCTCGCCGCCGGCGGGCATGGCGTCGCGAGAGTTCACGCACAGGTTCATCAGCACCTGGTGCAGCTGGGTGGCGTCGCCGGCGACGAGCCAGAGGGCGGCGGGCAGGTCGGTGCGGGTGACGATGTTCTTGGGAAAGGTCTCGCGGATGATCGCGACCATGTCGCGCACGATGGCGGCGAGCCGGACGGGGGCGCGCTCGCCGCCGGCGCCGCCACGGCTGAAGGTGAGGAGCTGGCGGATGATGGCGGCGCCGCGGTTGGCGCTGGTCTCGATGGCGTCGAGGATCTCGCGGGCGGCGGGGTCGGCGACGGACTCGCGCAGGAGCGAAGGGGCCATCAGGATCGGGGCGAGGATGTTGTTGAGGTCGTGGGCGATCCCGCCGGCCAGGCGGCCGACGCTGTCGAGCCGCTGGGAGCGCAGCAGCTGCTCGTGCAAGTGGCGGCGTTCGGTGATGTCGATGGCGAGGCCGATGATGTCGGTGACGGTTCCGGCGGCATCGGTCATCGGGTTGTAGAACATCTCGAACCAGGTTTCGCCGACCTGGATACTGCCGTGGACGGGCTGGCCGGCGAGGGCGGTGCGGATCTGCTCCGCGATCTGCGGGTAGTCGCGGTAGAGATCGAAGGCGGACTGGCCGACGACTTCGCCGGGATGGAGGCCGAGCCGGGCGAGACCGGCGCCCTCGGACAGGCGGAAGCGCCCGTCGGCCCCGATCTGGAAGAGGACGACGGGGGCGTTGCTGACGAGCAGCCGGAACTTCGCCTCGCTGGCGCGGAGGGCGGCGAGGGTGTGCTCGCGTTCGGTGATGTCCTGGATGGTGCCGAAGACGGTGTTGGTGGCGGCATCGTATTCGGCGCGGGTGTGGATGGTGCGGATGGCACCGTCGGCCGGACGGCGGATCTTGATGGTGAGGTCGTAGGGACGCTCGCCGGCGATCAGGGCACGGAGGGACTCGTCGAGTGTGGCGCGGAATTCGGGAAACGGAATCGCCTTGATCTGTGCGAACGTCCAGTGCGGCGCTGGGGTGAGGCCGTAGATGCGGGCGGCGTTGTCGGAGGCGGCGACGGTGTCGGTGGCGAAGTTGATGGACCAGTGGCCGATGCCGGCGATCTCCTCGGCGTGGGCGAGGCGGGCGGTGCTGCGGGCCAGCGCCTGCTCGGCGGCGTAGCGGCGGGCGATGTCGCGGGTGACGCCGACGATGTCGATGCCGCCGCGGTCGTTGTGCAGGAAGGTGGTCACGATCTCCGTCCACACGGTCGAGCCGTCGGCCCGGAGTTGCTCCAGTTCGTGGCTCTGCGTCACCGCGGCGGGATCACCCCGGAGGAAGGCCTCCAAGCGGGCGGGCAGCAGGCGGTGGATGAGGGCGATGGACTCGGCCGCGAGGCCGTGTTCGAGCGGGCGGCCGACGAGGTCCTCGGGCCTGCAGCCGCGCAGGCGGACGATGGCCGGCGAGACGTAGGTGTAGCAGCGGGTGCCGAGGTCGACGATCCAGAGCACGTCGCCGGCATTCTCGGCGAGCATGCGGTAGCGTTGTTCGGTGCGGACGCGCTCGGTGATGTCCCAGGTCACCCCGAGCATGCGCAGCGGCTGGCCGGCGCTGTCGCGCAGGACGAGCGCATGGGACTCGAGGTGGCGGACCTGCCCGTCGGGCCAGAGGACGCGGAACTGGGTGTGATATTCCTGGCGACCGTCGAGCGCCGCCTGCACGAGTTTGCGGATGCGCTCGCGGTCCTCCGGGTGGATGAGGTCGGTCCAGGCGGCGAAGGTGGCGGGGCGCTGGCCGGGCTGCACCTGGTAGAGGAGGTGCAGCGGCTCGTCGCACTGGAGCCGGTCCTTGGCGAGCTCCCACTCCCAGGTGCCGAGGTGGGCGGCTTTGCCCGCCAGCAGCAGCCGGTGGGCGGCGGCGCTGGCGGCCTCGCGGGCGAGGGCCTGCTGGCCCTCGGCGTGGGTGCGGGCGGCTTCGGCGGCGGTGCGGGCGGCGGTGGCCTCGGCGGTGCGGCGCAGTTGCCGTGCGACGACGAGATGGAGCAGGCCGGCCGTGACGAGGACGAAGGCCCAGCCCTTGAGGGTGTTGACGCGGACGAGGATGGCGGGGTCCGGCACCAATACCGCCGCGATCCGATCCGAGGCGAGGATCCAGGCCGCGCCGAGCACCGCATAGGTGGCGGCGATGCGCAGGGATGGCTTGAGGATCATCGCGGAGCAGTGTCGGCGGGCGGCTGCGTGGGCAAAACTATTCCCGGAGTGCGCCGTCGCCGGCCGGCTCAGCGTTCGGGAAACTCGAATTCGCTGCGGTCCTTCTTCTTCGCGAGCACGAGGTAGGCGGCGAAGGCCGAGCCGCGCTTCGAGGTGAAGCCCTCGATGAGCTCGGTGCGGCCGTTGGCCAGCAGTTGCACGACCTCGGAGGGCGAGATCTCCTTTTTGCAGATCTCGCGGGCCATCTTGAAGACGATGCGCGGGGCCTCGGCGCCGGGCTTGGTGACGTAGTAGTTGTCGCCGACCTGGAGGATGTCGGCGCCGCCGTGGGTCTCGCTCTTGCCGATGGCGACGGCGCCGGAGAGGTCGACGGGGGTCTTCGGCTTGCGGCCGCCCTTGCCGCCTTCGCCCTCGGCGCGCGGTTTGCGCGGCGGGAACTCGAAGCGGATGCGGCGGCCGGGGTTCTCCTCCTTCGGGTCGAGGGTGAGGTAGGCGGAGAACGGGCGGTTGAAACGGGAGATGAAGTCCTCGAAGAGGTCGGTCTTGCCGGCCTCGGCGATCTTCACGATCTGCTCGCGCGGCAGCTCCTTGCGGCAGAGCAGGCGGCCGACGCGGAAGACCTCCTCGAAGCCGCCGGTCGCCACGGGTTGGCGACAGATGAAGTGCGTGGCGGTCTCGCACAGCTCGCGGCCGCTGGTCTCGGACTTCCAGACGGGCACGAGGTCGGCGATCTCGACCTTGTTGCCGAGGTCGAGCGAGGCCTTCCACTTGCCGGTCTCCTCGTCCTTCGCGAGGACGATCTTGGCGGTGAAACGTTTTCCGGTCTTCTCGGAGACGAAGTCGTCGAAGGGGCCGATCTCCTTGTGGGCGATGAGCGCCTTCGCCTCCGCGAGGGAGAAGCGGCGGTTGTTCATCACCTTGTAGATGCGGAGCGCCTCGTCCTGCGACTGCCACCAGCGGCTGAACTCGAGCAGCGGTTGGCCGTCGCTGGGCGAGAGGGCGTCGGTGGGGGCGCCGGTCTCCTCGTGCTCCTTGATGTTGGCGACGATCTTCTTGGTGAGATCGGTGATGCTCTCCATGAACGTCTCGCGGGAGAGCTTGGCCTGCTCGACCTTGCGCAGGCGGAACTCCCATTCGCCGGTGAGGGCGGGGGAGGTGAGCTCGTCGCACTTGGTCAGTCCGAGAAAGTCCAGGACGGTCTCGGCCTTGGTGGTGGGGATGAGCTCGCGGCCCTCGCGGGAGATGTAGTTTTCGCCGATGAGGTGCTCGATGGTGGCGGCACGGGTGGCGGGGGTGCCGAGACCGCGTTCGCTCATGGCGTCGGCGAGGTCCTCGTCGTCGACGAGCTTGCCGGCGTTCTCCATCGCGGAGAGCAGCGTGGCTTCGGTGTAGCGTGGCGGCGGCTTGGTGGCCTCGTCGGTCACGTCGACCTTGGTCACCGCGGCGTGCGGGGGCTGGCCGTCGGGCGGGGTGAGGGCGGGGAGGCTCTTGGCGCCGTCCTCGAAGCCGGTCCTGCCGGCGACGGCGAGGTAGCCGGGGTCGACGAGGACCTTGCCCTCGCTGCGGAAGGTGTGCGGTCCGACCTTGCTGGTGCGCGTCGTCACGTCGATCTGCGCGGGTGGGAAGAAGATGGCGACGAAGCGGCGGGCGATGAGGTCGAAGATCTTCTGCTCGTCGGCGTCGAGGTGGCCGTGCTCCTCGTTGGTGGGGATGATGGCGAAGTGGTCGGTGACCTCGGCGTTGTTGAAGATGCGTTTGTTCGGGCGCACCCAGCCGTTCTTGATGACGGTCTGGGCGTGCGGGGCGAGGTCGCCGTGGAGGCGGGCGAGGGTGGCGTTCACCGTGGGCACGTAGTCCTCGGGCAGGGCGCGCGAGTCGGTACGCGGGTAGGTGATCATCTTGTGCCGCTCGTAGAGGCCCTGGGCGATCTGGAGGGTGCGGCGGGCGGAGAAGGAGAAGCGGTTGTTGGCGTCGCGCTGGAGCGAGGTGAGGTCGTAGAGGCGCGGCGAGATCTGGGTCGTGCGTTTGCTCTCGTCGGAGACGACGGCCTGGACGCCCGGCGCGGTGGCGGCGGCCACGGCCTCGGCGGCGGCGCGCTGCCAGAGGCGCTCGGCGCGGTCGTGCTCGTCGCCGCCTTTCCTGAAGTCGGGTTTCTCGTAGGTGCCCTCGTACTCGCCCGCGGCGATCCGGAAGGTGGCGACGACGCGGTGGAAGGCGCGCGAGGTGAAGGCGCGGATCTCGCGCTCGCGCTGCATGACGATGGCGAGGGTGGGCGTCTGCACGCGGCCGACGGTGGCCATGGAGCCCTTGCGGGAGCCGAAGAGGCGCTTGGTGACGGCGCGGGTGCCGTTGAGGCCGATGAGCCAGTCGGCCTCGGAGCGGCAGCGGGCGGCGTCCTGCAGGGGTTGCAGCTCGGCGCCGGCGCGCAGCTTGGTGAAGGCGGTGCGGATGCCGTCGTTGGTCATCGACGACATCCAGAGGCGCTGGACGGGCTTCTTGCACTTCGCGGCCTGGAGGATGTAGCCGAAGATCAGTTCGCCCTCGCGGCCGGCGTCGCAGGCGTTGAGGACGGTCGCGACGTCGGCGCGGGCGAGAAGCTTCTTGAGGAGTTGGAACCGCTCCTTGGTCTTCTCGATCGGTTTCACGCCGAACTTGCCGGGGATGATCGGGAGGGTCTCGAGGCGCCAGAACCGGTATTTCTTCTCGTCGATGTCCTCGGGCATCTCGAGTTCGACGAGATGACCGACGGCGGAGCTGATGACGTACTCGTCGTTCTCGAAAACCTCGCCCTTCTTCGGGACCTTGCCCAAGGCGCGGGCAATGTCGGCGGCGACGCTGGGTTTCTCGGCGATGACGAGGGTTTTGGCCATGAAGGGGTTGTTCGCTAGGCTCGTGGCGGGATTTTTCAAGCCCTCGTTTTGCGGCTTGCCCTTTCCTTGCGTGCGTACGCGGGCGCGCGGTCGCCGAAGGCGACGAGGGGGATTCAGGCGATTGTTACAAACGGCCGGACGCCGGAAAAACGGTCCAGCGGCCGCCCGGGAGCGGCAGGGCACGGACAAGGCCGGGGAGTCAGAGATCGGGCAGGAGCCGGTAGATGGCGTGGAGGGCGCAGGCGTTGCCGAGGCCGAAGCGCCACCAGAAGCCGCGGCCGGAGTCGGGCAGGGTGAGGTTGTAGGCCAGCGTGAGCGGCAGGAGGGCGCGCGCGGCGGTCCAGTAGCTGTGCCAGACGGCGGGCCCGAGGCACCAGTAGAGCAGGGCGAAGGGGATCGCGGTGCGCACCCAGGGATTCGGGTCGCGCCAGCGCAGGAGCAGGGCGACGGATTGGAGGCCGAGGGCGGCGGCGCCGATCAGCCCCCAGACGTAGCGCGAGTCGAAATTGCCCGAGGCGAAGGCGGCGAAGCACTCGGCGGCGTGCCCCGCCAACCCCTGGCCGGGCGGCAGGAAGTTGCCGGCGCCGCCGCCGGCCCCGGGCAGGGTCGACTGGAGCCAGAACGCCCACGCGGCGAGCGGGAGGGCACAGGCGGCCGCGGCGAGGAGGAAACGAACCCGGTCCGGCCACGAGCGCACCGCGCCGCGCCAAAGCCCGGGGAGCGCGAGGATCGCTGTTTCCCGCGCGAAACCGGCCAGCAGCAGCCAGCCGGCCGCCAGGGCGGGCCGGGCGCGACGCGCGCTGCGGACGGCGAGAAGGATCAGCAACGCGGCGGGCAGGTCGGTGAGCGAGAGGCGCACGCTATCGAGCGCGCCGAGGCCGAGGACGATCGCGCACCAGCGCAGCGTGCTGCGGAGGTCGCCGGCGCCGATCTCGCGCCAGCACAGCCAAGCGAAGAGCAGCCAGGCGGCGGTGTTGAGCAGCGCGTAAATCTGGAGCGTCCACCACGGTGAGCTGAAGCCGAGCACATGGGCCAGCAGCGACAGCCCGATCCGGCGGGCCCGATAGGCGGGATTGTCGAGCGCGGTCTGCACCTCCGGCGCGGTGAAATGGGGATCGACGGCGAGCTGGGCGTAGAACTGGCCGTCGTAGCCGGCTCCGGGGTGACTCTTGAGCGGCAGGGAACGCACGGCGGGCAGACGTGTGGTTTCGAAATTGTCGCCGAAGCGGATCAGCGCGGTGAAGCCGGTCTGCGCATCCCAGCGCCAGCCGACCATCGCGAGCACGAACGCCACCACGCCCAGCCGCAGCCAGCGCAGCGCGGCCGACGGGCGTGCCGGCGGAGTTGCGGGGTGTGAGAGTTGTGAGGCCATGCCGCGGGCGAATCGGAACGCCCACGACGCGGGAAGGCCGCGGCCGCGTCAAACCCCGTTTCCGCAGCGCGGGGGCAGGCCCGGAAAATGTCGTTGCCGGGGCGCGCGGCCCGCCGCCAGAGAATGGGCGGATGAATCCGGGCCCAACCAACGCAGTCACACCATCGGCGCCGCCGCGGCCCGAGCGGCCCGAGCGGGTCGAGCGCGTGGACCGCGGCTGGATCAAACGGGCGGAACCCGCGGCCAAGAACCCGTGGCGGCGGGTGGTGCGCGTGGCGACCACCCTGGTGCCCTGGCCGCTGCTGCGCTCGACGGCCACCTCCGGCGACGGCGACTCGGTGCGCGCCGAGGTTGTGCGGTTGCGCCGCTGGCGCGCCGCGGGCTTGCCGGCGGCGGAACTGGTCGAGGTCGGCGCCGACTATTTCATCACCGTCGACGGCGGCCAACCGCTGCGGGCGTGGCTGCGCGAGCAACCCGATGCCGCGCGGCGGTTGGAGGCGGTGACGCTGGCCGCCCGCGCGCTCGGGCGACTGCACCGGCTCGGCCATTGCCACGGGCGTCCATTTCTCAAGGACATCGTCTACGACGGCCGGCAGGTGACCTTCATCGACCTCGAGGAGGAGCCGACGAAGGTCATGCCGCTGGCGACGGCGCAGGTGCGCGATCTGCTGCTCTTCGTGATGTCGTGCACCGCCTCGCTGGGCGAGCGCCACCCGGCCCCCGACCTGCAGGCGATCGCCGCCGCCTACTGGGCGGAGAATCCGTCGGCGCAGCTGCGGCGTGCGTTGCGGCGGAATCTGGGCGCCCTCTGGTGGGCGGCGTTGCCGTTGCGGTTGTGGCCGTTCCGCTGGCTGGGCCGCGACGGCCGGCAGACGGTGCGCGGGCTGGCGGTGCTGCGGCGGCTCACGCGGGAGTGAGCCGCGGTGCGCCCAGGCGCACGCAGCCCCGGCCGGCTCGGGCCGGGCTCCGCTGCTCCCGGTGTCGACCGGGTGCTCCGGGGCCGGCGCGAATCTCCTCGCCTCCCGGCTTGGAAAACGCCCCGGGAGTTCCCAGAGTCGGCCCATCCGCTCCGCGCCCACCCGATGACCCGCTGGCTCAAGCACAAGCTCCACGCGCTCGAACAATACACCGTCGACGTCATCTTCGGTCGGCGCGACGAGCGCCTGGCGGACGTCTACGCGTTCTTCCTGCAGTGCCTTTCGTGGCTGTTCAGCGGGCTGGTGCAACTGCGGCTGTGGCTCTACCGCAACCGCATCCTGCGCGACCAGCCGCTCGGCTGCCTGGTGGTCGTGGTCGGCAACCTCACGGTGGGCGGGACGGGCAAGACGCCGGTGGTCGAGAAGTTCGCCCGGTCGCTGGCCGAGCGCGGGCGGCGGGTGGCGATCCTGAGCCGTGGATACCGGAGTCGTTCGGTGCCGCTGTGGCGCCGGGCGCTCAACTGGATCACCAAGGGCGCCGAGCCGCCGCCGAAGATCGTGAGCGACGGTCGCACGGTGCTGCTCGACTCCGAGATCGCCGGCGACGAGCCGTACATGCTCGCGCGCAACCTCCCGGGCGTGGTCGTGCTGGTGGACAAGAACCGCGTGAAGGCCGGCGCCTTCGCGATCAAACACTTCGGCTGCGACACCCTCGTGCTCGACGACGGGTTCCAGTACCTCCCGCTCAAGGGCCGGCTCAACCTCCTGCTCGTCGACAAGACCAACCCCTTCGGCAACGGCGAGCTGCTGCCCCGCGGCCTCCTGCGCGAACCGGTCAAGCACCTCCACCGCGCCTCCTACATCTTCGTCACCAAGTCCGACGGCCAGCGCGATCTCGAGCTCGAGGAGACGATCCGCCAGCACAACCCCGACGCCGAAATCATCGAGTGCGCGCATGTGCCGAAATACCTCCAGCGCGTCAACGACGGCGGCGAGTCCCACGAGCTTGCGCATCTGAAGGGGCGGCGCGTGGGGGCGTTCAGCGGCATCGCCACCCCCGACAGCTTCGAGGCGTTCCTGCGCAAGTTCGGCGCGAACCTGCTCTACACGAAACGCTACGTGGACCACTACCGGTTCACGACCGACGACCTGGACCTGATCTTCGAGGAGGCGGTGGATGCCGGACTCGATTATGTGGTGACGACGGAGAAGGACGCCGTGCGCATCCCGGCCGACCTGAAGTTCCCTCTGCCGCTCTATTACCTGCGGCTGGAGATCGAGATCCTGCGCGGCGCGGCCGACTTCAACGAGGCCGTGGGCCGGATCTGCTTCCCCGAGCACGAGACGCTCGGCGGGCGGGTGCGGGTGTCTTGACCCGGCGGCGACCGGGCGCTTGCGTCCCTGCGCCATGGTCCAGCTCTTCTGCAAGGGACTTGTCGTCGGTTTCTCGATCGCCGCGCCCGTCGGCCCGATCGGGCTGCTCTGCATCCGGCGGACGTTGGCGGAGGGGCGGCTGAGCGGGCTGGCCACGGGGCTCGGGGCGGCGACGGCCGACGCCGTGTACGGCGCGGTGGCCGGCCTCGGGCTCACGGCTGTATCGGGATTTCTGGTTGGCCAGCAGTTCTGGCTGGGCTTGGGCGGCGGGGTGTTCCTCTGCTACCTGGGGGTGCGGACCTTCCTCAGCCCGCCGACCACGCGGGCGGCGGCCGCCGCGGACGGCGGGCTGGCCGGCGCGTTCCTGTCGACCTTCGTGCTCACGCTGACCAATCCCCTGACGATCCTGTCGTTTGTCGCCGTGTTCGCCGGCCTGGGCCTGGGCGGCGGCGCCGGCGGAGGCGGGGCGGCGGCGTTGGTGGCGGGGGTGTTTGCCGGCTCCTGCGCGTGGTGGCTGCTGCTGAGCGGCGCCGTGGCGTTGCTGCGCACCCGGGTGGGCCCTGCGTGGATGGCCGGCATCAACCGCGTGTCGGGGGCGCTGCTCTTCGGTTGCGGGGCGTATGCCCTGGCGGCGGGGTTGCGCGCCTGAGGCTCCGGTGGCGCCAGTCAGACCGGCGACCCCTCGAAGAGCAGAATCTGCTCGGCGAGCGAGGCGCGCCATTCGTCACCGAACATTGAGGATAATGGCGCCGGTTCGTCGTCGCCCGGGGGCGGGAGCGTGGCGACCAGTTCGGCGGCGACGGTGCGCGCCTCGGCGAGCAAGGAGGCCATGGCCCGGTGGTGCACAGCCCCGGCCGGTCGGAGTTGGTGTTCGATCGGCTCGACGATTTCCTCGCTGAAGTTCCAGGCGCGCAGCACAAAGGCCGCGGCGCGGGCGTGGTTCATCCCGGTGAGCATGACCTCCGCGCGGGGCAGCTGGTCGGGCGGCATCGGCCCGAAGCGCAGGTGGGGGGCGCCGACACAGCGCAGATGGCGGTCGATGAAGACCATCCCCATCGCATGGAGCAGGCCCACCGTGTAGGCGACGCGCTCGTCGAGCCCGCAGGCCGGCGCCAGGTCGACCATCGCCAAGGCACAGGCGATGGAGCGGCGCCAGTATTCGGCCGGCCCGACGCAATAGCTGCGCAGGGGGCGGTTGAGGAAACGGCTCAGGGCGAAGGCCGCCGTGACCCGGTAGACCTCCTCGGCGCCGAGGTGCAGGAGCGCCTCGGCCAGGCTGGCGACCCGGCGGCCACCGGCCCTCGGGCCCGAGGCGGCCTGCATGACGCGCAGGGCCAGGCTCGGGTCGATCATGACGAGGTCGACGATGTCGCCGATGCTCGTTTCCTCGGCGAGCAGGAGCGCCTGCAACCGCGGCAGCACGACGGTGGCGATGGGCATCTCGCGGGCGTAGGCCTCGAGCTCGGCCGGGCGCAGGAGGGTGTCGACGATCGGGTCGATCGGGGCGGGGGCGGACACGGACGGGAGGGCGTGCATGGCGGGACCGCGTGGGGTTGGGGTGGAGCCGGCCTGACGAGCGGGGAGCGCAACCCTGCCCATGTTCGGAAAAATGGCGACACTGCACCTGCCGCGGGGCGGTTTTTCGGAGGTTCCTCACAATCGGGCCCGGGCAGGGGGGGGCGGGGCGGTGTCCGTCTTTTTCACTGGCGCGGAGGCGGGGCGGGCCGGAAGCTGCGGCCGATGATGCATCCGGTCGAACTGGTCGCGGCGGCGCTGCTCGGCGCGAAAATGGCGGCAGACGTCGTGCTCACCTCGCTCAACCGGCGGGAGATCGCGCGCCATGCGGGCGCGGTGCCGCCGGCGTATTCTGGGATAATGGACGCGCCCACCTACGCCAAGGCCGTGGACTACAGCCTGGCGAAGAACGCCTTCGCCCGCTGGGAGGAGCTCTACGGCGCGGTGGTGCTGGCGGGGCTGGTCTTCAGCGGGGTGCTGCCGTGGTCGTTGGCCGCGTGGACCGAACTCGCCGGCGGCGCGACCTGGAGCCAGGCGCTCTGGCTGGTGCTGGTCGGGCTCGGGTTGGCGGTGCCGTCGCTGCCGTTCGACTGGTGGGGTACCTTCCGGCTGGAGGCGCGCTTCGGCTTCAACAAGAGCACCGTGCGTCTTTGGGTCGTGGACAAGCTCAAGATGGCGGCGCTCGCCGCCACGCTCGGGTTCCTGCTGCTGTGGCTGCTGCTCGCGCTCGTCGCCCGGATCGGGCCCTGGTGGTGGCTCTGGGCGTTCGCGGTCGTGATGCTCTTCCAGCTGACGATGCTGGTGCTGACGCCGAAGCTGATCCTGCCGCTGTTCAACAAGCTCACGCCGCTGCCGGAGGGGGCGCTCAAGACGGAGCTGCTCGCCCTCGCCGAGCGCACCGGCTTCCGGGCCCGGGCGATCGACGTGATGGACGGCTCGAAACGCTCGGGCCACTCCAACGCCTTCTTCACCGGTTTCGGCCGCTTCCGCCGGATCGTGCTCTTCGACACGCTGGTGGCCCAGCTCGCTTCGGCCGAGCTCGCCGCCGTCCTCGCGCATGAGATCGGCCACTACAAGCGCGGGCACATCCCGAAGATGCTCGCGGTCTCGGCGGCGTTCCTCGCGCTCGGGTTGTTCGCCGTCGACACGCTGATGCACGCGCCGTGGTTCCTCGGCGGCTTCGGCTTCGCCGCCAACGCCGGGGCCGCGCCGGCCCTGCTGCTGGTCGGCCTGCTGGGCGGGTTGGCCACCTACTGGCTCTCGCCGCTGCTCAACGCCCTCTCGCGCAAGCACGAATACGAGGCCGACGCCTTCGCGCGGGCGGCGGTGGGCGGACCGGCCCCGCTGGTTGGGGCGCTGCACAAGCTCGCGGAAAAGAACCTCACCAACCTCACGCCGCACCCGTGGTTCAGCACCTTCCACTATTCGCATCCGACGCTGGTTGAGCGCGAACGAGCGCTGCGAGGCGGGGAGCGATGACACGCGATCCAGCCATGGCCGCGCGCCCGCGAATGGCTGTGCCTGCCGCGATGGCGGAACCGCCGGTCTGCCCGGTCTTCGACCGGAGATCGGCGCTGCCGGCCGACTCAAGCCCAGGGCGACCGGTCGGAGACCGGTCCTCCCCGGTGAAGTGCGCCCGCGAGGCCGGCAGGGGCGCGGACCCGTGCGGCCCGTGAAACCGATGTCCAGCGGCCGACAGATCCGGTGGCTTCTGCTGGTGTTCGGGCTCGCCGGGGCGCGGGGGTGGGCGGGTGCAGGCGCGGAGCTCGCGGTGATGACGTGGAACGTGGAGAACTACGTGGCGGAGGACCGGATGGTCGCGGGCGAGTACCGCACGGGGTATCCGAAGCCCGAGGCGGCCAAGACGGCGCTGCGGGCGGCGATCCGCGAGGCCGGGCCCGATGTGCTCGCGCTCCAGGAGATGGGGCCGGAGCCGTACCTCGAGGAGTTGCAGCGCGATCTGCAGACGGAGGGGGCCAACTACCCGTACCGGGCCCTGCTCGACGGGCCGGACCCGAAGCGCCATCTGGCGGTGTTGTCGCGGGTGCCGTTGCGGCGGGTGACGCCGCACGCGGAGGTGCCGCATCGCGGCGGGGGCGCGCCGAACCTCGTGCGCCGCGGGGTGCTGGAGGTGGCGGTGGCGCTCGGCGCACGGGAGGTGACGCTTTTTGTGGTGCATCTGAAGAGTCGCTACACCGACGATCCGGCGGATCCCGAATCCGCGGCCCAACGGCTGGGCGAGGCGGCGGCGGTGCGCGATCTGCTGCTGCGGCGGTTCCCGCGGCCGGAGCACGCGGCGTTCCTGCTGCTCGGCGACTGCAACGACGCGCCCCGCAGCCGTCCGGTGCAGGCCCTGCTGGCACGCGGCGGGACCACGATCGCGGCGCTGCTGCCGGCGGGCGACGCCGCCGGCGACGGCTGGACCCACCACTATCGCAAACAGGACGTCTTCAGCCGCGTGGACTACATCCTGGTGTCGCCCGGCCTGCGGCCCGCCGTCGCCAGGATGTGGGTGCACGACTCGCCCGCGGTGCGCGCGGCCAGCGACCACCGGCCGGTGCTGGTGCGGCTGCGGGCGGGCCGCGGCGGGGCGGGGCACACGGACTGATCCTGCAGTCGGCGTAGGGCGCGAGCGAGCTCGCGCCGCTCGGCAAGCGCGCGGCCGGCGGGCTGAGCAAGCTCAGCCCCGACAACCGGAAGATGGGGCCCGACAGAGTGAAGCCGGCTCGGCTCGGCACGACGGGCTGGCGTCCCGCGGTGCGGGTGGTGCGTAGTAAAAAGGCCGGCACGGGGCCGGCCTTGGGGAACAGAGGGGAGCGCGTGGCGCGACGGGCCTAGAACTTCTCGACGATCTTGTCGGCCAGGCCGTACTCGATTGACTCTTGGGCGTTGAGATAGAAGTCGCGGTCGGTGTCGCGGGTGATCTTCTCCATCGGTTGGCCGGAGGAGGCGGCGAGGATCTGGTTGAGCTCCTCGCGGAGTTTTTCCATCTCGCGCGCCTGGATGTTGATGTCGACGGCCGGGCCGATCATGCGGCCGGTGATGAGCGGCTGGTGGATCAGCACGCGGGCGTGCGGGTAGATCAACCGGCGGCCCTTCGGGGCGCCGCAGAGCAGGATCGAGCCCATCGAGGCGGCCATGCCGGTGACGACGACGGTGATCGGGGAGGTGATCAGCTTCATCGTGTCGTAGACGGCCATGCCGGCGGTGATGGAGCCGCCCGGCGTGTTGATGTAGAAGGTGATGTCCTTGCCGGGACCGATGGCCTCGAGGTACAGCAGCTTCTCGGTGATGTCCTTGGCGGTCGCGTCGGTCACGGCGCCCCAGAGGAAGATCTTCCGCTGCTCGAGAAATTTGCGCTGGATGAGCGTGGCGATGGTGCCGGCCCCCTTGGCGGAGCGGCCTTCACACTCGCACTCGTCGTCGTCGTCATCGTCGTCGTCGAGGTGCGGTGCGGCGGGCGGGACGTTGAGGCCGGGCTGGAGTTGCTCGAAGTGCATGGGCGGAAAAGTGGCGGCGCCGTGGTGGTTGGCGAGCGCGTTTGTGACCGGGGCGGCGGAGGTGGTCAGCGCTTCTGCCACACTTGCCAGCGCTCGTGGCCCTCGAAGGCAGGCACGGAGTCGGTGACCAGCGCTTCCTCGACCAGCATGAAGTTCGCCTCGAAGAGGCGGCGGTCCTCACCATCGGCCAGGCCGTGCGGGGGCTCGGTACCGCGTTCGCCGAAGACGAACGAGCCGAGGAGCAGGCCGCCGGGCTTGAGCAAGGACGTGACGCGGGTGACGAAGGCGGTCCGGTGGGCCGGCGGCAGGGCGTTGAGGAAGACGCGCTGATAGATGACGTCGAACTGCGGCAGGTGGAAGGCGTGCGTGAAGAAATCGCCGCAGTAGATCTGCTTGGCGAGGGCGCGGTTGGCGCGGCGCTTGACCTTCTCGATGGCCGCGGGGCTCACGTCGATGGCGGTGGTGTTCCAGCCGGCGCCGGAGAACGAGAAGATCTCATGGCCGCGGCCGCAGCCGGGGATGAGCACGTGGCGGCGCCGCGGCGGGTTGCGCTCGATCCACTGCAAGAGGGCCACGGGGGCGCGGCCGGCATCCCACGGCGTGCGGTTCGTCCGGTAGCGGAAATCCCAGAATTCGATCTCGGCGGGCGTGGCGGCGGCCGGCGCCGGCGGGGGCGGCGGCGGGGCCACGACGACGGCGGGCGCGGTGGGACGC